>CAJQRD010000025.1 GCA_905480605.1 uncultured Saprospiraceae bacterium | reverse complement strand
TTGACAGTAACTTAACATTGATAATTTCCACTTCTGATTTAACCCTGAACTTATTTATTTATCAAGGGGGGTCAGCTTGCGCCATTCGGGGGGTCACATACAGCGCCATTCGGGGGGTCAGCTTCGCGCCATTTAACAGTACGGAAATGATATTTGAAAAGGAAATTTCTTGAATTATTGAAAACTCAATAAATACAAGGTTTTTGATGAGCTCTTACTAAAAATTTGAAAATAATTTTAGTTTTTTCTAAAATATTTTGATAAAAAGCAACTTTCAAAGATAGAATAGTGTTAATTTTGGCATAGGATGATAAGAAATCATCATTTTTTTGCTCTCTTTTTGACTTCTTTTATTTTATATTAAATTTTATTTTATGAACATTTTTGTAGCAAAGTTAAACTTTGACACGCACGATTCTGATCTACAATCCGCTTTTGAAGCATTCGGTCAAGTAGATTCAGTTAAAATTATTATGGACAAATTCACAGGAAGATCAAAGGGCTACGGCTTTGTTGAAATGCAAAATGATGATGAAGGTGAAGCGGCTATTAACGATCTTAATGAGAGCGAATTAGACGGAAGAACTATCGTTGTCAAAAAAGCAGAACCTCGTGAGAGGAGAGACAACAACCGCGGAGGCGGTGGTGGTGGTTACCGCGGAGGCGGTGGCGGCGGAGGCGGTTACCGTGGTGGTGGCGGCGGAGGCGGCGACAGAAGATACTAGGATTATATCCAAATATTAAGATTAAGAGCTCTTGGTTATTCCAAGAGCTTTTTTTATTTCTTTATATTTAATGACAAATATTTTCTGGATCACGCATAAAGTTTTACTGTGAATAACAACGATATATTAAGAAGATTAAGATATGCCTTTGACATCAGTGATGATAATATGATAAAAATATTTTCATTAGCTGAATTAGAAACCACAAGGCCAGAAGTCAGTGATTGGCTTAAAAAAGATGATAACCCTGTGCAAAAAAAGCTTCATGATGTCAAACTTGCTACTTTTTTAAATGGTTTTATAACTCACAAGAGAGGTAAGAAAGATGGCCCAATGCCCATTCCTGAAAAACAACTAACGAATAACTTAATTCTTCGGAAACTTAAGATTGCTCTAGACTATAAGGATACGGATGTTCTAGATATTTTTGATATTGCTGAATTTGATATCAGCAAGCATGAATTAAGTGCCTTTTTTAGAAAACCAGGACAAAAACAATACAGAGAGTGTAAGGATCAGTTTTTACGAAATTTTCTTTTTGGATTGCAACGTAAGTTTAGACCAGAGGAGTAGTTGAAATTAATTATGAATTTATAATTATGAATTATTTTAAGCTCAGGAACTTAGCAAAGTGATAGTGCTTTACTATAAACTTAGGAAAAGTTATATTAAGAAAACAAATACCCAAGTAGCCTAGAATCAAAGAATAATTATAAATTTATAAATATTCTTTAGTATAATTCAATAGGGTTAAGTATTAGATACTTATTCTTCTGCTTACTTATGAATTATTTTAAGTTTAGGAACTTAATAAAATTATAGTGTTTTACTACTGACTTACCATAAGTTATATTAACCAACTAACCCACGTAGACTAGAATCAAAGAATAATTCTGAATTCATAATTTATAATTTTTCTTTAGTAAAATTCAATAGAATTTATTATACGTTAATTATTCTTTTGCTTACTCTCAATCATTTTCAATATCTCTTTATCTGACTTGCCCAGATTATCAATTAAAAACTGAACATCATCGGCTAAGTCATGCTTAGGGTATTTCTTTAAAAATGCGTCGTATACTTCCTTGGCTTTAACGTCATCTCCAAGATTGTTTTCAATAATGAAGCCTTTTAAGAACATAGCAGTTCCGGCTTTTTCATAATTTGGATATTTCTCAATAACCCAGTCATAAAGTGTTAATGACTTTGGAAAAGTTCTTAAGCTCTTGGCAACTTCTGCAGCTTTAAAGAGTAAACTTGGAGATGTTTCTGACTGAGGATTAACAAGTGCATATGCTTCACATGCATCAACATATGCTAGCGAAGCATTTCTATTGATACCCGTATTGTCAGGGTTTTCAAAAATACTTTTACCTATACCAGCAATGTAATCTTCAAGATTTGGAATATCCTCACTTAAAAGAGCCTTGGCTTTATCAGCATTGGTAAAATTTGGGAAAGCATTAAGCAGTCCTTTTGCCAATGTGTTTGATACCGTTGCCTTTCTCATTTTTCTCATAATATCTGCCAACTCATAGATTCTCTTTGCTGTATCAGCATTCCCATAATCATCTTTTATCAAAGCCATTAAAAAGCCAGCTTTTTTTGTAATTACATTCTGCTCATTCGATACTTTTAAACCGTATTCCATGTACTGCTTCTGTGTCGCCTTGTCCAGTTTTTGAGTACCTATGCTGTTCATCACTTCCTTTAATAAGGTATTGGCAGTTGTAACACTTGGGGCAATGTTATAAGCCGCTTCTAATTTTAAAAGTTGATCACTGGCTCCAGCTAAAGCCGAAGACGCAGAAGAATCTTGCTTGCAAGAAGTAATAATTAGGAACGCAAAGCATAGAAATAGGAATATATTTAGGTTCTTTTTCATTGTTATTATCATTATGAAGCCCTTTATCATAAGGAAAGTGGGCAATTTCTACAATTATAAGTTCAAATGTAATGATTCACATTAAAACAATATATTATATACCAGAAAAAATGAATCTAATTGTTTCGTTAAACAATTTCACAGTTTATTTATTTAAAGTAAGTTACACTTAATTGAAATAATAATTAATTAATTTTCTGATGTCTGATGTCTGATGTCTGGTGTCTGATTTTATAATCCATAATTCTAAATTCATAATTCTTAATTTTATTCCAATGAACATATTCTGGTTCCGAAGAGATTTGCGATTAAATGACAATGCTGGCCTTTACCATGCTTTAAAAAATGAAAAAGACGTTCAATGCATTTTTATTTTTGATACAAGCATCTTAGATAACCTTTCGGACAAATCAGATGCGAGGGTAACTTTTATACACAACACCATAACTGAACTAAAGGAAGAACTTATTGTTCTTGGAAGTGATTTGAATGTTTATTATGGTAACCCAATTGAGATTTGGAAGACAATTATAAAAGGTAATGATATTTCAAACATATACACCAACCGTGATTATGAATCTTATGCATTGAAACGAGATCAACAGGTTGCTGACTTGGCACAAAAGAATAATATAGAATTTAAAACCTTTAAAGATCATGTAGTCTTTGAAGGAAAAGAAGTTACAAAAGATGATGGTTTGCCTTATACTGTTTTTACGCCTTATAAAAGAAAGTGGTTGGCTAAACTTGATTCAAAATCCAAGGCTGGTTTGTCATACTATTTTAAAAAATATCCAAATAAAAAATATTTTTCGGATTTTAATAAAGTAAGTCACTCCACTCCACTTATCACGTTAGGTGAAATGGGTTTTGAAAAAAGTAATCTTGAATTACCTAAATCGACTGTGACTCAAAAGGTAATCAAGTCATATGGCGATGATCGTGATTTTCCAGCCAAACTAGGTACTTCAAAATTGGGAATACATTTTCGTTTTGGAACTATCAGTATTAGGGAGAAAGCAAGAAAAGCGCATAAACTATCAGACATCTTTTTATCTGAGTTGGTATGGAGAGATTTTTACGCACAGATACTATCCAACTTCCCACATGTAGAGAAGAATGCTTTCCGAGAAAAATATGAACGTGTAGAGTGGCGTCATGATGATAAAGAGTTTGAAGCATGGTGTAATGGACAAACTGGTTACCCAATGGTAGACGCTGGCATGCGAGAACTGAACGCAACAGGATTTATGCACAATAGAGTAAGAATGGTGACAGCCAGTTTTTTGACCAAACACTTATTGATGGACTGGAGACTTGGCGAGGCATACTTTGCTGAAAAATTACTAGACTTTGATCTAGCAAGTAACAACGGTGGCTGGCAATGGGCGGCTGGTTGTGGAACAGATGCTGCGCCTTACTTCAGGATCTTCAATCCAGAGTCTCAGCAAAAGAAATTCGACAAAGAGTATAAGTATATTAAAAAGTGGATTCCAGAATGGGGGAGTGATGCTTACGTATCACCAATAGTTGATCATAAGTTTGCTAGAGAGAGGTGCTTGAGGGTTTATAAGGAGGGATTGACGTAGATTATTTTTTTGTTAGTAGCTCGTCTATTTTTTCTAACAACCACGTTTTGTTTATCATATTCTTTTCAGAATTAATTTTTTCTTTTAGACTCAAAGCTTTTGATTTATTTCCTATAGGTAATTTCAGTAACATTTTTAAATACCTTGCGAAGTCCATATGTGCTTTTTTAAAATTTTCATTAATGGATTTCTCTCTTCTTAAAAAAGCTAAGAAACTATCAATAGTAGATTCTAAAACATCAAATTCTTCTAAATCATAATATACAGCCATTAAGTAATTCTTTGAATTCACATTATACCATATGTCATCATAGTTAACTTTTTGTAAATATGAAAGTGTTGTTTGGAAGTCTTTTTTATACCAGGCTAGTCTTGCTAAATTGAAATTAAGAGCATTGTCGCGCCTTTTATGTTCTAAAAGAATTATGTTTTTATTTATATAATTTTCAACTCTATCAAATTCCCCAACTCTTAGTCCAATAACAACATAATTTCTAAATGAAGTTGGCGATAATATTCCATTTTTAAGTGTTAGCTCTTCGTTTATCCCCCAATCATTTAAGTCTAAGTATTCATGTAAAAACGGTGTATTATTTTTATTTACGTGCCTTATACAATAACTAAAAAGTGCATCAAAAATTTCTGATTGTTCAATTTTAGGAAATTTATAAATTTCTTTTTTAGCCATTTCTTTTAGTAAAAAATATTTTTCAGAATCTTCCTCTGAATATAGTAGTTGGTATATGAAATAGTAAATCTTTAATGCAGGGCTTGTATTTAATTGATCTTGGCTTATTTGATTTATAATATTTGTGATATCAATGTCAAATTCTATTTTATACTGTTTTGTCCATGTAGATATATCACTGGCATGTCTGATTTTTTCAATAAAGTAGTAGGTATCTAGGTTAAAAGACATTGATTCAAATGATTCCTTCTTTAAGTTAGTTTTAATGTCTTCTTTTTTTTCAAATTTAGATTTTAAGTTTTGAAGGTTTTTTTCATAATTATATTTGTGAAGATGGATTTCAGATGAAATATCAATGTTTCTAGAAAATTCTAAAGACGTCTTGGTAATATGTTTATCTATTAACTCACTAAATTTGTTTTCTTTGAGTGAACGAATTAATAAATTTGCTTTTAGTGGTTTATCTTTTTCCATTTCTTCTATTACAAGAAATTTTTCAAACCTCTCTAGAAGATCATTGCATAATTTTCTAAATTTTACATCTTTGTATGGACCTTCCATTTTTGTCTTTATCCATATTTCTTGTTTGGAGGTAACAGCTTTTTTTGATTTGATATCGTTTATAAGAATATCAATCAATTGAATCAATTTTGAATTGACATTGAAATATGGAGAATTCATAAACTTATGAAACCTATTTAGCATTGGGATGCTAGTTTTAGTTAGTATTTTATATATTCGAGTATTCTCCAAAGTGTTATATTTATAAAGAATAAATTTAATATGTAATTTACTTAAATACAAGTAATTACGAAATTATTTTTAAATCATATGATAGATAATCTTTTAAACTTTAACTTTTATTAAGTAATTGATAATCAAATGATTATATTCGATATTTTTATTAGTTTAAATTCATCTCTTATTTATAAGGTTTTTAGATGAAATTGAAATATATTTGCATATAACCAAAACTCATAGGCGAAAGTGAAGAACTTTATAGCTTTCTTATTACTATTAATCTCTATAGGCTTGAGTGCTCAACTTAATCCTAAAGACATCTATATCAATGCAAAAGTAGGAGAGCCTGTATATGTGGTTTTAAATACAGCTTCAGGTCCAAATGTTGTGGTTGAACCTACTGCTTTTGATGCACTTAGTTTTGATCCTATTCCAGGAACTGGACAGACTGAGTTTTTATTTACTCCTGTTGATGGTTTTATAGGAGATGAATCAATTACTATAGAGTATTTTGTACCGGGAGGTTTTCCTGGTATGGTTATACCCAACTACACAACACTTCACTACAGAATCAAAAGTTCTAAAATTGATTTAATAGAGGATTATGCTCTTGCTAGTGTTGGCTCTGCTGTTGAAATTGATGTTTTAAGCAATGATAATTCTTCTGATGGTGGTTTGACAATTGATAGATTGGGTCTGATTGAAGGAGGGATCGCATCAATTGTAAACAATAAAATTGAATTTTCCATTGACACAAACGCCGATTTGGCTTACATTAGGTATTTTGTATCTGATTCTACAGGAAATATAGAAGGCAGTAAATTATTTGTTCAACGTGAATCTGACGATCTTATTGAAACTCGTGATTTATTTGTTGATAATTTATCTTCTATCAATTTACACCTCAACAGTCTCGATTTTACGGCTAATACTATTCCACAAAATGGAAGCCTTGAATATAATGGTCATGTTGCTGTATATTCTCCGAATTCAAGTTTTGAAGGGATTGAAAGTCTAATCTTCAGTGCGCCCAACGGAGGTGAAATCACATATAATATCAATGTAATTAGTAAGGCTGCAAACAATTCATTTGTTCAAGATGATCAGATTTTTGTAACAACAAATGGTAGTATTGACTTCAATGTGTTCAGCAATGACTACAGAGATGACTTTAATATAGTTGACTATTCACCAGAGTTGTCTTATAATGGAAATGGAAGCTTTTCATTCCAACCAACTGCTGACTTTACAGGTGATTTAACTTATTTCTACAAGATATTTGCTGGTTTTCAGTTTCATACAGGAAACATTACCATTCATGTAGATGATTTTGCACCATCTCAAGAGTATGATTATGATTTTACAATTTTAAAGAATCATGATTTAAAGATAAACCACGATACACCAACATCAGATTATACTTTCTCCTTGGCTGTTGCTCCAACTTTTGGATCAGTAATAGTTTTAGGAGCCAATCAATCTGAAGTTTTGGAATGTGATGTCATTTCTGGAGAGAATACAATAATTTATATTCCAGATGCTGACTTCAATGGAGTTGATGAATTTGATATTGAATATTGTACTATTTCTGGTGATTGTGAAATAGTAAAGGTTGATGTCAATATCTTGGATTCTAATTTTACTGATTGTCTTTGTTTGAACTCTTGTGTTTTTGAAGGCGATTACAATGATGATGGTGTAGTAAATGCAAAAGATGCATTAGATTTAGGTCTTAACATAGGTGAAGGAGGTTTTGATAGAACCAATGACTTTACCTTATTTTGGACAGGTCAAGAATCATCTGATTGGGGACATGGTCAAATGAGTTCTAATATTGATTTGAAATGCGGAGATGGTGACGGTGATGGTTATATTGATTTTGGTGATTTTGATGAATTGGAAGAGCACTATGGTAATATCCATAATTTTGTGCCTAATAATGTAGGTCAATTGTCTAGCTTGCCTATATCGTTTGTTCCTCAATCAACAGATGTGGATTCTGGTGAATGGATGTTTATCGATATTTACGTAGGTAACGCAGCAAACCCAGCATTGGATTTCTACGGTACATCATTTACCTTCAATATTAATCCTGATGTAATTGACTCATCAAGTGTCATTTTCAACATAGCAGACAATAACTGGATGTCTTATGAGTCTCCATTGTACGAGTTCTATGAAGTACCTCAAGATGGACAAATTGATATTGCAGTTTCAAGAATTTCAAATGCTTCAACAGATGGTATTGGTTTGATAGGAACTCTTGAGTTTATTATTGAGGAAGAGGTTCAAGGTTTGAAAAAAAGATTCTCAATTAATTCTTTTACACAAGAATTGATTGCTATGACAGACATTATCTCTGTCAATGAAAAAGGACAATTTAAGAAGCATCCTAAACAATCTAAGGTAATTACTATCAATTCGGGTAATGATGATATCAAAGAAGATTTGTCTTCAAAAGTAGATGTTTATCCTAACCCTACAAGTTCTATATTTACAATTGATGCTGATAATCTTAACATAGATCGTGTTGAGATTTACGATGCATTGGGACAGAAAATTAGTTCTTCTACAATATCTCAGTCTTACAAGTATGAGGTTGATTTAACATCAGTGATTCAAGGTGTATACTTTGTAAAAGTATTTAGCCAAGGTGAGATCATCACCAAGAAAATTCAGAAGATAGATTAAGTAATATTCACTCACCCCTAATTTCAAAGAAATTTTTCCCCTCTCTTTAAGAAAAGAGGGGAGGTGTCTATTGGCTAGGTATAGCTTACAACTCATAATATATAATTAAAACGTAAGAACTTACTTTCCCCCTCTATAGGATAGAGAGGGGGTGTATTTCGTTTACGAAATTCGGGGGTGAGTGTATACTTTATAAGGTTGCTTTTCAAACAGATTTTAAATAATTTTAGTTTAATCAATCCATTAGTATTAAGAAATATGTAAAAGCATTGCATTTCGCTAGAGATATGCGTAAAAATCCTACAAAAGCAGAAGATTTATTTTGGCAGCATGTTAGGAGACGAAAGTTATTTTCTCTAAAATTTAACAGACAATATGTGATACAACATGCTGTAATTAATAATGAGGCACATTATTTTATTGTTGACTTTATTTGTTTAGAACATAAACTAATAATAGAAATTGATGGAAGTATACATCATGCACAAAGGGATTATGATATTACAAGGGAGAAAGTACTTAATGAAATGGGATATTTTATTCTGAGGTTTTCAAATAAAGATGTTTTGGATAACATATCTGTTGTAGAACAAAGGATAGCTCTTTATTTGAAGATTACTTCTAAAGTATTCACTCACCCCTAATTTCTACGAAATTTTTCCCTTCTCTTTAAGAAAAGAGCAGACTTGTGTAAAGGCTAGTTTTTTACTCCTAATTTATTGTATATAATACATCGTAAGAACTGACTTTCCCCTTCTATAGAATAGAGAGGGGGTGTGTTTCGTTTACGAAATTCGGGGGTGAGTGGAAGTAGTCTTCACTCATCCCTAGAACAAAAGTTCACTCACCTCTAATTTCTACGAAATTTTTCCCTTCTCTTTAAGAAAAGAGCAGACTTGTGTAAAGGCTAGTTTTTTACTCCTAATTTATTGTATATAATACAACGTAAGAACTTACTTTCCCCCTCTATAGGATAGAGAGGGGGTGTATTTCGTTTACGAAATTCGTGGGTGAGTGGAAGTAGTTTTCACTCATCCCTAGAACAAAAGTTCACTCGCCCCTAATTTCTACGAAATTTTTCCCTTCTCTTTAAGAAAAGAGCAGACTTGTGTAACGGCTAGTTTTTTACTCCTAATTTATTGTATATAATACATCGTAAGAACTGACTTTCCCCCTCTATAGAATAGAGAGGGGGTGTATTTCGTTTACGAAATTCGGGGGTGAGTGGAAAAGAGATGTTTAGTGGCTAGGTTTAATTTACTTATATTCCCCCAATACCTTCTTTATCCGAGCCATAGCCTCAATCAATCGCTCATTAGAAGTTGCGTAAGATATTCTGAAAGAGTTAGGGTCTCCAAATGAAGTTCCCGATACAGCAGCAACATGAGCTTCATCTAAAAGAATATCTACAAATTCATCAGCATTATGGATTATTCTCTTTCCATTAGTTCGTCCAAAGAATGCAGCGATATTTGGAAAGAAATAAAAAGCACCTTCAGGGTTATTTGTTTTTATTCCATCAATCTCATCTAGCAACTTCTTAAGTAACTTTTTACGTTCCTTATACTTTTCTTTCATATAGTCTTGATCAGAGGGTGGGGCTTTCAAAGCTGTAACTGCAGCCTTTTGCCCAAAAGCATTGGCACCAGAAGTAAACTGACCTTGTACTTTTGTGCATGCACTGGCAATCCATTGTGGAGCCGCCATGTATCCCAATCTCCATCCTGTCATGGCAAAACCTTTTGACATCCCATTGATAGTAATGGTTTTGTCTTTCATGCCTTCAAACTGAGCGATACTTGTATTTTTATCTTCAAAAGTGATGTATTCATAAATCTCATCTGCTATTACAAATAGTCCAGAACGCTTGCTAATTACTTTAGCTAAGGCTTCAATTTCCGATTTTGAATATACACTTCCAGTTGGATTACTTGGAGAGGAGAAGATGATTAACTTTGTTTTGTCTGTTAGTGCTTCTTCCAATTGTTCGGGGCTCACTTTGTACTCTTGATCAAGCCCAGCATATAATGAAATTGGCTTACCTCCTGCAAATTTTACAATATGAAAATAAGAGACCCAATATGGTGTAAAAATGATTACTTCGTCTCCTTCATCTAATAATGCCAAACATGTGTTTGCTATACATTGTTTAGCTCCATTGGAAACGACAATCTCTTTAGGAGTGTAGTTAAGATTGTTATCACGTTTTAGTTTGGCACATATAGCTTGTCTTAATTCCATTAATCCAGGGACAGGTGTATACTTGGTAAATCCATCATCAAGGGCCTTTTTTGCAGCTTCTTTGATATAGTCAGGAGTATCAAAATCTGGTTCCCCAAGACTTAATGAAATGACATCTACTCCAGTGTTTCCTAATTCTCTAGCTTTCTGTGCCATCAATAATGTTGCAGACTCGCTCATATTGAGCAACTTTTGAGACAAATAGCTTTGTGACATGTATTATTTATTTATACAGTAAAATTATTACTTTGACCGAACATTACTATTTTTTACTATAAATATTTATCAATGAATTTATTATAAATCACAGAAACTGATTAAATCTAAAATAACTTAAACTCGAAGTTTTTTAATAATTTAACTGAGGTTGATTTTCAATCAAATAAAATTCATAGAAAAACATCAACATATGTGGTATATCGAAGATTTAGTGTAGAAAGGTGAAATGTTCATATAGTTTTGAGGTTGCAATATGTGCAGAGGAGAAATGTGAAGTATTGGGAATCAATAACTTGCAAAGCAATTGACATTATGCTTTTAAATCACTTTAATAGTTGGTATTTTTGTTTCACCTAAAATTACTAATTGATCATATCCCAATCTGATATAATCGCAGAAACCATAAATTAATGAATAAACTAATACAAGTGTTTGTAACTGGAGGAACCTTTGATAAGGCGTATAATTTTATCAATGGGGAGTTGTACTTTAAAAATACTCACCTTAATGATATGTTTGCGCAAGGTAGAGCAACACTTAATTTAGATATTAAGACTTTGATGATGGTTGACAGTTTAGAAATGGGTGCTGCCGAGAGGGATATCATTACTTATAATTGCAAAGCTTGTAAGTCTAATAAAATACTTATCACTCATGGTACTGATAAGATGGTTGAAACTGCAGGTGTTTTATCAAGGGCAAAAATTGAAGGAAAGACAATTGTGTTGACTGGCGCTATGATTCCGATTGCCTTTGGTACATCATCGGATGGTTTTTTTAATTTGGGGAGTGCATTGGCGTTTGCACAGCTTTTACCACCTGGTGTATTTATAGCAATGAATGGTAAATACTTTGAATGGGATAAGGTTGTAAAAAACCTAGATACAGGATATTTTCAGTCTTTAGAGTAGACAAAATCTTATTAAATTTCGTTTATTGAATACTAGTCTTTATCATTTGAATTTATTAATCTGTAATTCCTTGGTCTTCAATAGAAAATATATACTAAATTTTTACGATATATAGTAAAAATTTGTAATTAATTTATATTAAGTGCTATCTTTACTCTTCGAATATCTGAACTATGGTAAGAATATTAGCAATTTTTAGCTTTGTACTAATTATCTCATTAACTGAATTGAGCGCACAGAATCCTGCGTTTCCTTATGGTTTGAGTATGAAGTCTTTATTTATGGACTACCAATCTCAAAATGGTGGTGATATTTCTAACTTCAGTTCATACCATCATGGATTTGAAATATCTGCTCAAAAAAGTATTAATTCAAATATAAACATAGTTCTTCCATTTAAATATGGGGTTGTTAGATCTCATGAATCGGATTCGGAATATAATCACAAACGAATCTTGGGATTGGATGCTCAAGTACACTATCAGTTCTATAAACCAGAAAGTGCTGTTATCCCTTATGTACTTGGAGGTGTAGGTGCAGTAACCGAAACAGAAGGAAAGTTTAATATTCAAATTCCTTTTGGTTTAGGCTTACATTTTAAAGTTGCTGAAAATGCATTTATCAATTTGCAGTCTGAATTTAGATATGCATTAGAAGATGACCGTAATAATCTTCATCATGGTTTGGGATTTACTTATCTTTTTGGAGCTAAGAAAGATTTACCAGAGATAGAAAAAGAAGATAACATCGAGATGCTTGATAGCGATAATGATGGATTAGAAGACGACATTGATCTTTGTCCTCAAATATGGGGTCCTAAAGAACTGAAAGGATGTCCTGATAGAGATGACGATGGAATTCCGGATTATCGAGATGATTGTCCTTCAATAAAAGGTATCGCAATTTTTAAAGGATGCCCCGATACCGATGGCGATGGTGTTTCAGACAGCAACGATGAGTGTCCTAATTTAGCAGGTACGATAAAAAACAATGGTTGTCCAGATGGACAATCAGGTGAAAGTAATAATGACACCAGAGATGGGACCAATGATAATTCCGGAGATGAAGTGATCTCCATAAGTGATCAAGATGGTGATGGTGTCGTAGATACTGATGACAAATGTCCAAGTATACCAGGTTCTATTTCTGCAAACGGATGTCCTGATGCAGATCAAGATGGCATAATGGATTCTGATGATAAGTGTCCATATGAACCAGGCATTAGAGCAATGAATGGTTGTCCAGATAGTGATGGAGATGGCATAGATGACAGCAGAGATAAATGCCCAGATACACCAGGATCAGTCGCTTCCAATGGTTGTCCAGTAATTTCTGATGCTGATTTGTCAACATTGGAAACTGCTATGCGAGCCGTATCATTCGATACAGGAAAAACGACATTGAAGCCAACATCATACCCCATATTGAATCAGATTGGGAATATCATGGAACGATATCCAAACTATAATTTAACAATTGAAGGTCATACAGATAATGTAGGTAGTGCAGTGAATAATCAATTGTTATCTGAAAGAAGAGCAAGGGCATGCTATGAATACCTCCAGAGAAAAGGAATTTCAACAACTAGAATGAACTATGCTGGTTATGGAGAAGTTTCTCCAATTGCTGGTAACAGCACGCTAAGTGGTCGTTCACTAAATAGAAGGGTTGAGTTTAACTTAACACCGAAATAAAAGTAAAATAAAATAAGGTCGTTAAAACAAAAGGTGCTGATCAATGATTAGCACCTTTTGTTTTTTTTCAAATCTTGGTTTGGAAGTATATAATTATAGATTTCCTGGTAGGAGATTGTTGTCTAAATTTCTGTATCCTCTACGTTTTTAGCTTTCACCAATACAGCTTTTTTCATGTCTTCCTTATATGATTCTAATGCTAATGATAATTCATCATCGCTTGTGGAAAGTATTGATGCAGCTAGAATTCCTGCATTCTTAGATGCATTCAACGCTACGGTTGCTACTGGGATACCGTTAGGCATCTGAAGGATCGATAATATTGAATCCCATCCATCAATCGAGTTAGATGACTTTACAGGTACACCAATAACTGGAAGGGTAGTGATAGATGCAACCATTCCAGGAAGGTGCGCTGCACCTCCTGCACCTGCTATGATTACCTTTAATCCTTTTGATCTTGCTGATTTTGCGTAGTCAAACATACGTTCAGGAGTCCTGTGTGCAGACACTACAGTCATTTCATATTCTATATTGAACGTCTTTAGAATTTCAGCAGCTGCTTTCATAACTGGTAAGTCAGAATCTGACCCCATTATTATTCCTACTTTAGGATTCTTCATTGTTAACGATTAAGGTGTTTTTTATTTTATTTATTTTTTCGATTAATGTTTCTTTTGTAGTAGCTGTAATATTTACATGTCCCATTTTTCTTAGTGGTTTGACAACCTTTTTTCCATAAAAATGAGGATATATTTCATTTACATTTATTATTTCTTCAAGACCATGGTAAGTTGGAGGTCCTACATTTGAATTGATATCTCCAAGTACATTTAATAATGCGGCAAAAGGTCTTATTTGTTCGGTACTTCCAAGAGATAAATTCAGGATAGATCTTATGTGTAAATTGAATTGTGAATTTATATTGGCATCAATAGTATGATGACCAGAGTTGTGTGTTCTTGGGGCAACTTCATTGACGATAATATCTCCTTTTTTTGTTAAAAATAATTCGACAGCTAAAACACCAACCATCTCAAACGTGGTTATAATATTTTTTGCAATTTCTATGGACTTAAGGTTTATATTTTCTGAAATATCAGATGGACATATCAAATAATCTAAGAGGTTCCCTTTTTCATTAAATATCATTTCTGTAATTGGAAAATGATTGATTTCACCCTTCTCATTTCTTGCAATGATTACAGCCAGTTCTTTTTCAATATCAATCAATTCTTCAATGACTGAACCTACATTAAAAAGCTTGACTATATCATTTTCGCATCTAATAACAACGACACCTTTACCATCGTATCCAGCTAATCTCGATTTTTGTACAAATGGATATTCTAAGGAGCCATCATTTATTTTATTGATTATGTCATTTTTATTTTCTACTATGAAAAAACTGGAAGTGGGTATAGAGTGCTTAAGATAAAATTGCTTTTGCAGTCCCTTGTCCTTGATAATCTCAATTACATATGGTTGTGGATACACTTTTTTCCCATCAGCCTCTAGCTGTTTTAAGGCTTCTGTATTTACATTTTCAATCTCGATTGTCAAGATATCTTTGTCTTGGCCAAATGAGAGCACATCATCAAAATTTTGAAAATCCCCTATCTGGAAATTATGAGATATAAGTCCAGCAGGAAAATCGCTTGATTTATCTAAAAAGTGGATATCTAAGTCCATAGTCGAAGCTTCTTGCTGAAGCATTCTGCCTAATTGACCGCCTCCTAAAACCCCAATCTTCTTTTTTGTAATATTTTTAATAATAGTTTTTTTGTGTAAATGTATTTTATATTCTAGACCTTCTTATATTCATCCCAATATTTTTTATGTCTTTAAAAACAATAAGATGATCAAGACTTTACTGCGTGACGCAACTTTAATCAATAGAAACCAAATCAAAAAAGTTGATATCTTAATTGAAGGCGACCGCATATCAAAGATAGACACAAATATTGATTCAGATAATGCTATTGTGATTGATTGTGAGGGCAAATGGGTTATTCCGGGAATAATTGATGATCAAGTTCATTTTAGAGAGCCAGGATTGACTCATAAAGCCAATATCGCAACAGAGTCTGCAGCAGCAGCAGCAGGAGGGGTTACTTCGTTTATGGAAATGCCTAATACTAAGCCTCCTGCAGTTACTCAGGATGAGCTTGAAAAAAAGTACATATCAGCAAGTCAAACTTCCACAGTGAATTATTCCTTCTTTATGGGAGCAACGAATGATAATCTGGATGAAGTACTTAAAACAAACCCCGAAAATGTTTGTGGGGTCAAGATATTCATGGGATCTAGTACAGGTAATATGCTAGTTGATAATGAGGCGACACTTAATGAGTTGTTTTCGAAGGTAAAAATGCTAATTGCGACGCATTGTGAGGATGAGGCAACAATTAGAGGAAACTTAGCTATAGCCAAGGAAGAGTTTGGTGAGGATATACCAATAGAAATGCATCCAGTAATTCGTAATACTGAAGGTTGTTACAAATCCTCAAGTATGGCAATTAAAATGGCAAAAAGATATGGAACGAGACTGCATATATTGCATATAAGCACGGCTAAAGAAATTGATTTGTTTGTGAATAACCTTCCAATAAGGGAAAAAAACATAACGGCTGAGGTTTGTGTACACCATTTATTTTTTGATGAATCATATTATAAGACCTTAGGCAATAAGGTCAAATGTAATCCTGCTATCAAGAAGGCTTCTGATAAAACAGCTCTATTTCAAGGCCTGATAAATGGTTACTTTGATGTGATTGCTACGGATCACGCCCCTCATACAATTGAAGAAAAATCAAAGCCTTACATGGGCGCACCATCTGGGTTGCCGTTGGTACAACATAGTTTGACTTTGATGCTCGATTTTTACCATAAAGGGCTTCTTCCAATTGAATTTATAGTTGATAAAATGTGTCATGCACCTGCAGAATTATTTAGAATTAAAGATAGGGGTTATATTGACGAAGGTAAATTTGCAGACTTGGTTATAGTTGATCCTAATAAGGAATGGACAATTGATAAGTCTAATATCGAATATAAGTGTGGGTGGTCTCCTTTAGAGGGCTTTAAATTTAAAGGTAAAGTGACGTCAACCATGTGTAATGGTAAGTGGGTTTACGAGAATGAATCTTTGACTAAAACTTTAGCTGGAGAAAGGCTACTATTTAATTATCAATAGTTTATACTGTGTTATTGAAGTTGAATCGAAGGCATTTCGTGTCTAAAGAGAAGAATTTTAAAATCCTATGCTTTTCTTAGGGTTATTCATCTGTTGTGTAGCATAAACCATCTTGACCGCAGTCACAGCAGCTTCAGTACCTTTATTTCCGTGTTTCCCACCTGATCTGTCAATAGCTTGTTGCATATCATTTGTCGTGACAACCCCAAATATGACTGGTTTATCAGAGAGAAGAGAAAGTTGAGTTATACCGTTAGCAACAGCATTGTTGATATAGTCATCATGTTTAGTGTCTCCTTTGACAACACACCCAAGGCATATTACGGCATCAGTATTGTGAGATTTGATAAGACACTTAGCAGCAAACGGCAGTTCAAATGTGCCGGGAACGTGCATGACTTCAATGTTAGACGGATCTACATCTAATTCTATCAATGCAGATCTAGCCCCTTCCAGTAGCTTTAAAGTAATATCGCTATTCCATTCAGAAATAGCGATATGTATTTTCATGCCCTTCCCGGAAGGACAATTATCTTTGTTGTATGTCGATAGATTTTGGTCTTTTGAACTCAAATCTTATCTATTAAAGTCCAGATAAAAGTTTATCTACTTTAGTTCCTTCCTCTGAAGTCGGGTAAGAATCCATGATTTTAGCAAAAGCGGCATTAGCTCCAGCTTCGTCACCATTTCTTTTTGAAAGCAATCCCAACTTATACAAGTAATAAGGTGTTAAAAGAGCATCTTGCGCACCTGTGGTAGCTGATTTGTAAGCAGAAACTGCTTTGTCCATATCACCTAGTTCAGAATATGCATCACCAAGATTACCATTCTTAAGAATTGGAGAATAGTCACCGCTTGCTGAATGTGCATTTAAATATTCAACTGCATCATTAAATCTTCCAACATTCATATAAGAAATACCTGCATACAATTTAGCTAAGTTAGCTGTTTGTGTACCGCTGTAGTTTTCAATGATGTCAAGAAATCCTTCATATCCTCCTCCTGGATTTTCTAATGCCAATGCAAATGAATCTCTTTGAAATTGTTGCTCTGCTTTGAAAATAGCGGATTTCGCTTGATTTTCTTTAGGCATTTGAAGCAAATACTTGTTTATAATATAACCACCAACTAATAGGATTACCGCTACAATAGCTCCTATGATTAATGTTTTATTCTTCTCAAAATATTCTACAGCTCCTTGTTTAGCTTCAACAATATCGATTAGAGTTTCTTCTTGACGTTTTTCTTTTCTGCTTTTTGCCATTTTATATACTAATTGAAAAATTTGCACAAAAGTAAATAAAGTATTTTAGAAAATACTTTATTTATTCTGGCTTATCTAATTATGTTAATTATTGTAATATGTCTAATGTCAGTCCATGATGTATGGATAATCCTCTTGCACGTAGTTGTCGTCATACAATTCAGATCCTAATGGGAAATCAGAGTTTTCTGCAAACTCAACAGCTTCAGCTATTTCTGCTTTTATTTTATCCTTAATTGCATCAATTTCTTTAACTGTGGCTAATTTATTTTTTAGCATTTTTACTTCAACCTCATTTATGGGATCTCTGTCTTTAAATGAGTTCAATTCCTCTTTTGTTCGGTAATTTCCTGGGTCTGAAACTGAATGACCTCTATATCTATAAGTTTTTATTTCTAAAAAGTAAGGACCTTTCCCGCTTCTTATATGTTTTGCCGCTTTAGCCAATGCATCATGTACAGCTTCTGGATCCATACCATCTACTTGTTCACTTGGCATATCATAACCCAATCCTAATTTGTAAATGTCTGGAACATTTGTAGTTCTTTCAACTGAAGTTCCCATTGCATATTGATTGTTCTCACATATATAAAGAACAGGTAATTTCCATGTCATTGCCATGTTGAATGATTCATGCAGTGCTCCTTGTCGTGCAGCACCATCACCAAACATGGTTACACATAGGTTTTCAGTACCTCTATATTGTTCAGCAAGAGCAATACCAGTCCCGATTGGAATTTGAGCTCCAACTATACCATTTCCTCCCATATAATTATGTTTAGCAGAAGAAAAGTGCATAGAACCACCTTTTCCTTTAACCACACCAGTTGCCTTTCCATAAAGTTCGGCCATACATGCTTTAGAAGAGATTCCTCTTGATAAAGCAATACCGTGCTGCCTGTATCCAGTAACAATGCTGTCTTCTGTGGTCAATGCAGATACAATTCCGGCAGCAATTGCTTCCTGACCAATATATACATGTAAGAATCCTCTTATTTTTTGTAGACTGTATGCTTTTAGTGATGCTTCTTCAAATCTTCTGATTCTCAACATCACTTCATACCAGTTTAAGTATGTTTCTTTGCTGAATTTAGCTTTTGCTTTCTTCGTCGTTTTCTTCTTTGTAGCTACTGTAGGCATAATAATTATTTAAATATTATATTATTTCTCGATACATTTGAAATTCGGAGTACAAAAATAACTATTTGGAGCGGATTAGAATAGAATTATTAAGAATAAACAGTTTCAGAAATTACGAAACTGTAAATTGTAACCTACATAACCATATAAATGTCATAACAGGACTAAATGGGGCAGGTAAGACATCTATTTTGGATGCTATCTACTATTTATGTAATGGCAAAAGCTATTTTACACATCTTGATTCGGTACTTTATAAAAAGGGAAGTGATTTTTTCAATTTGAAAGGGAAGATGTTTAATGAGTATGATGCTTATCCTTTGATGATCACTTCATCAAGAAAGGGTAAGGAAATCAATGTTGATGACAAAGTCATTAAAAGTATAACTGAGTATTATGGTCGATTTCCTTGTTTTATGATTGCACCTAAGGATATTTTGATTTTGGTTGAAAGCAGTATAGAAAGGAGAAAGCTAATCAATAAGACTTTGTCTCAAGTCGATAAAGTATATTTTAAAAGTCTTTTGATTTATAATAAGCTGTTAAAGCAAAGAAACGTTGCTTTGAAGTCCTTCTTGAAAACAGGTCGAAAAGATGAACTACTCATTGAGGCATTGAATTCTAAGATGGTAGAGCCTGCAAATTACATTTACAATAAAAGAAATGAATACGTAGAAAGCATCATTCCAATTGTTGAGGAGTTTTATAACCTTATAGCTACAGATAAAGAATCTGTTTCTATAATTTATAAATCTAAGTTGGGTACGTCAACTTTGGAGGAATTGTTTGAAGAGAATGCAACTAGAGATTATATCATGGGAAAAACTCATGAAGGCATACATCGTGATGATTTAACAATTAAGCTAAATGGTTATGATATAAAAAAATATGGATCACAAGGACAGTTGAAATCTGCAATCATTGCTATTAAGTTGGCACAAATCGAATGGGTTAAAAGCCAAACTGGGACTTTGCCTATTTTGTTGTTAGATGATATATTTGATAAACTTGATAAGGAAAGAGTTTATACATTTGTGAAGCTTTGTGTTGAAAAGTTACAATCGCAAATATTTATAACAGATACGGATGCAGATAGAGTAGTGGATACGCTGAAGAAACTTAAATTGGATTTTCAGCATTATATAATTGAAGAAGGAAAAATTAAAAATTGAACGACGACGATCAGAAACTTAAAAGAATAATTAATAAACTCTTCACGAAGGAAGATAGACTTTCGCGTGCGTACAATGAATTCAGTATTGATCAAATCTGGAGAGAGACTTTTGGAGATATGATTGCCAGCTATACAACTTCTGTAAAGTATTACAAAGGAACTTTAACTGTTTGCATTTCCTCTGCACCACTCAAACAAGAATTATCGATGTCAAAGGATGCTGTGATACTGAAATTAAACAAAGCATTAAAGTATAAAAAGGTAGACAAACTTTACGTTCAATAAACTAAATGAGTATTTTGGTGGAACAAATAAGTAAGGTTCATATTATTAAAATATCTTTGGTTTGATCGGACATAGTAATTATCATTCAGGTCAGATTTCATTGCGTTGTAAGATGAATGAATCGAAACAAATTTTTAAAAAGCATATTATGAGTAATATCTTTTTTTATTTTAATTCAGTAATGTAACTGTTCCAATAATTGTTTCTGAAATTCCGTTTATATCGGTAAAACTGATGCGGTAAACGAATACACCACTATCCATTTTTTTATCATTATAAGTGCCATCCCAGCCATCTGATATTGAATTCGTATTTATATTAACATTGTCATAGATTAATTCACCCCAACGTGAATAAATTTTAAATTCTTGTATAGTTAATTCTACATTGTGAGCGATATTGAAAATTGAATTTATACCATTTTTAGATGATATTACATTAGGTAAATAAATCTTTAGAGGTGAAATCACTTTGAGTTCTATTGTATCTCTTACAGAGCAATTGTCATTATTAATTGCTTCTAAAATTACTAATAGATTATCAGAGGCGGATAGCTGTAAGACTTCACATGTAGTGCAAATATTAGTGACAGGAATGGTTGACCAAGAATATTGTTGCACCTCAAAATTAACTTCTGGTTCTATATTTATATTCTGCCCAAAATTGATTTCTAAATCTGCTCCTAAATCTAATTCTAGTGGTGTAAATTCTGGAACTGCAATGATTTGCTCTGTCCGACATCCATTTTCGTCTGTAAGGAAAAGAATAAATTCACCTTCAGGAATATTGTCTACTGCAATTGGATTACCATCAAAATTTTCAACTCCATAAATCAGCATTCCTGAACCTCCAGAAGTATTAGCAAAAAGAATTGATAGATTTGAATCACACGGATCTATTATTTCAAGTTCATAATCAATTCTCAATTCATCAGGTTGTAATAAATCAAATTCTAAATCTGTCACGCATCCATTCTTATCTTCAATTGTTACGCTATATGTTCCTATAGCTATTGAATCTCTTGTATTCCCAATGTATCCATCTGACCATTTCGCCTCATAGTAAGGTTTAGTTCCTCCGGTTACTGAAATTGAAACATCTCCATTTGCTACACCAAAACAGCTAGTATTAAACCCATTGAAATCAGAGATCATTGAAATTAATTCAAGAGGATCGGGTTCTGTAATTTCAAATTCATAGTTTATAATTTCACCAAGCCCATCAATGATTTCAATATTATAGAATCCCGCTGAAAGAAACTCGATAACAAGTGATTCTTGAAATTGATCTAAGGTACCTGATACCAGAGTTAAAGTATTGTCAATGTTTATCAAATTGTATTCTATAGGATAAATCCCTACAATTTCGAAAAGTTCAATCAGTCCATCATCAAGGTCATTGCAGGTGACGTTTTCAACTAGACTATTAAATTGAATACTACAATCCTCAAAGATTGCATTTAAATTGATGATGCTATCGCATCCAGTATCAGTAATGTAAGTTGTTGAATACAAACCTGATGTAGAAATTAAATCACCTTCAAAATTGAAACTTTCAAATTCACATAAAGTAATAAATTGATTATTTATAATTTCTTCTTGTACTATTAAATTGAGCTGAATTAAACTATCACATGATCTGGTGCTTTGTAAAACCTGATTATAGATGCCAGGTGTAGAAAGGAATTCATCATTGAAATAAACAGAATCATTATTGCAAATAATATTCTCTAGCTCAGTAAAATAAACCTCATTGACAAGTAGATCAAGTGTAACTATACTGTCACATCCATTTATATTTAATTCACTAATAGTATAATTGCCTGTCTTATCGAGTTGATCATTTCCAAAAGGATATAACTCACCATTGCATATTTCTACATTTAAATTAATTTCTGAGTTTTCCAATACAGTAAGGTTCAAAATTGTTGTACTATCGCATCCGAATGACGATGATAACAATTCTGAATAAATACCTTCATTATGTTGAAATGAATTATCAAATAAAACTGAATCGCCCTCACATATAGAGTTGTCAAATTCAAAAATATAACTATCAAAATATTCCAGTCGCAATGTGATAAATGAATCACACCCATTAAAAGAGTTTGTTATTAAGTTATGTATTCCATTTCCTGTATACAAGGTTCCTAAATAATTTAATGAATCACCTTGGCAAAGATTAATGGTTAATTCACTTTTTAAAGAATCTAATACTGATAAATGAACAGTAATCAGACTGTCGCAATTATTAATATCAGATAGTTCAAATTGATAACTGCCTGAAGTATTAAATTGTTGAAGCTGATAATTAAAAACTTCTCCTGCACAGATGGTTTCAAACAATTCGGTTGTTGGTCTATTGTTAATTGTTAATTGTAGTGTTTCGATACTGTCGCAACCGTCAAAAGTAATATGATTTTGCTGGAATGTTCCTTCAGTATTATACCAAGTTCCTCCAAAAGATAAACTATCTCCTTCGCAAATACTTTCAAAATAGGAGACGAATATTGAATCTGTTATAGTGAGGTTTAAAGTTACAATAGAGTCGCATCCGTTAGTTGAAAGTAGGTTAATAATATGAATTCCTTCTTCAGTAATTAAAGTATCACCAATAGCAACAGTTTGAAAATTGCAGAATTGTTCATCAATATTTGTTTCAAATTGATCAAGAACAATCAATTGTAATTGAGATGAACTATCACATCCATCAATGCTAGTCAAAAAACTAGAATAAAATCCAGAGGTACTAAGCGTATCTTGATTCCAAATGAATATTTCATTGGCACAAATTGTCTGTTGGGAAAATGATTTTATAGTATCAATTATTATCAAGTCAAACTCTACAAAAGAATCGCATTCATGACTATCTTCTAATGTTAGGTGATAAGTACCTGCTTCGTTAAAATCATAATTTTCATATTCAAAAGTTTCCCCATCGCAAATTGAAAATTCTCCGATATAAATTTCATCATCAGAATTATACCATTCAATTTCAATTATAATAATACTATCGCAACCTAATTCAGTTATGTATTCAAAATCTCGGACTCCATCATTGCAATAAAGTTGTCCTTCGAATTCGGCACAATTTTCATAACAAGCTTGTATAAGATAATATTCTTCATAGCTCTCACCAACATTCAAAGTGAAGCAGCCTTCCAAACCAACACTACAATAGTTAAAAGGTGTTGCACATATTGTGTAGGATCCTAAATCTTCTTCACTAAAATTTAATTCTAAACCTTCATCTTGTTCTTCTCCATTAATTGTCCAGGTGTAGTTGGAGGCTTGATCAATCACTTCAGGTACAAATACGTGTTCTTCTCCGTCGCATAAAACGTCCGGCCCTGTTAGGACAGCTTGTTCATCTATATCAGAGGCACCTGTTTCACCATTAATGACAGATAAGTTAAAATCACAGTTGTTTGGAATATCACTGGTCATATCGAATACTAAAAAGTAATACTGACCTATTGTCAACGATTGATTAGCTGTTACAACTCCAGATTGACCAGGACCAATTGTGTTCCCATTTGATCCTCCAAAGCAATTGCTAATTAATGTTGGATCATTACAATCTATAGCTTCATATAAGCCAACTTCAAGGTTACCAGCTGTGCAGGCAGAAACTTCAACTTCAATACTTAAGTCTTCACTTGAAGCGACAAATCCTAGCCATAACATTTGATGTTGTACAATTGTACAAAAAGATGCTGGCCCAGAACCTGCAGAGGTTGATCCGTTATTGCCAGTGAAGCCATCTAAATCTTCGCATATGATACAGCTTATATCACATTGTTCGCACAGTTGAGCGTTTATACTATTTGAACTGCAAACAAAAAAACTAAATAGCAGTATATATTTTAATGTTTTTCTCAATGGTATTATTTATAAGTCCAATCTAGTGAAATAATCGCATATTAATTTCAAGATGATTTTAATATTTTAATATTTAGATATTTAATGATAATAATTCTAGGTTAAATTTGAATAAGAGGTATAATTTCATTTAATAATCAAATTTAATTTCAAAGTGAGGGAAGTAATAAAACATACTTTGGAGACTAAAAAATGCATTTGTCAAGAAAATAATCTCTTAACTTGGTTACAATTCCATTTCGTATAATACCGTTTCATCTATAATCAGAAAGTTAGAGTCGCTTGAGCTGGTTGGCTTTGATGCTTTCGGGAGGACCTATAGATATTGTCCTTTATTAACAAAGGAAAAGTATCGAGATGCTTAATGTCTTGTTTTGTGGTTGATAATTTTAGTGGATCGCCTTTATGGCTACTTTCAATGTTTTGTGACTAAAGGAGAAATTGTCATAAAAGAGGTTCAGTTATTGTTAAAAAGTAAAAAAGCTAAATCATGATAAATATACCTCCACTGACTTAATATCTTTTCGAATTAAGTGTATGCTTAACTGCTTTTACCTTCAGTATTAAACGTTATTATGAAAAGAGACATTTTTTCAATTCAATCGTTTTTACTTGTTAATATCTGCTGGTTTATCTTTAATAATGCCAGTTTTACAAATTAATATTGTTCCAAATTTATCTGATTAGACAGCGGCAATGGGTGAGCTTTTACCAAAACTTGAAATTTATAATGTTCATAAGGAAAGTGCTTTCAAGTCAGTTTAAGATCCTATACTTTGTGCTATGTCTGGTGGCGATTTTGTAAGTCTATGTATAAGTTTGGCGTTTTCTTGTTTGGTATTAAATTACTGTCTGAAATTTTTAAAATGTATGATGTTATTAATGCATCCAATGCAACACACCGGAAATACTGTGCTGAGACCAAAAGATGAAAACTACTTGGCTTCTTTTATTATTTTTTTCTGGAGTGATACCAAAGATTCTAAGACAAAAATAATTATTAACACGAATTAGTTCATGTCAAACAGCGGCATTATATTGATGTCGTATTAATGGAACTCTTGGTTGTCATGAAACACTATTAAGATGAGAAATTAACTAAAATAAATTTTGATTCAATCTGGTTTTGGTTTGTATCAACGAATTCCAATTGATTCAAATATCTCTTATAAGATTCTTGAATTATTAAGTAAAGTTGCTGCAGTAATTACTATTTATGTTGACAATATAGTTTTCTCAAAAATTGGGAAAAGGGGCTGTTTCACATCAATTCAGTTCTTCGTTTGAATAGGCATAAATTTATTGCATTTAAGTTCTATTGATTCAGAAAAGTGAATTGATAAGGAAAAAGATAACCAAATAGACCCAAAGAATATCTATAAAATGCCAATAGATTGTTAGCAGTTTAAGTTTTCGCTTTTTGTCAGGATCTGAGAAGTAAACCAAAACACTTACGGGTTCTTTCATCCTTTTTATTGAGTGATAAAGGAAAAGCGCAAGAAATGGAATTCCTATTATGACATGAGCGAAATGAACAATTGAAATAATATACAAGTAAGAAGCCATGTTACTATGGTCAACCATTATACCTTCTCCATATAATTGTTTCCATGCTATGATTTGACTCACAAGAAAAATTAATGTTAATATTAAAGTAACTCCTAAGCTTATTTGATAATTTCTTGTTTGATCAGTTTTGTAAAAATGCATTGATTTGACCAATGTGTAACTCGCGGAAATCAAAATAACGGTATTGAAAATAAATAACATCGGCAATTGCAAAGCCGGTGAACCACTTTGAATCCTAGTGTATAAATAAGCACAGGAAAAACCAAAAAACAAAGACGTTATTCCTGCTAATAGAAGTGCCAATACTATGTAAGTTGGATGTATGAGGTAATTTCGTTCTTCAATCATACAGTTATAAACATCAAATGTTTATGTATGTTTATATTCACATTGAATATTTTTTATTTTAAGAAGAAAGTAATTCTCGTAGTTTTCATTAAATATGGAATCTGATATATATGAAAAATTTAGAGACTAAAAGGTTTAATTTAATTTTGAGAACTCAAGCGGACCTGCTAGATGTTACTAAAATGTCATTTGATGAATTGTTACGAAGGTTTAATTTTAGTACTGAAAAGGAAGTTGAGAACGAAAGATCAAGATCGCTTAGATTATTAGATCGAAATCCCGAGGAATATATACTATGGGATATCCAAGAGAAAAATACTCTAGGTAATATTGGTAACTTAGGTTTTCACAATCTTCTGATGCATCATAAAAGATCAGAGGTAGGGTATTGGTGCGACAAAAAGTGGAGACGCAAAGGAGTAATTTCTGAAGCTTTAGAGGAAGTTATCAAATTTGGGTTTGAAGAACTCAAACTAAATAGAATTGAAGCCTTTTTAGATAAAGACAACTTCGCATCCGAGATGGTTTTATTAAAAAGGGGTTTTGTGCAAGAGGGAGTGTTACGGGAGCATTATATTGATCATGATAAAGTTTGTGATTCTTATGTTTATAGTTTAATTCGATCAGATTATTACTAAAATTAATTAGCATATGCCATTTAAAAAAGTATTATTTAAAGATGCTCAATAATTCACTCTTAAAGGAAGGTTAGAATTTCCGTTAATACAAAATCCTGAGGCATTTGCTGTTTTTGCACATGTATTTATTGGGAATAAAAACTTAATAGGAGCAAAGCATATTTCGAGAGCTTTAACGATGAGGCTATGTCGAAAGCTTTTGTTACATATAGAGCAAATTTAGAAAGTTAAAAAGGCGCTAAAATTTATGAGTCATTTGAAGTGAGTCAGACGGTGATTAAAAAGCAAAAGCAAAATCTTCGAAACTTTATTAAGCTGGATACTAATATTATAATGCAACTGGGCTTTAGCAATGCAGAATCTTTAGATCACTATATTGAAAAATGGTTTGATAAAGAAAAAAATAAGTAATACTATAAATATTTTTTAATATTGTAAATTGGAAAATGCCAAAATAATGATCAATGATGGTAGAGGAATTAAAAGCCAAAGAAAAAGAGTTTGTAGATTATTTAGTAGCCAATGTGATACCTGCAGATGAATGGGTTAAAATCAAAAAAAGGATATAGATGAAGCAGAAAAACTTGTAGACTTATTTAGTGATGTAATCATGGAATGTGTTCTTGGAAAAACTTCCTATTTAGAACGCTACAGCAAGAATCGCATGATCGCTTTCTTTTTTACTGAGGCAGAGACAAGCATGATCAATATGTCTTGTATCAATATCGATACAGATTTTACAGACTCAAAATATATAGCCTATGCAGTATCAAACCTTGCAGATAATCTAATAATTTCAAAACAGACAGAAGCCTATCCAAAAGATCGTTCTGCCGAAATCTGGGAATATAGAGCATAGCAGTAAGGTCTTTGATGGAAAGTTATATAAGGTGTTGGATACCTAAATTAAGAAAATTCTCAATCTACCCTTTGATATAACTATTTCATTTGGACTTTATAATAATTGGAATTAAATTACATTAACTTAATAGTATTTAAATATTCATATCAGCATTAAATTAGGTAGGGCAATTAATACTTTGAGTATATAAATTTATTTATAAGAATCAGACCAATATATTGACTATCGATTTATCAATATGAGTCACAAAAATAAACATCGAAAAAATATGAAATTCTTAATGCTAAGATCCTACATGAGCAAGACCTTATCTGTACTTATCTTTTTAACCCTTTTTGCTTCATTTGCTCTTGCCCAATCTATCAATGGTATTTACGGAGATGGATCTGTAAGTCTACCTAGAAGAAGTTGAAGAAGGGGCTGTTGGACTCTTTGCGGATACTGATGGAAGTTATTATGAAGCAATTTTCATTAACGATGAAGAAGGACTTATTGGAATGCTTGGCGAAAATTATGCCATTATACCCTGGGAAACTGAAGTGATGACCCTTATTGTTATGCCTATGGACAAAGATGAAGAACCGCTTTGGGATGAAGCTATTCAATTTGAATTAGATTACATTTCAGAACTTCCTCAAGACGTAGAGCCTCTTGATTATTCACAAAGCACCTGGGCACCTATCAAACGCTTTGGTACAGACTTCTACCCTTCCTATGTTTTAGCAACTTCCACCTGGTCTCAAGATATTGAGGTAGAACTAGAAGATACCCCTTATAGCTTATATGGTGATAAAAATGGATATTTTGGGATACAATTAAGCCAGTTTCCAATTGGCTCAATTGTTCGAGTAGAAATTGAAGGGGAACCGCTAGCAAAACGCAGTAGCTATACAATAACAGTGACCAAGGAAGGGATCAATGAGATTTATCCTGTTATGGAATATGACTATGAGGCCTTAAAAGCGGTTAACTAGGCAAAACCCGTAAATTTCAAGTATTCTATATATTTAAATAATGAACAAATTGGTGAGCAGTTAGAAGTCGTATGGACAAGAAGCATCAATGATGCGGTATTCTACGGCATTGACCATTATGGGAATGCCACTGCCCTCAACTTTATATTTGCTGCTTATGTCAACGAAAATGAACCTAGCCTCGATAAGGAATTGGGTGAAATGCTTGACTACAATATCATTCCAAGTTGGTCAGGATACCAAGGCAGTGAAGATCAAGTATTATCTCAGGTATTTACATTGTGGTACCATTTTCAAAAAAAAGGATTTAAGTATAGCGATATTACTACACAAAGTGGGAGTGATGAACGTTCTGCTGGGCAAGTCATCCGTTTTGTTAAAGACGCACTTCAAACTTCACAAGCAAACTGTATAGATGGCACCGTACTTTTTGCCTCATTTCTATATAAAGTAGGCATTGACGTTTCTATTGTCTTGGTACCAGGGCATGCCTACTTGGCTTTCAGTTTGAATAGTGATGGCAGTAAAATGTTCGCACTTGAAACTACTTTAATGGGGGATTTAAATATTGAACATGGCAGCGCCCAAGATGACCTTTATAATTCAATGAATGGACTCGAAACTTCTGTGCAAAAATCTTGGAGTTCTTTTCTTGGTGCCGTGAATGAAGGATCAGCCAACTATCACAATAAGGCAAAACCTGAAATTCTTGCAGGCAATCCTCAATTTATGGAGATTAATATTAAAGAGGCTAGAAGACAGAAAATTCGACCTATTCGATAAGTTTTATTATTTAAAAGCAAAAGCGGCCCCCTGTCATTATATATGTTTATAGGGACGCCCCAATCTAAAATATTTATTGCACTCTCTATTTTTAGTTAAACTATCAATTTCTATGATCAAATAAATAAGTTTTTGTTGATCATCTTTTGAAAGTCGATTGAATAAACGATCTCCCTCACTTAATAGTTCTAGTCAGAGTTCTAGCCCTCGCACTTTGGTGCTGGAGTAAGTCTCAGGCTTCTTCTTCTATATACCCAATAATCTCCTTTATTTTTTTCTACTTGTTCTTTATCATGTGAAACATCTAATTACCAAAATAAAAAGCCATCTTGAAATACAAGATGGCTTTTTATTTTTAACCAATTAGGTAAAGAATAATGTTTAAATTAAGAAACAACTTCTTTTACCAAATCAGCAGCTTCTTTCAATAACACAGCTGATTTAACTTCTAATCCACTGTTGTCAATAAGTTCTTTTGCTATATCGGCATTTGTTCCTTGTAATCTTACGATAATTGGAACATTGATATTACCCATGTTCTTGTATGCATCAATCACACCTTGAGCAACTCTATCGCATCTTACGATTCCTCCAAAGATATTGATCAATATTGCTTTTACATTTGGATCTTTTAAGATCATTTTAAAAGCTTGCTCAACTCTTTGCGCATCTGCAGTTCCTCCAACGTCTAAGAAATTTGCTGGTGAACCACCTGATAACTTGATGATATCCATAGTTGCCATTGCCAATCCAGCACCATTTACCATACAACCTACATTTCCGTCAAGTTTTACATAGTTAAGTCCTACCTTACTTGCTTCAACTTCAGTCTCATCTTCTTCAGATTCGTCTCTTAAAGCCGCAATGTCTTTGTGTCTGTATAATGCATTGTCATCAACACTAAGTTTAGTATCAACTGCAATTATTCTACCGTCACCTGTTTTTAAAGTAGGGTTGATTTCAATTAATGTAGCATCTGCACCTAAATATGCTTTATACAAAGCGGCGATAAACTTAGTCATCGATTTAAAAGCTACACCAGATAATCCTAGGTTGAATGCAATTTTTCTCAATTGAAAACCTTGTATTCCCAATTCTGGGTCAATATATTCTTTGTGTACCAAGTGTGGTGTTTCTTCTGCAACTTTTTCAATATCCATTCCACCTTCGGTAGAGTAGATGATTACATTACATTGTCTATCTCTATCCATCAAGATTGATACATAGTATTCTTTACAAGCATCAAAGTCAGGTGCATAAGCATCTTCTGCAACTAGTATTTTTTGAACAAGTTTTCCAGCACCTTCCATACCTCCTGGTGTCTGAGGTGTTTTGAGCATCATGCCTAGTATGTTAGCAGAAACTTCCTTCAATTCGTTTAAATTCTTAACGAGTTTGACTCCTCCACCCTTTCCGCGTCCGCCTGCATGAATTTGGGCTTTCACAATGGCAACAGGAGATTTTGTATCTGCAGAAATTTTTTTATAAGCAGTAATTGCTTCTTCAAGATTTTCTGCCATCATGCCTTTTTGGATAGGCACGCCATAACTTTCAATTATTTCTTTCGCTTGATATTCGTGTAAATTCATACCTGATTTTAGTTTGCTTTTTACTATTCTACAATAATCTTTTCTGAAATAATACCTTCTTCAGTTTCAATTTCTAAAATATATAGACCAGAAATTAATGCTGAGGTATTGATTTTAAATTTATTATTTCCGGCAGCAAATGTAGTATTAATTAATTCAACTACCTTACCTTGAAGATTATGTAATCTGATTTTGCTTACAATATTCTTATCAGAATTGTAGTCAATCACCAAATCTTCTGCATTTTTAACAGGATTTGGATAGATATTGATATCATTTATAGATTCTGTTTCATTGGTTGAGGTAGATCCTGTTCCAGTTTCAAAAAATACTCTGATACTATTTTGACAACCCGTACCAAATTTATTGTATGCTTTTACATCAACAAAATATAATGATGATGGCTCAAGTTCCTCTATATACATTTCAGTATCACTTGTCTCATATCGCAACTGTTGTCCTCCTGAGATATTAACCACATAAGTTTCAGCATTCAAAACAGCATCCCATTCAATGAGTACGCCATCAAAACTGTCAAATTTATCTGCAACCTGAGGTGATGTAATAGTAACTTCTTCTGTTATAGGAGTGTATTCAGTAACTTCTCCAGTTCTAAGATGTGATCTTAATGGAGAATCAAAATCTTCAAACATGGCATCTCTTTGACCATCCGTGAAGAAGTTTTCTGGGCAATTTTGCGAATAAGACATTATGTTATCTAACATAGGAATAATCATATCTCCATTTCTATCCCAAACATCCCATCTCATTGTGCAACATGAGCATGCTTGTCCAAAACCATAATCTGGTGGTGTATCACATATTCTATCTCCTGCTGTTGTGCAGTTAGAGCCATCCATCAATTCAACTTCTGTAGGCGGTGCTTGAGTAGATCCCGTAATTATTTCAATAGTGACAGTATCTCCATGAATAAGAGGATTATAACCTCCAGAGCTTGATCCTTGTGAAATATCACCTTCCCAACCAAAATGTGTATGTGCTAGTGAAAAGTGATGACCAATTTCGTGCTCCATCGTATATCCATCATCGCCTGGAGTTGATTGAAGCATTACAATAAAATCATTCCCCCCTCCAGTATAATAACCAGCAGCTCCTGATGGCTCGAAATCATTTTGTAAAATTTCATTCACCAAGAAAATGTTCATAGCATCTTCGTTTTTATTATTTCTCATCAAAGTTCTACTACTTGCAAGTCCTTGTCTGTGATTCAAAGTTGTGTTGAATATTTTATTGATACCTGCTATGTAAAAATGCATCTCTATATCTGCATATCTATTATTTAAGATACACATCTTGCTTATTATCTCATCTTCAGTTAATGTCAATGAACCATCATTGTCAGCAACCAAGTGCAATTCTACAGGTACAAATCTTGCAACCTTAGCTTTTTGTGTAAATGAATTATCAACATTTCTTTGAAGCCTTTTCATAAACTCAGTATCTTGGTCAGTTGAACATCTCATCTTTTGAGCATAACTATTGATACTAAAAATCATAATTAAGCTAAGAAACAAACTCTTTATAAATCTCATTTTTTAAATTTTATCAAAAATACCAATAAAAATAGCGTTAAAAGTTCTTCTTCAAAACATTTAGGCCATTAATAGGTTCAAATATTTTATACATTTGCAGCGCAATATTAAAACAAATTAAATAAAAATTATTATGAGTAAAGTTACCGTTGTTGGAGCGGGTAATGTAGGAGCTACTGTAGCCAACGTTTTAGCGCACAAAGATATCGTAAATGAAGTTGTACTTATTGACATTAAAGGCGATTTTGCAAAAGGAAAAGCATTGGATTCTTGGCAACAAGCACCTATTGACTATTATAGCAGTAAATTAACAGGTACATCCGATTATGCTGATACAGCAGGTTCAGATATCGTTGTTATTACTGCTGGTATTCCTAGAAAGCCAGGAATGAGCAGAGATGATCTTATCTCAACAAATGCAAAAATCGTTGTTTCAGTAACAAAGTCGATTTTAAAGCATTCAAAAAATCCAATTTTTATTATTGTCTCTAATCCTCTTGATGTAATGTCATATGCTTGTTTAAAGGCAGCGAAACTTGACCCTACAAGAGTTATTGGAATGGCAGGGATTCTGGACACTGCAAGATATAGAGCCTTTTTATCTACTGAGCTAGAAGTATCTCCTAAAGATATTCAAGCTGTATTGATGGGTGGTCATGGTGATACTATGGTACCTCTTCCTAGATTTACAACCGTAGCTGGTATTCCAGTAACAGATATGATAGCTAAATCTAAGTTGAATAAAATTGTTGAGAGAACTAAGAAAGGCGGAGGAGAATTGGTAAAGCTAATGGGTACTTCAGCTTGGTATGCTCCAGGTGCAGCAGCTGCACAAATGGTTGAGTCAATTGTTAAAGATGATGGTAGAATTTTCCCATGTAGCGTTTGGTTACAAGGAGAATATGGCGTGAAAGATATGTTCTTAGGCGTTCCTGTTCAATTAGGTAAGGAAGGAATTAAGAAAATCATCAAGCTTAAACTTAATCCTGAAGAGAAAAAGGGATTAAAATCTTCAGCAAAAGCAGTTAAGTCAGTAATCGATTCATTCAAGAAGATGAAACTGGTTTAATCAATTATATATGAATACAAGCATCCAAAATGTCTACACCAATACACACGAATCACTGGCTGATCTTAGTCAAGAAAATCCTGTGTTGTTGGTATTCTTAAGGCATTTTGGATGTATTTTTTGCAGACAAGCCCTCACTGATATTTCCAAACGCAAGCCTGAAATCGATTCTAGGAGAATTGAATTGATTTTTGTCCATATGGCTTCAAATTCTGTCGCAGATCAGTACTTTGAGGAGTATGGACTAAAAGGAATTAAGCATGTCTCAAGTCCCAATTGTAGAGTTTATCGTGATTTTGGACTTATGAAAGGAACCTTTGGCCAACTTTTTGGATTTAAAACATGGATAAGGGGCTATGAAGCTAAAAAGGATGGAATATCTGGATCATTAACACAAATTGGCGACTCTCTACAAATGCCAGGTATTTTTATTCTTGATAAAGGTACAGTTATAGATAGTTACATTCACAAAGTAGCTTCTGATAGACCTGATTATGATAAGTTAATTTCATGTTGTATCCGATAGTACAATTTGAAATTCTTATTTCCGTTATATAAATCTAAATCTTGTGTCATGAAAATTATTGTTTTATGCTTTCTATTTATTTCCTCTCAAAACATTTATAGTCAAGAATCAAAGACGACAGAGAACTTATTTTTCTATGGAGATGTAATGTTAAATGCCTTAGAATATCAGAATAGAGCCAAAGCCGGTGATTTGTTTTACGATGCTTTTCTTTCTTTTTTAAATGAGCCCAATGCTTTTGAATTAAGCCCAGGTGATATTAAAACTGTGTCTGTTCTTGAAAGTGTTGATGGTGACTTTAAATTGGTATCATGGCAAGTTAGATTTTTAGAAAATAAATCTAAATATTATGGTTTTATAGTATTTCCTGATGGCAGTTATGTTCAACTTAAAGACAATTCTGATTTTACTCAAGATTTAGCTTTTGAAAGTGTCACACCAGAATCGTGGTATGGTGCTTTGTATTACAGTATCAAGAAGTTAGAAGAAAATAAATATTTAATTTTTGGGTTCAATCAAATTGATCAGTTTAAAAATGCCAAGGTATTAGATATGATCCACGTAAAAGATGGAACGGTTACTTTAGGTGAGGAGATATTTGAAGACAAAAACGATCTTGATACTTATCAAAATAGAATTATCTTGACATACTCGGGTGATGCAAGTGTCAATCTCAATTATAACCCTGGTCTAGAAATGATCGTGCATGATCATTTGATTCAAAGGATGGGTCAACTTGAAGGCCAAGGACCTACAAATGTACCAGATGGATCTTATGAGGGATATAAACTTGAAAACGGTAAATGGATGTATAAGGAAAAGATATACGACCACAGCTATGGAGAAAACAATGCTCCAAGACCAAAACCAATATTAAATAAAAAGAAGAAAAATTTATTTGGAAAGTAAGCTTATTTTCAAAATTGATTTTGTCTCATTTGTGATTTTAAATCTATCATCAACTCGATAACCACCAATCCAAATTATTTCATTTTTCGAAGTTGTAAGGACTGGGACATTTCTCTTTTCAATTCTATCTAATTTTTCATTAGCAAAGTATTTTTTTAAGCTCTGCCTTTTTCCACCCATATTTAACGGATAGAAAGAATCACCTTCTTTCCAATTCCTAATTCTTAAAGTTTGACCCACCTTCTTTAGATCTAGAAAGGCTTCGTTTCTCTTACTTGTCGAGTTAATATCTTCAACTTTTTGAATCAAAAAACAATTACCATTATAATCAACGCTAAGTGCTTCGTTTTGTATGAAGATCTCAATATTTTCAGATCGAACAGACTTTTTATATATGCGTATTTCATCTCTGTCAATAATAATATTGTAATCCTGGCTATTAAAAATACCCCCAGGTTTATCAATAGTACTAATGATGTCTTTAGAATGCGTTAGGTTAAACCCAAATTTCATTATGTATTGATGTAAAACTTGATAAGCTAGATTGTCTAAGTTTACAATTAACGCTTTACTAATAGACGTATAATTGTCATTTTCTTTTGGGGCAAGTACTTTTTCTGATAATGCCAAAAATGCAATGTCTCTATTGGATATGCGGGTACTTAAATTGGCTATTTTTGAATCAAAGTTGTCAAAGTTTTCATATACTCTAGGGAGTATTTTGTTGCGTATATAATTTCTGTCATAAACTGATTCATTGTTTGAAACATCTTCAGCAAATGAAATCTTATTCTTTATGGCATATTCTTCTATTTCGTTTTTACTAAAAATGATTAATGGTCTTACAATGTTTTGGTTTTTGTCTGAAATTCCATAAACAGATTTACCATTTAGGAAGTTTAAAAAAATAGATTCAGTAACATCACCTTTGTGATGCCCTGTCACGATTTTGGTATAACCTAAAGAGTTAAAAAACGAATAACGTTGCTTGTGAGCTTCATCGTGAAAGTTTTTGTAATTCATAGAATTGTTCATACACTTAGAGTGAAATTCAATTTGATGCTTATTACAATAATCTTTAACGAATTGTAGGTCTTGAGATGATTGCCCTTGTCTTGTTAAATGATCGAAATGAGCAACTGCAAATTCAAAGTTATGTTTTTGTAGTAAATGCAATAAGACCATGGAGTCTATACCTCCACTAACGGCCACTAAAAGTGTATCGTTTGCCGCAAAATAATTTTGTTCTGTGATATGTGTATAAAACCTACTAAACAATCTTTATATTTGTATTAAAATTCATAACCTTGAAGGTATATACTTATTTCTTTATTTGTCTATGTTTTTACCTGATTTCATGTAAAAATGATGCTCCGAATCGTCCAGAACCTCTTGGGGATGCAGCTAAAACTAAATCCACAATCATGGAAAACCCCTTAAAAAGGGAACGTTTGGAGGAAATGAAGAGGAAGAACAAGACCAATAACATTCCAGCAATGCGCGTCCAGGCTCTTTCTATACTAAATCATAGAATGAAAAAAGACTCTACCACATATGCAATTATTGATGCTGATGTGTGGGAATATAAGTTTGTTTTTAACGGCGAGATGTCTAAACCAGGTGAATATGATAATACTTGGATAGATTTTAATAGTGATCATACTTATGACTACGGGAAAGCATCTCAAGTTATGGGCTCAGGTAAATATAATTATAACCTAAATCGAAATGAGTTGCTTATTGTTGACAACGATAGCTCTCAAAAACCTCAAGAGTGGAGTGTAAAAAACGCTGGGGATGTTATGATTCTGATTGGGACTTCTACTTATAAGGATAATGCTACACAAATGAAATTAGAACGTGTAAAGGAGTCAATTAAAGACTAATATCGCATTATGTACCTTTTCCATTAATACTTTCTTACTCCTTTAAGATTCTATTTATATATTTTTTGAGAATTTAGCCACTTTCGATAACGTTGGGCATTTCGATTGTGTTGTGTCAATGTTTTTGCAAAAGCATGCTCAAATCCTGTTCCTGGACTAACGCAAAAGTATAAATAATCATGCTTTTCCGGATTTACTACAGCATCAATACTGCTTATATCTGGCATACAAATAGGTCCAGGTGGTAAACCTGCATACATATAAGTATTGTAAGGTGAATCATACGCTAAATGCTTGTTAAGTACACGCCTTATTTCAAAATCACCTACTCCAAAAATGACTGTGGGATCTGCTTGTAACAACATGCCTTTTTTTATTCTATTGAGATAAAGTCCAGCAATTATTGGTTTCTCCTTAACTGAATTGCTTTCTTTTTGGACAATTGATGCCATTGTATAAGCCTCCTCTTTTGATAGTCCAATTTTTTCTATCGCTTTCAATCGAGTATCGTTCCAGAAATTGTTGTGTTCCTTGTAAAGCTTTTCTAATAGTTTTGTAGGGGAAGTATTCCAATAAAATTCATAAGTGTTCGGAATAAAAACGCTTAACATACTTTCTTTTGTCTGTTTGTACTTTGATAGTGTGGCGTCATTTAAAAAATAATTGATAAAATCATCATTTGAGGCTTCGAGTTCTGTTCCAAATATTTCAGCCAATTCATTTATAGTTCTGACATTGTTGAAGGTAATCTTTTTTGCTTCTTGTCTTCCAGCTCTTAAAACGGTTATCAATTCTTTGTTTGACCAATTGTTATTGATACGATATCTGCCTGGTTTGGGATTTTTAAAACTCATTTTTCCAGCAACCCATTTAAAAGATTTATGGTTTTTTAGGATTTTTCTACTTGACAATGTGTCGACAAGCATATCAAAGTTAGCACCCGAAGGTATGTGAATCAAGGTGTTATCTTCATCCAATTTTATATTGGGTAAGAAAATGTCCGAGTAGAACTTTGATGCAATGATTCCAACAATGACGAGAACTACCAGAAGGATTAATAATATCTTTTTTTTCATTTAGACTAAATAAGTACTTAACTAAACTCTTGCAATAACAATTAATATTGCTCTTTGTCATTCGGAAAATCTCTAGACTTGACATCTTTGATATATGATTGGACAGCACCTTGCATATCATCGAACAAGCTCATATATCTTCTTAGAAATCGTGGATGGAAGTCTTTTGTAATTCCAAACATATCATGAGAAACCAATACTTGTCCGTCACAACCATTTCCAGCACCAATGCCAATCGTCGGAATTGTAATGGATTCACTTACCTCAGTTGCCAGTTCAGCAGGGATTTTTTCAAGAACAACACCAAAGCATCCTATTTTTTGAAGCATTTTGGCATCTTTGAGCAGTTGCTGGGCTTCTATATCTTTTTTAGCTCTCACAGTATAAGTGCCAAATTTATAAATCGATTGAGGTATTAATCCTAAGTGCCCCATAACAGGCACTCCAGCAGAAAGTATGCGTTGAATTGATCCTTTTACACTCTCACCACCTTCTAGTTTTACAGCGTGTGCACCAGATTCTTTCATAATCCTAATTGCTGAAGACAGTGCTTTTTTACTATTGCCTTGATATGTTCCAAATGGCAAGTCGACAACAATTAGAGCTCTTTTTACGGCTCTAACCACACTAGAAGCATGATAAATCATTTGATCTAGAGTGATTGGTAGTGTCGTCTCATGACCAGCCATTACATTAGATGCAGAATCACCAACCAAGATGACATCTATTCCGGCACTGTCGATAATTTTAGCCATACTAAAATCATAGGCTGTTAACATTGAGATTCTTTCACCTTCATCTTTCATTTTTTGAAGGATATGTGTTGTTACACGCTTGGCATCTTTGCTTACTGCTGACATTTTTTATAAGTTATTGCGACAAGATATAAAATAGAATTTAGAAAGTGACTTGGAATCAATAAATCAATTATTTTTGCAGCATGAAATACATCGCGTACCTAATTATTTTTACAATTTTCGTTTCATGTGATAACGAATTGGATGTTGTAGAAGACTTTAAAGACATTCCTGTTGTATATGGTTTTATATCATTATCTGATACAGCCCAATATATTAGAGTTGAAAGAGCCTTTATTGATCAATCCACTTCAGGTTTAGAATTGGCACAAATTCCAGATTCTTTGTATTATAGTAATGCTAAAGTTACTTTGGAGCATGCAAAGACTGGAACTCAATACGAAATGACAAGAGTTGATGGTAATCTAGAAGGTTACGTCAGAGATGAGGGCGTCTTTGCTCAGTCACCTAATTATTTATATAAATTAAGAAATGCAGACATCAATTTGATTGCTGAAGACGAGTATAAATTTATTTTAAATAGAGGTGAAGGGTTCGATGTTATAGAAACGACTACTGTTTTAATTGGAGAATCTGATCTTAGGGTTCCAAATGTTAAAACTGGATCTCCAATTTCGTTCAATTCTATTGCTTTTACAAAGTTAACATGGTCAGGAAGTCCAGCAGCTAAGATTTACAACGTCAATTTTGATTTTAATTACCAAGAACGAGAAGCTTCATCAAGCAATGTTTTTGAAAAGAAATCAGTGACATGGAAAGCAATTAGAAATTTTAAATCTGATGAAGAAACAGGTAGAGTTTCACTAAATATTGAAGGCGTTAATTTTTATGCATTTTTAAGAGGTGCCATTGATGAAGACGCAAACATTGAAAGACGGTTTGATAATTTGACTATTAAAATATCTGGTGGTGGTGAAGAAATAAGAGATTTTGTACAGATAGGCTCTGCTAATTTAGGAATAACTTCTACTCAAGATCCAGCATTTTTCTCAAATATTGAGGGAGGAAGAGGTGTTTTTTCTTCAACGTATGAATTGGTTTTAAATGATGTTGCGATTACAAATCAGACTTTAGATTCAATTAAAGATGGTCAGTTTACAAGTAATTTAGGATTCCAATAGTCTATTTGGTATTACAATATAAAAAGCCTTGTCGTTTAATTATGACAAGGCTTTTTTTATGATTCTGCCGTTTTGTCATATAGTTCGCGGTGTTTTTCCATTCGTGTCAGTGTTTTAAAGCTTATTTACTTACAATTTGTCATATAAATGGCATGGCATAGGGATTGATTAAGAAGGGTTGTATCCTTTTAATTTAAATAATAAGAACTAATAAAAGATGGGTAAAATAATTGGTATTGATTTAGGTACAACGAACTCGTGTGTAGCCGTAATGGAAGGTAACGAGCCAGTAGTCATTCCAAACGAAGAAGGCAAAAGAACAACTCCGTCAGTTGTGGCATTTTTGGATAATGGCGAAAGAAAGGTAGGGGATCCTGCCAAAAGACAAGCGATTACAAATCCGGAAAGAACCGTATCATCTATCAAAAGATTTATGGGTCATAGGTTTGATGAGGTGTCTGCGGAAATTGCAAGATCAGCATATAAAGTTGTTAAAGGTGATAACAACACTGTACGTGTTCAAATTGATGACAGACAATATACTGCTCAAGAGATTTCAGCAATGGTACTTCAAAAGATGAAGAAGACAGCAGAGGATTTTCTTGGTCAAGAAGTTACTGAAGCTGTGATTACTGTTCCAGCATATTTTAACGATTCGCAAAGACAAGCAACTAAAGAAGCTGGAGAAATTGCAGGATTGAAAGTATCTAGAATAATAAATGAACCTACTGCTGCAGCGTTGGCTTTTGGTCTTGACAAAAAAGATCAAGATATCACAATTGCTGTTTACGATTTGGGTGGTGGTACATTTGATGTCTCAGTTCTAGAATTGGGTGATGGTGTTTTTGAAGTGAAGTCTACAAACGGTGATACGCACTTAGGTGGAGATGATTTTGATCAACTTATCATCGATTGGTTAGCAGAGCAATTTAAGTCTCAGGAAAATATGGATTTGAGAAAAGATCCAATGGCTTTGCAGAGACTAAAAGATGCGGCAGAAAAAGCAAAAATTGAATTATCTTCTTCTTCAGAAGCGGATATTAACTTGCCATATGTAACTGCTGTTGATGGGGTTCCTAAGCACTTGGTAACGAAATTGAGTAGATCTAAGTTTGAGCAATTGGCTGATGACTTGGTAGAAAGAACATTAAAACCATGTGTTCAAGCATTAAAAGATGCGGGATTGTCTAAGGGTGATATTGATGAAGTGATTTTAGTTGGTGGATCAACTAGAATTCCTAAAATTCAAGAAGCTGTTGAGAAATTCTTTGGTAAAAAGCCAAATAAAGGTGTAAATCCTGATGAGGTAGTAGCTGTTGGTGCATCAATCCAAGGTGGAGTATTGAGTGGAGATGTTCAAGATGTTTTATTACTAGATGTAACTCCATTGTCATTGGGAATTGAAACAATGGGTGGTGTTTATGATGTAGTAATTGAAGCGAATTCTACTATACCAACAAAGAAATCTAAAGTTTATTCTACTGCTGCTGATAATCAGCCAAGTGTTGAGATTCACATCTTACAAGGTGAGCGTCCAATGGCAAAAGATAACAGAACAGTTGGAAGGTTTATCCTAGATGGAATTCCTCCATCACCAAGAGGAGTACCACAAGTTGAAGTATCATTTGATATGGATGCTAACGGTATCCTAAATATCAAAGCATTGGACAAAGGTACAGGTAAGGAGCAAAATGTAAGAATTGAAGCATCTACTGGATTGTCTAAAGAAGAGATAGAAAAGATGAAAGCTGAGGCAGCCGCCAATGCGGATACTGATAAAATAGCTAAAGAGAAAATTGACAAGATCAACACGGCTGATAATTTAATTTTCCAAACGGAAAAGCAAATGAAAGAGTATGGTGAAAAAATTCCTGAGGATAAAAAAGCACCTATCGAAGAAGCATTAACTGAGTTGAAAGAAGCACATAAAATGCAAGAAGTGGATAAGATTGACGAGGCTATGAACAAGATGAACGTGGCGTGGCAAGCTGCAAGTCAAGATATTTATGCTGCTTCACAAGAAGCTGGTGCCAATGGAGCAGATCCAGGCGCAACAGCTGATAATGGTGCAACAGATACTAAGGAAGGTGAGGAAGAAGTGACTGATGTTGAATTTGAAGAAGTTGATGATAAGTAGTCTATTTCTCAAATAGAAATATAGAAAGTGGTGAATTAATTTTCACCACTTTTTTTTTGCTCAGTCGAATAAATGATTTGAATTTTACAATTAATATGTATGAATATATAGTCTTAGTGCAATGCTCTTTCTAAAAGCAATAAACCAAAAAGCCTCTTTTCTTTAATAAGAAAAGAGGCTTTTACGAACTTGAGAAAATAAGTTTATTCTCGACTAAATTATTTGTTCAGCAATTCTTTGATTAACCTTTTTGCCTTATAAACATGTTTAAGAGCCGCATGAATTCCTCCTGCATGAACAGAAACAGATCTGTTGGCTTCTTCATCAAAGATGAAATTTCCGGGCAGAGATTCTATGTTACCATCAAAGATTAAACCTACTGCCTCACCCTTGGCATTGATCAAGGCACTTCCTGAGTTACCGCCAATAATATCATTGGTTGATACCAAGTTTAAAGGTGACTTCAATAATTCTAACGATGGGTTAGCCCATTTTTCAGGGAGAGCCCAAGGGAAAGTTTTATTGTTAGAATAATGTCTATCGTAAAGACCAAAGTAAGTCGTATTAACTGGTGCAGTAGTACCATTGTAATTGTATTTTTTAACAACACCATCAGAAATTCTAAGAGTGAATGTTGCATCTGGTGGTAATGATGTTCCATATACATTAAAAGCTTGATTTGCAATTTTAGCTTCTAAGGCTTTGCGTTTTGCCCCCGATGAACCGAATGCTTTAGCGGCTTCATTATATCTATTGGCTAAAATAACAGAAGCTTTTATTAAAGGATCTTTTGCTTTAGTAATATTTTTCTTTTTAGAAATGCATTTAGCAGCTGCTTCAGAAGACTTTAATATTTTTGATTTGGAGAATAAGTCATCTACAAATGAATTAATATTTTTTCCTTCTAGCAATCGAGATAGGGTATTGTCGCCAGGATAGATATCTGTTTTGATTTCATTAAGTAGTAAAGTAAGCATTTGCTTTTCTTTTTCTATATCTAATGACGACGCCATTTCAATGAGTGCTTTTTCACTACTGGCTAGATCCTCCTCAGATGCTTCACTTGATTCTAATGCAGTTTTATATCCTGCTAACTGGTGCATAAGCACAAATGAGCTGCCTCTTAATGGGCTTGGGCTCAAATGTGATACGGCCCAAGCGTGAGGTGCTAATTTAGTGTATTCGTTTTCCAAATCAGACCAGTAATTGATTCCAGGTGATACTTCCTTAATCTTTTCTTCCATTTGCTTTTTACGGTTCATGAAAGAGGTGTTGTGAAGTCCGCCAACGATTCCTTCGTATGCTTTAATAGAGTTAGATAAGTTGTTGATTGTTCCTAGAAGTTCTTGGGCTTCCATCTTGTTTTTATCATCATCTGATTTTGCATTGTATTCATCAAGCATCAAGTTTCGTCTGTTCGTCAACCACCTCAATAAATATTTGAATCGGTGGTCTCTGTCATATTTTAACTGAGCGTTTGTACGGTATCGTTCTGTGCTTCCGGGATTACCAATAACGAATACAGGTGTACCTTCTTGGATACCATCGATATTAAATTCATAGTAATTTTCAGAAGTGTTCATTGGTTCTCCATTGTCATCATATGCTCTCCAAAACGTAAAATCTAAGTTATACCTAGGATAGGTGAAGTTGTCAGGATCACCACCGTAGAATCCTAGATCATTTTCTGGTATAAGAACCAACCTGATGTCGTTAAATCTTTTGTACCCATAAAGAGAATACTTTCCTCCCGAGTAGAAAGTGACAGTTTCTAACCTTAAATTCATCCAGTCTTTTCTGTTACTATAATCTGCTTTTACTTCTTCTAAAGTCTTGGCTGCAATTTCCGCTGACATGGCGTCATTTTCTGCATTCTTTGTTTTAGAATGTATAAGATCGGTAATGTCTGCAACCATTATTAGCTGTTCAACAAATAATTCAGGTACCCGTCTTTCATCATTTAAATTGGTTGCATAAAATCCGTTATTGTCAAAATTCTCTCCTTCATTTTGAATAGAAATTGCAACGTCACGACTGCAATGATGATTGGTCATAATAAGGCCATTTGGAGATACGAAAGATGCTGAACACCAAGATGCGAACTTTAATGATGATTTTCTGACATCATCAAACCATGCTTGATCAACATCCATATCATAAGCTTCTTTGAACCAATCTAGAGGTGGATTTTCAAATGTCCACATTCTTCCAAAATCAAATGGACTTGCTTCTTTTTCTTGGGAGAAGATCAAAGTCATTGGCATCATTAAAAAGGCCAGTATAAAAGTGTACGCTCTGTTGAATTTTACTTTGTTCATATTTCTGTATTTTTTTACTAATGTAAAGTTAGAGGAATCCTACACATATTTGATTATATAAAGCTTATAAAGATAAAAGCAATCTGTTCAATAAGTTATAGAATTATTGGTATGGCTTTTAGTATTTGAGTAGTCATGTCTAAATTTCAAAATGTGATATACAAATTTAATCGGGCCTATATATAATAAATACGTGTGTCACTTAATTAATTATTTATATAATCTAAGTGTCTAGCTTCATATTATAAATTAAACATTTATTTATGTAATAAATACCTAAAAGTTAAAGGGTAAATCTTTTGTTATGGACAAAAAGGCAGTTAAATTCGTTAATTACATTATGAAAACATTTTCTTTACAAATCGTTGATTAAAAAGTTTTTATATATAGAATAAAAGTATATGTATTTTATTGTATTACAATTAAATAGGTGTATTTGTTTCGTTATCAATCAATTAATTAAGAAATTAACTACAACCATATTAAATGAAAAAGACTTTGATTTTAATACTAAGTTCGTTTTTAGGTTTGATCTTAAATCTAAATGCTAATTCTAACTTTGGAGGAGGTAATTCTACAACTTCAACAATTACCTACGATTTAGATGCTTGTGAAGCCTTTGTATTGGCTGGCACAGTAGGTGATTACTCAGAGTTTACAGGTATCGTTCAAAACGATTCAGAGTGTACTCAATTAGAAGCAATTTCCACTATCTATAGAGATAACCCAACTGTAAATAAGCATTCGTGTACTTCTGGTGTTAATGGGACAAGTGCAATGTGTGTCACTTCATTAGCCAGTTGTTCGTATGATCCGGGAAATATTGAATCTATCAAGTTTGATGTTATGGTCATGCCAGGGACATCAGGTTCAGGAAATATCTCTAACCTTTCGTTTTACGAATTGTCGCCTCAAAATTACAGCTAGGTATCAGGTCCTTCTGGGTTGAATGATTATCCAACCAAATATGGTGTTCGTGTTTTAAAAAATGGTGTTGAAGTATATACATCATCTGAACTAGAAACAACCCAGGATTGGACCCTAGAGAATTTTGATTTTACCAGTAATCCGGAATTCACAGTTACCCAACCTTCAATTTTTACTTTTGAATTGTTAGCATACTGCTTAGTTGGTAACAACTCTGGTGTTTCTGTATGGGATATTGATAATATTGTAGTTACCTCTATTTGCCTTGGAGACCCAATCCAAGGAGGTTCATTGTCAATGACAAATGGAGAAACAAGTCTTTCTATTTGTGCAAATGATGGAATTTCAGATGCTTTTGATGTTATTTTGACTGGTCAAACTGGTTCAGAGTCAGCATGGTTGATTACAGATGAAAGTGGAGTTATACTTGATTTACCAATTGGTCCTCCATTCGATTTGGAAGGTTCAGGTGCTGGTGTTTGTCTTATTTGGCACTTAACATATAAGGGTATTTTAAATGGTTTGACAAGTGGGGTAAATGTGAATACTATTGTAGGCTGTTATGCTGTGTCAAATCCTATTACAGTTACAAAAAATATTTCTGTTGGAGCATCGATAGTTACGACTACAGGTGTAACAGAAGTTACAATATGTACAGGAGACGGTATTGCAGATCCTATTGACGTTAATATCTCAGGGAATACGTCTGCGTTTGAATCTTGGGTAATTACTGATTTAACAGGTAATATATTAGAATTGCCATCTGGCCCTCCTTTTGATTTGGAAGGCGCAGGTGTAGGAGTTTGTCTAATATGGAATTTAGGATACGATGGAACACTGACAGGTGTTGATGTTGGAAATAATGTTTCTGACATTGTTGGATGTTTTGGCGTATCAAACGCAATTACTGTTACAGGAGTTACTGCTGCAGCTGGAACAATCACATCAAATGGACAAACTGAATTTTCAATATGCGCTGGAGATGGTATTGCTGATTTAATTGATGTTCAGGTTTCTGGAAATGTTGGTGCTTTTCAAGCATGGATTATTACAAACTCTAATGGAGATATTATAAATCTACCTGCTGGACCTCCATTCAATTTAGATGGTGCAGTGAGTGGACAATGTTTCATTTGGCATTTAAGTTATTATGGCAGTATTGGGGGTTTGGCAATTGGTCAAAATGCATCAAATCTTACTGGATGTTTTGGATTGTCAAATTCTATTACTGTTAATAAAACTAGAACTTCAGGTGGTGTATTGTCATATGACAATAAAACGTTTTTGCAGTTGTGTGGGGGAGATACTTTATTGAATTCTTTACAACCTGTTTTAAATGGAAATACTGGTGCAAATCTAACTTGGGTATTAACTGATGATCTAGGAAATGTTTTAGAATTTCTACCAGAACCTCCTTTTGATTTGGGTGGCAGAGCTACTGGGCGTTACAGAATATATGCTTTAAGTTATGATGGAACAGATTCTGGGATTGTTATTGGTGAGAACGTTGAAATTTTAACCAATAATTGTGCTGGCTTATCCAATCCATTAATCGTGGCAATTGAAAATGCAGTTGGTGGTATGATAGGTTCGTTGACTGGAGATGTTGTTAACTTATGTATACAAGGTCCTTCTTCTATGTCAACTGATTTTACTCTAACTGGAAATATAGGTTCATTTTCAAGGTGGTTGGTAACAGATCTAAGCGGTAACATAGTAGGCCTACCAAGTGCTCCACCTTTTAGTCTTAGTTTTATCGGAATTCCACAATGTTTATTATTTCACCTAAGTTATGAACCATCTTTTACTGGTTTATTTTTAGGAAACAATATTGCAGCATTTACAGGTTGTTATGGTTTGTCAAACGCAATTACGTTGAATAAGCAAACAGCTGTAGGCGGTGTCTTAACTTTGGATGGTGTAAATACATCTCTTTCAATTTGTGGCGCTAATCCAAATCAACTTGTTGATGTAGTTCTAAATAATGCTGAAGGTGAAGATTCAAATTGGGTTTTGACAGATACAGATGGTAATATTTTAGATTTGCCTTCTGGCCCTCCTTTCGATTTTTCAGGATACGGTGATGGTGATTATAGAATATGGCATTTATCATCTAATGGAACTTTAAATGGTGCAGAAATAGGACAAAATGCCAATAACTTATCTGGAGATTGCTTTGGGTTATCAAACTACATTGCAATTACAATTGTAAGTGTTAATGGTGGCACTATCTCTAGTTCTAATGGATCAAATATAACAATATGTTCAGGAGACGGAGTTGCTGATCTTATTGATGTTACTTTATCTGGAAATGTTGGTGCGAACTCACTTTGGGTCATTACTGATACTTCAGGAAATATAACAAGCTTACCTGGATTACCACTATTTGACGTTGATAACGGAACAAGTAGCTCATGTTTTATTTGGCATGTAAGCTATAGTTCATTAACTGGTGTTCAAGTGGGTAGCAATGTTTCAGGATTCCAAGGATGTTTTGATATTTCGAATTCTATTACAGTTGATAAAACAAATGTAAATGGTGGTACAATATCTTCTTCTTTTGGAAATGTCATAACAGTATGTGTAGATGGTATTAATGATGATATTGACGTAGTTTTAAGTGGTGCCACTGGCTTGAATAATCAATGGGTTATAACTGATGTAAATGGAGATATATTAGGTTTACCATTATCACCTCCATTTGACTTTGACCCAAATGGTATAGGAACTTGTTTGATCTGGAATGTAAGTTATGAAAATATAGATGGACTTGCTGTTGGAAATAATGTATCAATTCTTACGGGATGTTTTGATTTATCTAATTCAATAACTGTAAATAGAGAGCAAAAAGATGCAGGTGATATTTCATTGAATGATGGCGAAACTGAGTATACAATTTGTGCAGGCGATGGGATAGCGGATCCTATTGATGTGTTTGTAAGTGGAGGTGATGTAACTGGAAATATAGGATGGATTATTACAGATGAAAATCTAGATATTGTAGGTTTACCTGCAGGTCCTCCATTTGATCTAGAAAATGCTGGAGCAGGAACTTGTTTGATTTGGAGAATCTGTTATTCTAGCTCAGTTACCGGCATGACATTAGGTGAAAATGCTGGAAATTTATTGGGTTGTTTCGATCTATCAAATTCAATAACAGTACATAGAGTTGTTACTGAAGGCGCAGCAACAGCGAGTTCATTTGTAAACTTTAGTTTGGATGCTTGTGAGTCTGATACTCAAGATGGGACTGGAAATGATTATTCGGAGTTCACTGGAACAGTAAATAATGATTCTCTTTGCACAACTTATGAGGTAATTGGAACTTTGAATAGAACAAACCCAGGTGTTAATTCTCATTCATGTACTCCAGGAGTAAGCGGAACAACGGCTATGTGTGTAAGCTCATTGCCACTATGTGATTTTATGGATGACAATGATAGTGCAATTAAATTCAGTGTCAATGTGTCTCCTGCGGCTAACGGCCAAGGTGCACTTTCTTCATTAAGTTTTTATGAAAAAGCTCCAATAACTTATGAGTGGATAAATGGTCCTTCAGGATTGAATAACTTCCCTACAAAATATGGTGTTAGAATATTAAAGAATGGAGTTGAGGTATTCAAGCAAGAAGGGATTACCACTTCTAGTGAATGGACATTAGAATCTTTTGATTTTTCTACAAATCCTGACTTCGTAATTGATGCTGTGACAAGATTTGATTTTGAATTATTAGGATATTGCAGAATTGAAAATGGTGCCTCAGAAAGTGTTTGGGACATTGATGAAGTTATCATTGGTTCTTCTTGTACAACTGGTTTGAGTTCTGGTGTGTTGTCAACTGTAGATGGATTAACAGAGCTAGAAATTTGTGCTGATGATGGTATTTCTGATGCATTTAATACAATGGTTTTTGGTGCTTCAGGAGATCATGCTGCTTGGGTTATAACTGATGAAAGTTTAAATATATTGGAATTACCTGCTGGTCCTTCTTTTGATGTCGAAGGTGCAGGTGCTGGGGTTTGTTTAATTTGGTACTTAACTTATTCTGATGGTTTGGTTGGAGCTGAAGTTGGATTAAATGCTGCTGATTTACTAGGTTGCTTCGCATTGTCAAATCCTATTACTGTTATAAGATTGTCAGGCACAGATTGTACTTCTCCTAATATTATTGATGAAGAAGAAGAGGAAGAAGAAATTGCTGTGACACCAGAGTTGGTCCAATCCTTTGAAGTGATGCCAAACCCTGCTGTTGAGCAAATGACAATTAGAACGGATAATGTACCAATGGTCGGAACTCAAATGTTTGTGTATGACAGAATGGGTAAGATTATTGAGCGTGTAAACTTGGTTGAACAATCAACTGATATAATATTAGCTGATTATTCTTCTGGACTATACTATATAAAAATATTATCTGGTGAATATCAAAGTTCAAAAGCGTTTATCAAATTATAAGAGAAGAGTAACATAAAAAAAGGCTGTCATTTTTGACGGCCTTTTTTTATGCTTAGGGCTTAGATGAACTTGATTTCTAAATTCATACTTACAAAGTTAAGTAAAGCAAGAAATGACTTCTACGGTAGTGAAGCAAAGCAAAACTAAAGCATAGAAAAATTCTATATTATACTATTTGGTTTGTTCTACATCAATTCCTGAACTTCACTTTTTACTTTTGAAACACTAGATTCAATACTGACAATTTTATTTTCTAACGCATCAATTGTTGACTTTTCTTCGGCTAATAATTTATCAAACTTATAAAAGTTGTCGTTTATTTTAGTTTTAATGCCTTCTGTATATCTATTGAGTTTTTCAGTTATTTCTTCTTCAATTTTTGAGTGTCCTTGTGCTACTGCATTTTCATAGGTTTTTAAAATCTTGCCTCTATTTAAACCAATTGTGACGCCTGCAAATAACACGCCTATCGCTGTTAGTATTCCTCCTGTTACATCGAATACAACGCCATTTGTCAAAGTAGTTAATATGACACCAACAATAGCTATTCCACTTCCTGTAGCGAGATTGGGAACAAAGCTTGTTCCATCCTTTGCTAAATCTTCATCATAGAAGTTTTCAGATCTCTTGAGAAATCCCGAAAACGCTTTTTGCAGATCTTTTAAAACATTGGCGCGTTTCTCTGCAATGTCTGAAAATATTTCATGATTGTCTTTGAGGATTGTTTCACTGCTTCGAATTTTTAAATCAATGATTTTACCCATATTTTGAATGTTATCTGCAATATCTATAACACCTTCATGGAGCTTATCTTTAAAGTGTTTGTTTAGGTCTTGCTCTAAGTCCTTTGTGAATTGGCCCATCCATTCTTTGATATTTTGCCCTCCGCCAAATGTTGACTTAAATGATCTTTTAAGCAAACTGAAAAATCCTATACCTTCAGAAAGTTCATTGCGTTTCTTCATTGTTATTTTGTCATAAGCAGCTAGTAAACTATCGACTAATATTACCACCTGTCTTTTTGTTTTGTCTTCTTGGTGATCTAATGATTCACGAATGTTTTCTCTGAACTTGTAATCTGACAGATATTGTCTTTTTCTAAGTGATACGCCATCAGCAATACGTTTATTGACATTTAGAATAGTATCTGCGTTGTTTATTATCTTTAAGTAAGGAGCTTGACCACCAGTGATATTATCTGCAATGTACTTTCTTATTTCTTTGAATCCACTTATAACAGTATGACCTTGTTGTTCCAGGAGTGCTGAAACAGGAAATATTTTAGGCTCCATAATGCCTTGTTTTTTTGCATATTCTGTGACCCCATTAATATTGGTATTTAAATCAGCTTCGTTCATCAAGTCTTTCTGTTGCATTACAAAGACAATCTTCTTATGCCATTCTTTATTTATAAAATTAAAGAACGACCATGCTGATTCTCTGTATGGATTTTTACTTTCAAAAACAAAAACGATAAGATCGGATGATGGAATAAAACTTTCTGTAATTTCCTGGTGATGGTCAATGATTGTATTTGTACCAGGAGTATCTACAATTGCAATATCCTTTAGGATTTCAACAGGCTGAGTTATTCTTTTTAGATATGGATTTATATCTTGTATAGATTCTTTTTCGCCATATACAATTTGCTGAATCGTATCGGTCATTGGTGAAGCGGCAACCTTACATATTTCTTTACCTGATCCCAATAATGCATTGATGAAACTACTCTTTCCTGCTTTCACTTCTCCTACAATCACAAACATAAATGGATCCTCAATTCTTTGCGCAATGTCCGAAATAGTTTTAGACAGTTCATTGTGTCCTATTACATCAGATGTCAGAACCAATTCTTGAACCGCATTTACCAATAGTTCGTGATGAGGTTTAATGTTTTCGTTAATGATCATTGTTGCTTAGTTCTATTTTAGTATTTTTTAAAATAATACTGGTTTCAGGACCTAGGTTAAAGATAGCATCTAATATGCTTAGATTCTGAACGTGACCAAATTTGTCTTCAAAAACCTGGAAGTATTGTGGTATCTCAAATTTTACATTTGGCTTGGATTGTCTCAAATCTATTACATCTTCTCTAAAGTCCACATATTGATCTGTTGTATTTAATTCTATTGGACCTATAACCTTATAGCAAAAATCATATGTAGATTCAAACAGGTCAAATAAAAAAGTGTGCTTTGTGCTTATGATTTTTTCTAAACGATCGAAGTAGTATTCAAAATATGGAGAGCTTCCATACGCCGATCTTAAAGTCATGATATGTTCACGTGACCAATTGTCATCATATGAGATTTTGACGTCTTTGATTGTCCTTTTATTTTTACCCTTTTCAAGTGGTATACTTAAATTTAAAATGCCATTTGCTGCCAAAATTTGAGTGCGATTTCGCATTGATCGTTTTTGATAATTTTCATGAATTTCAATTTTGGTATCGCATTGCTTGATTGTGGCATATTTAATAATTGGTCCAAAAATTGAAATTGGCGCTATGGCTTTAAGTTTATTCAAATTTATTTAAATCAAAAGTTATGAATTTGTTTAGCTTTGAGTCTTCCTAGATGAGAATCATTTCACCTTATAATTAAAACTTCAAACAGCATACAAGATATTGAAATATTTAGAAAGATATAGAAAGCTTAGTTGCGACATCAGTTATGAATTAGATATATCGTTGGTTCATCCTATGTTTGTTGTTATTCCTGCCTACAAAGAGAAATTTTCTGTTGTAAAAAGAACTTTAGAGTCACTTAATATTGCAGCTAAGAATTATGATAAAAAAGTTTCTGTCCTGGTGCTTGTCAATTGGAATGCTAGGGATGATCAAAATACTATAGAATTATCTTATGACTTACATTCAAACTTAGTAGAACTTGAATTAGAATATTGTCATTTTAAAGTATTTAAAAATGAGTTATCTGGTAAGAAATCAGGAGTAGGAATGGCCAGAAAAATACTAATGGATACAGCATTTAGAAATATGTTGCAGTTTGGTATTGATGGGCTGATTATAAATCTTGACGCAGATACAGCTGTTTCTGGCAATTACTTCACAGAAATAGATAAGCAATTTTTACTTCACCCTAGATGCGAAGCGGCAAGTATTGCCTTTGAACATATTGATGATTCTAATAACAATGATTCTATTACAGCCTATGAATTGCATTTAAGGTGCTTTGTTAATATGCAACGTCTTCTGAAATTGCCTTTTGCATATCAAACGGTGGGAAGTGCAATGGTTGTGCGGCGGGATGCTTATGCTAAAGAAGGAGGTATGGTAAAACGTCAAGCGGGTGAAGACTTTTACTTCCTTCATAAATACTCAAAGAATCAAACGCTTTTTGATATTAATACGACTTGTGTCTTTCCATCAAGTAGAGGTTCTGATCGTGTCCCATTTGGAACAGGAAAAGCTGTAAATGATCTAAATGATTTTGGTGCACATTCTTCGACGACATACAATACTAAAAGTTTTATAGTGCTAGAGGAGTGGTTGATAAAAATCCATAATAAAGCCAAAGTAAAATTAGAATATAAAGAAGATTGGGCTAAGTCAGATGATTCATTCTTGAACAAGTTCCTTGAATCAATTGAAGCCCAAGTCAATATAAAACAAATCGTAGAAAACGTAACAAATTACGAAGCTTTCAAAAAAAGATTCTACAATTGGTTTGATGCATTTACATTGATGAAGTATTTACACTATGTGAGAGATTTAGGATACGCTGATATTCCCATAGATGAAGCTTGTGATTTTCTTTTTGAGCAATTAAAGTTGAACAATAATCCCAATCGAAACGAAAAACTTAAAACTCTAAGATCCTACGACTTGAATAATGTTTATCATTATTGAAAATTATTGCAATTGATTGCATTTGACAAGCCAATTGTCTTTAATGCAAGGCTGCTCTAATAGGCAAGTTGTCGATAATTGGAGCCTCTTGCTCAACCCACCATTCTAATCTTTTATAAACAGTTTCTTTGTCAAAGTAGTTCAAGGCCATTTTTACAAATACGTGACCATGCTTAGCTTCTGAAACCCACAGCGTTTTGTAGAATTTTTGCATTTCAGGTTCTGTTTGTGCTTCTGCCACCATTCTAAACCTTTCAGCGCCTCTTGTTTCAACAATAGAAGCAATCAATAATCTGTCAAGAAATCTTTCTTCTCTTCCTGAATGACATAATTTTAAAAGTGCCTTGAGATAAGGATCTTCACCGATAGAATGTGTTAATTCAATTCCTTTCGAAGCCATAAGTTCATAAACTTGTTGGAAGTGCTCTAATTCTTCAATCCCAATTTCAATAAGTTCAGGAATTATTTCAATCCTGTTAGGGTATTTTGCTACAAAACTCATAGCCATTGAGGAAGCTTTTCGCTCACAATCAGCATGGTCTTTTAAAAATGCATCAAAGTCTGCCATTACGGCATCAATCCATTCTTGTTTACTAGCAACTGCAAGATCTAGGTTTAATTTCATACGTCAACACTTTGTGCAAAAGTAAAAATTTAACCTTAAAGCAATGTTTAAAAGGAGTTTCTAATTGAGCTATTTTCAAGAAAGCTGCCGCATTAGCCATTAAGCATAAACATAATGTAAAGAATTACCAACATGAGTACTGTGACAATAGAAGCTACAAGAAAGAATTTTTTTTCTTGCTTTTTTGCATTGGCCGAACGTTTGTTTCTACTTTTTGACATAACCGAAATTTTAATTGGGTAAAAATTACAATTGCAATTTATAATTAAAATTTAATATGCTGAAATATTGGAGGTAAAAAGTGTTTGTGATTTTATAACTATTTAATTTAGGTGGTTGCTAGGCTATCTTCTTTTCATAGTTTCGTAATAGTCGACTATTATTGGGTCAACAATAATATCACGGCCAGTGATCATTTTATTCAAGCTTATTCCGCCAAGAGTCCTGCATCTACTTAAGGCTACATAGGTTTGACCAAAATCAAAAGCTCCTTTTCCAAGATCAATAATTATATTGTCAAATGTTTTACCTTGAGACTTATGGATAGTTATCGCCCAGGCCAACTTTATTGGATACTGGGTAAATGTTCCTGAAACACTTGTTTTAAATCTTTCTGGTTCTTTGGGGTCGACTTCGTACTTTAGAACTTCCCATTCTACGCGGTCTAAATCGAGGACTTTGTCTTCTCCTCTTATCTTGGTTTCAACTATTATTTTATCATTAGAGATTTGTGAGATACGTCCTAGAGAACCATTTACATAATTTCCTTCTGGATCATTCTTAACGAACATAACCTGTGCTCCTTCCTTCAGCCAAAGGTATTGATCCGACGGGAAGATGCTGGTTGCAAACTGTCCTGATACTTTTGCTAGGAATTCATAAGTTGGTGCGGCAATTTGCTTGAGTCGCTCATTGTTAATAGCATTTACTTTTGCATTGGTGGCACATAAAGTGATTGAGTATTCGTCTTCATCAATTTCTCCTTCAAATCGCTGGTTAATTTCTTCTAAATCTTCATAATCAAATGATCTGGTTCTAATGTTATCAAGTAGATTGATAAACCGCCTTTCAGTTTGTCTGTAAACTGTGACAAGTTCAATCATTGTGAGTTCTATTTCATTTTGAAAAACACTGGCTGCGAAGAAGTATGGTGAACCATATCGTTCCTTTAAGAATTGGCGTTCGAATTGAGAAGCCACTACAGGGGGCAATTGAAATAAATCACCAAAAACCACAACTTGCACACCTCCAAAGGGTCTTGAGTTTTCAATGTTATTCCTGAGAAAGATATCAATACAGTCTATCATATCAGCTCTAACCATTGAAATTTCATCAATGATTAAAAGCTTCAGTTTCTTATAAAATCTATGATTTTTCCTCTTAGTGAGTTCTCTCGGGTCTATCATTTTAGGCGGAAACTTAAAAAAGGAGTGGATTGTTTGTCCTCCAACATTTAAAGCAGCAATTCCTGTAGGTGCTAATACCACAGCATTCTTCCTAGTGGTTCTTTTCAATAAACTTAAAAGGGTAGACTTACCGGTTCCTGCCCGACCTGTTATGAAGAGATTATCATTTTGATTTTCAATTAGATCAAGTATCGCATTGAATTCATCATTAAAAACTACAGGTTCTTTTCCTAACAAGACTTTTTTTTACAAATGTAGCATAATGAACTGATTTAAATGTCAACTGGCTTATCGGCTCTCAAAATTCTAAATTTCCAATTAAATGTTAATTTGAAAATATATTAACAATTTGAAAGCCTACTTTTTACAATATTAATTGTAAACTAGCGCCATGATAAAATACATGGCTTTTTTAATAGGAATTTTTACACTTTTTGCGTCTTCTTGCTCAGATGATGTAGAAATTAAAGACGGTGTGATGCCACCAATTCCACCTGTAGAGCTTACAAAAGATACTATAAGATTTGCTTCATACAATGTATCGTTGTTTGGAAGTAGCGAAGGACTAATTGCTAATCAACTTCAAACAGCAGATCAATTTATCAAGTTTAAAAGATTGGCAACTGTGATTCAGAGTGTACAACCTGATGTTTTGGTTTTAATGGAATTTGATTTTGACAGTACTGGACAGTCTATTGTTGATTTCAACGATAAATTATTAAATGTTAGCCAAAATGGTGATGAAGCTATAGATTATCAATACACCTATCAAATTGAATCTAATACTGGGGTTATATCTCCTGTTGACTTATCTGGCGACGGTCAAATAAAATTACCAGATGATGCATATGGTTTTGGTCAATTTCCTGGACAATATGCTTCTGCTATTCTTTCTAAATATGAACTGGATATCAATAATATTAGAAGTTTCAAGAATTTCATTTGGAAGGATATGCCAAATGCGGCGTTACCTGTCAATTCTGATGGAAGCTCATATTATAGTGAAGATGCACTTAACGAATTCAGACTTTCTTCTAAAAATCACATTGATATTCCAATCGTATTTTCTGAAAATAAAACTGTTCATGCCTTGATCTCTCATCCTACACCGCCTGTTTTCGATGGTGCAGAGGATCGAAATGGCAAGCGAAACCATGATGAAATTAGGTTATGGTCAGATTATATTAATAATGAGTCTTATTTAGTTGATGACAAAGGTGCGATAGGGGGATTAGATGCCAGTAGTTCTTTTATAGTCTTTGGAGACTTAAATGCAGACCCGCTTGATGGTGATTCTTTTGATGGCGCTATCAATCAATTATTAAACAATAGTAGGGTAAATCAAGCTGTTGCAAATGGGGATTTGATTCCTTCTAGTAATGGAGGTGCTGAGCATAATCGCAATTCTGGTGATATGGGAGACCCAAAAAATGATACTTCTTTTTTTGGTTTAAGAGTCGATTACGTTTTACCATCTAGTGATTTAGAAGCATTAACAACTGGTGTTTTTTGGCCTTCAGAGTCTGAAGAAGGACACATTTTAGTCGATAATGGAGCTGCATCTGATCATTTAATGGTTTGGGCTGATTTAGTGATTGAATATTAGTACTGGTTTAAAATTTTCTTCTTTTTTCAAAATTTTCAAACTTGTAGGGTTAATGTTATTTCAAGACATATATTTAAGAAATATATACAAGGATTGACTATATATATCGTATTTTTATCGAATAAAATCAAATTTTAATTAAAATGAAAAGAATTATACCTTTTTTCCTGTTTACAATGACGAGCTTAGTTATGTTTGGTCAATGTGAAGATTTGTTTTTTTCTGAATATGTTGAAGGTTATGCCAATAACAAAGCATTAGAAATTTACAATCCTACATCTGAAGCAGTTAATTTATCAGAATATGCAATTATAAGATTCAGCAATGGCTCAACCAACCCAGTTGCAAGTAAAACTCAACAATTACCTGATGCAATGTTAGATGCGGGTGATGTTTTTGTAATTGTGGTCGACCTGACGGATACAGCTGACTGGGATTCTCAGTTTGACAAACCAGCTTGGAATGGATACAATGTAATTGATACACTTTTCGATTTTGTGACGGGTGAGCCTAGAGTTGATGCTGCAGGTAATATTTTATTTGGACCTCAATTTACTGATGAAGGTGCAGCATTATTTGGTACTGAATATAATGAAGAATATGATCTGCAATGTAAAGCAGACGCTTTTCTTTGTCCTGATTATGATACAAATAACGCAATGTACTTTAATGGCAATGATGCCATGGTCTTAGTAAAAGGAACAACTGTTTCTAATAGTGGAGATAATATACTTGATGTAATTGGTGTAATTGGAGAAGATCCTACCACCACAATAATGGAAGATGCTTGGGTAAACGCTGATGGATTTTGGGTTACAAAAAATAGCTCTATTGTTAGAAAGCCAGAAATTACGGGAGGACGATTTGCTGTTGAACAAGTAATTGCACAAGCTGGTGGAACTTTCACTGGTGAGGAATGGAATGACTACAGTTCAAACACTTTTGAATTTCTTGGAATTCATGATTGTGATTGTAATGCTGTGGCAACACCAGCTAGATACTCTTGCTCTTTAGGTCCAATTACTGGAACAAACAATATCAATTCTATTCCTTTCAAAATGTATCCTAATCCAAATTCTGGAGGATCATTATTTGTAGAGGCAGATGAAAATATTAGAAAAATTTCTGTTTATAACTTAATGGGACAATTGGTTTCAAGTAGTTTAAATACTTCATTGAATAATACACAAGAATTAAATGTTACTAATTTGGAAAGTGGACTCTATGTAGTAAATATCACTTTTGAAAATAGTTATGTATCAATCCAAAGGTTGGTTGTTGAGTAAGCATAGAGATAAATATTAAAGAACAAAAGGCAGGAGAATAAAAATTTATTTTTCTGCCTTTTATTTTGTCAAAAATATGAAAGCACAATTAAAAAATATAATGACTCTGGCTCTGGTAGCCATTGCATTAAGTTTAAATGCACAGACATTTAATTTGTCTGGTGTGGTAACTGATAAAGTATCAGGTGAAACCTTAATTGGTGCAACCATTTCCAATGGCGTAGACGGTACAACATCCGATATTGATGGGTCTTATATAATAAAATTAAAAGAAGGTTTTCATTCTTTGACTTTTTCATATGTAGGTTACCAAACTGAAAATATCAACGTTAACATTACTTCTGATCAAACATTAAATATGTCGCTTGGTCCAAGTGCTATTTTAAATGAAGTTGTAGTAACTGCTGACATTGCAATTGAGCGTGAAACACCAGTTGCTTTTTCTAATATTCCAACGATAAAAATTGAGGAGGAATTGGCAGCACAAGATATTCCAATGCTATTAAATTCTACACCTGGTGCATATGCTACAGAATCAGGTGGAGGTGATGGAGATGCACGTATTTCAATCAGGGGGTTTGATCAAAGAAATATTGCTGTAATGCTTGATGGCATCCCTGTTAACGACATGGAAAATGGCAGAGTGTTTTGGTCAAACTGGTTTGGTCTAGATTTGGTAACTCAAACAATGCAAGTTCAAAGAGGACTAGGAGCATCTAAATTATCTATACCTTCAGTTGGAGGTACAATCAATATATTAACTCAAGGTATTGATGCCAAAAAAGGTCTAAAAGTCAGACAAGAATTTGGTGTTAATGGCTATTTAAGAACAACACTTGGTATGACAACTGGACGAATGGATAGTGGTTGGGGAGTTTCATTGGCTGGTTCATATAAGCAAGGAGATGGCTGGGTAGATGGAAACTTTACCAAAGGTTATTTTTACTACTTGAGAGTTGATAAGCAATTGGGTGATCACTTGATAAGTTTTTCAGGTTTTGGGGCTCCACAAGAACATGGTCAAAGACCGTTCTCGGCTGAAATTGGGCAGGTAGATACAGAGCTTGCAAGAAAATTAAATGTCCCTGAATCTGCAATTGAGCCTTTGGAATATAAAAATAGAGGAAGACGATTTAATGATGCTTGGGGCTTGAGAAATGGAGAGATATTTAATGTAAGAAAAAACTTCTATCACAAACCACAACTGAGTTTAAGACATTCTTGGCAAGCCAGTGATAAATTGTTTTTATCAAACGTAGCATATCTATCGATAGGAGATGGTGGAGGGACAGCACCTGACGGTGATAGCTTTGAGGAAGATGAAAGCACGGGGCAACTAAACATTGATGCTCGAATTATTGATAATCAAACGCCTAGATTTACAAATCCTAATTTGTATTCAAGTACAATTATAAGAGCTGGTAAAAATAATCACTTTTGGTATGGATTATTATCAACACTGAAATATGATATTAGTGAATCTTTGACATTCTCTGCTGGTTTAGATGGAAGATCTTACGAAGGCGAACATTATCGTGAAGTTTATGACCTCTTGGGAGGCCAAGGATTTAGAGAAGGCTTGCAGGTTGGAGATAAGTTTGATTACTGGTATACAGGAAAAGTAGATCAAATCGGTACATTCGGCTTGCTGGAATATAAATTTGATAAGTGGGCGAGTTTTTTAAATATATCCGTTGCTAATACTAAATATGGTTATTTAGATAATGAAACAGGTTTTGTTTTAGATGATGAAAACGTACAAACAGGAACATTAAAATTAGGAGCAACTTATAATATTAATGATAGAAATGGAGTCTTCATTAATACAGGTTGGTTAAGTAGAGCTCAACAATATAGAAATGTCATAATAACAAACTTTTGGGCTCCAGGAACTGACGCGCAACTGGCCAACACTTTTAAAAATGAAGACATCAAAGCTGTTGAATTAGGTTATAATTTCAAGAGTCCAAAATTCTCTGCTAATGTCAATGCCTATTATACAGTATGGGGAAATAAACCCTTGGATAGATTGCCTACAATAGCAGAAGATGCAGATGATCCTGAAGGCAATAGGATTCCAGTAAATATTCCTGGAATTGATGCCCTTCATAAAGGAATTGAGATTGATTTTGCATTTAAACCAAACAAGCAAATATCTATTGAGGGCTTAACTTCTATAGGAGATTGGAAATGGGTGTCAGGGGAAACTGTTAATGGCGTATTGCCAAATGGAGTTCCTTATGAGTATGAATTTGATGCTAACGGGGTACATGTCGGTGATGCCGCTCAGTTGCAATTTGGAGGTCTTGTAAGATATGAACCAATTAAAGGTGCTTACTTAAAAATAAAAACAACATATTTTGGAAACAACTATTCTGAGTTTCAACCAGAAACACTTCAAGGTGATAATGGAGGAAGAGATTCATGGAAGTTACCTTCGTATATGTTATCATCTTTTCACATGGGATATAGTTTTAAGTTCAATGATAATATTCCTTTGAAATTAAGGTTTAATATTCTTAACCTTTTTGATGCTGTGTATTTAAGTGATGCACGTAATAATGATAATTTTAATTCTCCAAGTTTTGAGGATTTTGATGCCAAATCGGCGTCTGTATTTTTTGGGCAAGGAAGGAGATGGTCAATTTCAGTTCAAGCGAATTTTTAAAAATAAATAAATGAGACATATTTTAATTTTTGTAGTAGGTTTTTTCTTTTTCAATACATTAAATGCACAAACTACTATTGCTGACGCTAGGGGAATGAATATCGGTGATGTTGTTACAATCGAAGGTGTTGCAACGAATGGAGGTGAATTGGGCATTATCAGATATTTACAAGACGCTACTGGTGCAGTAGCCGTATATCCCGGTGCAGGATCAAACGGTGATTTTCCAGGGGAAGTTAACAGAGGAGACCTTGTAACGGTTACTGGTGCATTAAAGGAATTTAACGGATTGCTAGAATTGGATCCAGTTATGTCTTTTAGTGTAGTGAGTTCAAACAATGATTTGCCTGAACCATTTATGGGTACACCAAATGACTTGAATGAAGGTAATGAAGCTATATTGATGACTATTTCAAATGTAAAATTTGATGCAGGAGGTAATGTTTTTGGAGTTGGTAATTTTACATTCAGTGCAAATGGTGACGAAGGTGAAATATATGTAAGAAGTAATCACCCGATGCTAGGAGAGGAAATTCCTTTAGCATCTGTTGATATAACTGGTGTTGTTTCTCAATTCAATTCAACTTATCAATTGTTACCCAGAGGTCTTGAAGATATCGTGGTGAAAGACAATTTCTTTCTGACAAGTGCTCCTAGGCAAACTGATATTACCAATGAGGGCTTTACTGTTAGTTGGGAAACAAATGCAGCTGGGAATTCTGTAGTAAGATATGGTACAACATCTTCTCTAGGTGATGAAATGGTTTCCAGTGATATGGTTACATCTCATTCACTGACTTTGACTGGTTTAGATGCCGGAGAATTTTATTACGTTGAGGTATCATCTGATAATGGAACAAGTGAAGTCTCTTCTGCTGTGCAATATTATTCAACGGCCTCGAACTCTACAGGTGAGATGAGAATTTATTTCAATTATGATGTCAATGGTAGTGTAAGTAATGGTAGTTACGCTAATGGATATACTGGTTTAGCATCTGAAAATGCAATTATTAATTTGATTGAAAATGCACAATCTACAATAGATGCTTCTGTCTATAATAACAACAGAGATAGAATTGTTAATGCGTTGACAGCAGCACATAATAGAGGGGTAGTTGTTAGGTATGTTGCTGATAACGAAACCGCTAATTTGGCTTTGTCAAATCCATCTCCTCCCTTTAGTGTTATTAGAGGAAATGTTGATGGCTTAATGCATAATAAATTCCTCGTAGTTGATGCCAATTCCTTGAATGATTCATGGGTTTTAAGTGGATCAACAAACTGGACTCAACAGAATATAGTTTCAGATTATAACAACATGGTCATAATCCAAGATCAAGCATTGGCTAAAGCTTATACTATAGAGTTTGAAGAAATGTGGGGATCTGAAGGTCCACAACCTGGAATCTTCAATGTGCGTTTTGGGCCTGAGAAAACTGACAATACACCACATAATTTCATCATTAACGGTATGCCTGTGGAGCAATACTTTTCTCCATCTGACAATACAACATTGAATATTTCAAAAAACATATCTCAAGCTGATTCTGATTTGCAATTTGCTTTGTTGACTTTTACCAATAACGAATTGGGAACAGCTGTTGCAAATGCATTTAATAGGAATGTTGATGTAAGAGGAATTATTGATAATATTAATGATCAAGGTGGCGAATTTGCATTCTTAGAAGGTATTGGTGTAGATGTAACTGATGATAATACGACAACAAGTACTCACCATAAATACTGTATTATAGATGCCAAAGATTCAAGTTCTAATCCTACAGTTGTTACAGGATCACATAATTGGTCTGGTGGTGCTGAAACAAGAAATGATGAGAATACATTGATATTTCATGATGACAATGTGGCCAACATTTTCTTGCAAGAATTTGAGGCACGTTGGTGTGAAGTTCAAGGCGGAAGTAATTGTACGACTTCTGCAAATGTTGTAGATAAATTGTCTGGAATTTCACATACCATTTATCCTAATCCGGTAGCTGATTTTGCTACGGTAAGTCTGGAATTGGATGAAGTTAAAGATGTTACAGTCAATGTGCTTTCAATTAATGGACAGGTTATTTCTTCAGTCATAAAACGAAATTCCATAGGCAAAGACAACATTGAACTTAACTTCAATGGTTTTGCTCCGGGGACATATTTGCTGCAAATCACTGCTGACCAAGAAAGTGTGATTGAAATGATAAATGTTTCGAAATAAACCAAATGTATTTAGGTGTCCGATGACTATTTCAATTTCAAAAAGTTTAAAGTAAGAAATACCAATTCTGCTTTAAAAGTGAATACAGATGGTGTACTTTTAGGAGCGTGGGCTAGTCTAAATAAAAATGATAATGTCCTAGAAATTGGTACAGGATCCGGGGTCATTGCTCTGATGTTGAATCAAAGATTTCCATCTGTCAATATTACTGCAATTGATGTAGATAAATTAAGTTATAACGAAGCTTCATTTAATGTAAAATTAAATGAAGCTTCTAATATTAATGTGGTTCTGGAAGCCGTTCAAAATTATTCAAGTATAGGTAAGACCTTTGACCATATCGTTTCAAATCCTCCTTATTTTCAGAATGCCACAAAGCCAATTGATGCAGGCCTTAATGTTGCAAAACATAATGATGATTTGTCTTTTTTGGATTTTTGGGATGCGGTTGAAAAGTTAACTCACAACCGTTCTTCGGTAAGTGTAATTTTACCTTTTGATGAGTCTAAATATTTCATTGAATTGGCTAAAACGAGAAATTTTGGAATTCACAAAATTCTGAATATTCGACCCAAGGTTGACAGTAAAACAAAACGGGTGATTATTGAATTCAGAAAACCTGAGTTTTGTGTCCTAGAAATTTCTGATATGTTTATGCATCATAACGGGCAGCATAATTATTCGGACGAATATATTCATTTAACCAAGGATTTTTATTTGGCATTTTGAGGCTTATTTAGAATATGGCATTCATAATTATTACATCCAGTTTTTAGATTTTGAGTGGTTGTAACTAAAGACCTAACTCAACACTCTTTAAAAGTTCTCAGGCGTGTCAATTTTGGGCTATTAATCCTAACCATTAAGTTCAAATATCCTTTAATCTATTGTTTTTAAACTTATTATGGCAACATAATGTGATGTCATGAAAGCAGTTGGTAAGATAGGCTTGTCAGTTATAACTCCAATTATTGCATCACTATGAATTTTCTATAAGTTAAGCTGGAAAACCAATTTGCTAAATGTAAGATTTTGGGTTTATACTTTAGCTATTTTGGGAGGGATATTGGATATGTGGCAATAATTAGATAGGGAAATATCAAAATTAATAATAAAGTATGAGGTTGCAATTTATGCAATACATACGTTTAAAGAATACTATAAGTAAAGGATAAAAAAAGAGGCTGAACTTATACCATTTAATATTTAAAATGTCATATTAAACGCATTTAAATAATGATGATTGCTGACGATGGATTTTATAGTTGTGCTTTCCATTTTATTTACTGTATTGTATAGCCATTTTTTTAGCTCTTCCATATTACTAAAAGA
>CAJQRD010000024.1 GCA_905480605.1 uncultured Saprospiraceae bacterium | reverse complement strand
TCACCATAAGCCTTCCTACTCAACCCACTCTTTGAATACCCCTCAGCAAACTCCTTGTAATTTATTCGCATCTTTATCTTTTGACACAAAGGTCATGAGGCTATCCCTTTTATGCAAGTTGGGGTAGCTCGGACGGATACAGAGTACTTGAGTTTAGTATTCTTAGCCAATTTTCATATGTGCTTTTTTATAGGATAAGTGCTGCTATATTAGAGATGTACCTTGGTTAATTTTTTTTCTACTTTTTCGTAATTTGACTGAGCAGCATTTTTCGCTTCTGTCAAAACATCGATTGTTTTTTGTGATAACAGCAATAAGTATTATGATTTAATCACTTCCAATTCTATAGCTTCTGAAGTCTGTTGAGCCATGGATTCAGACATTTTGATCTGGTGCTTATCAGCTTTATGTTCGGCTTTAGCTTCTGGATTGTATAACGGCATCATAGCATTCAAACTCAGGTTATAGTGGTTGATAACATCAGGCGAATTCAATAATGCAGGATTAAAGCCCTCCTGGCACACATCCTCATGTAACAGTTTAAAACCAAATACATTCAGCGGATTATTACTCACTATATCCGTAAGGTTGACACCAAAATAGGGGAGAAAATTCCCCTTGGTTTGTTCGTAGGTTGCCTCTTTAACTACAAGGGATTGTTTTGATCTTAATATGGACCTATTGCTTTGTTGAGCAATTGCCATGGCTTCTTCAAGCGTAATTGGCGTCTGGCTTTAAGTTCCACCAACAATTAGGTTAACTGCATAGAGTAAAAGAACCTTGACAATATTTTGGTAATATTAATTGAATTAACTGTTGTAATATTTCTTATAAGTTGATCTGAATTATGCACTCATATATAATTTCATTATGCAAGGATATGACTATGTATTGGTGTTGTGTGTAACCCATGTTACCGAGAGGGCTGGGTGTAATCATGTGAGTTTTTCGATGAGCTTTAATTGTTATGCCTCTAGCCTTCTAATCACTAAACTTTGACCTTTGAAATCTGACCCCTGACCCCTGAAGTCTGACCTCTAACCTCTGATTTCTCATGCCTAATCTCTAATCTCAATTTAAGTTTGCTATATTTATAAAAAAAATTATGAAAGTTAACCTATTGTCATGTGACGCTCAGAGACCAGATCGAAGGGCGATAGCCAGATGTATAGCTGAGGTTTCAGTTAATATGGATGATTCTTTGTCGAGTGAACTAACAGATATACTCTTGGAAGGAGATCCTGTAGATATAGAGATAGAAGATAAAAACTCTAGTTCAGCTTATAGAGCATTTCGAAAACTAGGCATTGACTATGAAATTGTAGATTGATTTAAATGTCTTGGGATTGTTGACACAAGTGAATTTAGTTTAACTCAATATTCCTGTAAAAATTGAAACATAATACAATCCAGTTATTATAAAAACAACACCTGCAACCATGCGCATGACCTTTTCTATTTTTGTAATTCTGTTGTAGAATATGCCAACTTTTCCAGCTGTAAAGGCTAATAAATAGGTGAAAAGTAAAACGGGGAGGCCTGTGCCTAATGCAAAAACAAAAGGTAAATAAAGCCCATCGGCTGAAGCTATAGTCATAGGAATTAACATACCAAAAAACAATGCACCACTATAGGGGCAAAATGCCAAAGCAAAAATTACGCCTATCAAAAAAAAACCTAAAAGACCTTTGTCCTTAACTCTTTCAGAAAGCTTTTCTTGAAAATTGGATTTACCCAAAAAGTTTAGCTTTATGATATTTAGCATTATCAGACCAAGAATGATCAACAAAGGGCCTAAGTACTTCTCTCCATTCTGATTGAAAAAACGAGCAATATGAAATTTATTTGCTCCAAAGAATAGAATCAACCCAATAGTAGAATAGCTGAAGGCTCTTCCCAAAGAGTATAAAAGGCCACTTAACAGAACTTTCCGCTTGCTTGATATATTTTTAGAAATATAGGCTGTTGCTGTAATGTTGGTCGCTAGAGGACAAGGACTAATAGCCGTCATCAACCCAAGTATAAAAGCTGATAAAACAGGTATGTTGTATGTGTCTAATAAGCTTTGTAAAAAATCCATTACAGCTTATTTAGCTCAATGTCAATTTTAGCTTTTAGTTCTTTGGAAAATACATCTTTCTCCTTGCCTTTCGAAAAAGCAAAATTGGTCAAATCAATATGAGTTTCCATTCCGTCTTTAATTACATTAAGAAATAAGGCTGTTCCAGATGCTTCAAACCGTTCGGCCATTTTATAGTTTTCACCTTTGTCAACGTTCACAGTTTTGAAGACTACCATTCCTTTTTTCTTTTCATCTGGATAATAGGTCTCAACTGTATATTTGGCGTTGGCCTCGATGGCTTCACAGGTAACACAACGGTGTGTTCCATAAAAGTCAATGACTTCGACTTTGGAAATTGATTGATCCGTTGAAATGGTTTTGCTTTTATTTTGACCTTGGCATGCTGCAAATGTCAGCGTTAATATAAGAGATAAGAATTTTAAATAATTCATCTTTGGAAATTGTAATTAAATGTTTGTTATAGAATAATATTAAATAAATAGCCAGAAGTAATAATACATAATATCACTACTCCGAAAAATACTGTAATTAACTTCATCGTCATTACTTTCTTAAGCAACATGGCTTCTGGTAGCGATAAGCCTACTACACCCATCATAAAGGCTATAGCTGTGCCAATGGGAATTCCTTTTGCCACCAAAACTTGAACTATCGGTAAAATACCTGAAGCGTTAGAGTACATGGGTACAGCTAAAATTGTAGCCATCGGTACAGCAAATAAATTATCCTTGCTCATATATTTTTCAAAAAAGCCTTCTGGAATGTAGCCGTGCATTAAGCCACCAACAGCAATTCCAATAATTACGTAAGGGATAACACCTTTTAGGATTTTCACGACCTCTGCCCAAATAACTGGTAACCGTTGTCTAAGGGTCTGGTTTTCTATTTGAAATATATCTTGATCTCGCTGGGCATTAGCTAAAACTTCTTTTACCCAAGGGGTTAGTAGGTGTTCTAGTTTTAATTTTTGAAGTATTATACCAGAAATAGTGCCTAATAAAACACCACTGATCACATATATGATTGTTGTCTTGATTCCAAACAATCCAACAAATAGACCTATTGCAACTTCATTGACAAGAGGTGATGTAATCAAAAAGGAAAAAGTCACTCCGAGTGGAATACCACCTCTAACAAAACCTATAAACAGGGGGACTGATGAACAGGAACAAAAAGGTGTAACTACACCAAAAAGACTGGCTATAAGATATTCTAATCCGTATAGTTTATTTCTTGACAGATAATTTTTAACCTTGTCAATAGGAAAATAACTATTGACGATTCCCATAAAAAAAATGACAACAAAGAGCAGTATTAAAATCTTTGATGAGTCATAAATAAAGAAGTTTAGAGCTTCTGCTAAGTGCTGCCCTTTGTCTAAATTCAAGACATCATAGACTAGCCAATCTGCTATCTGTTGTATCCAATCAAACATCTTCAATCGTATTTATTGTACCAGTAATTGAGCAAGATAATTTCACTGTATTGTAAATAGTGCCAAACTTTTCAATGTTTTTCTTTAGTAGTGATTTGTTCAGTTTTTCATCGCTGCTGTAAATTGTTAAATTGTAAATTATACCATCCATCCTTGGCGGGTTTTCAAGACGTGTGGCATTGACGTCAATAACAGCTTTTGAATAGGAAAATTTCATCAGGCCTGAAAAGCGTTCCACATTCTTCAAAATGCAGGCAGCAAATGAACTTAAAAATAATTCAGCTGGATTAGGTAACGTTTCGGAAGTAACCGAAGTCGTACCAAAATCTATTTGCGATTCCTTAATATATATAGTTGCATCCTGATTTGAAATGGATGAAGCCTTGATATGATAATTCATAGCTAAATCCAATTAATTGAGAAGTGCTAAAATCTCACTTTTTGAAGGCACTCTGCCTTTAATGCAGATAACACCATCAATCACCAATGCTGGGGTTGTCATTACATCGAACTTCATGATTTCTATTATATCTTCTACTTTTTCTATAGTAGCATCTATGTTGTTCTCTGCAACTACATCTTTAACAACACCTGTCAATGTCTTACATTTTGGACATCCAGTTCCTAATATTTTTATTTTTTTTGTCATAGCTTCATGTTTGTGTTTCGCCAATAGCGATCTCTTATTTGAAAAACATCAATCAAAAAATTGTTGAAATAATGCTTTCGCAACCTTCCAGTTTTCTTGGTTGATACAGTACTTTATTTTTGGTGGTTTTAATTCTCCTTGAATAAGACCAGAATTCTTTAATTCTTTTAGGTGCTGGGAGATGGTTGATTGAGAAATCGGCAATACATCAACTAAATCGCCTGTAAAACAACACGACTGATTTTCTAAATATTTTATAATAGCTATTCGAGTAGGGTGACTTAAAGCCTTTGCAAATTTTGCCAATTCTTCAGTATCCTCTCCATATTCAATATATCCTAAACTTCTTTTCATATCCCTTATCGCAAATATACGATAGGGGTTTGGTCTAAAAGATGACCTTTGTCACATTGGAATATGATTTTTGTTAGTGTGAGGAAACTACTGTATGTTTTGTTGACTTTGTGCCTTATAGAAGAAATTGAGATGGGACTATATGTTCATTGATGGGTTTTGGAATAATGATGTTTTCGAATTCTTAAATCCAACAAACAAATAGTGACTTCATATTTTTTGACTTCATTTTACCTAACCTCCCACTTCCCATTTACCAATAACATTCCATTAATAGATGCTGGAATACTGCCTACTTCTTGATTGCTATCAATTTTTAAATAGCTGTCTTCCTGAATTGTTAATATGCTAGATGTATTCATTTCTAGTCCCCTACATTCAAAAACATTGTCAATTAAAATTGAATCTGGATTATTTATAATCACGAGTTGACATGATAGTGGAATCATCATTTGGTCCCAATTGTTTGCATTGCCCCATAGATTGTCACTTCCCAGTCCAGTCCAAGTAACTGTATTCCCATAATCTGCAATACCGTTACAGTTATTGTCTTTACCATCGCATATCTCCAAAGCGCCTGGGTAAACTGTGTCATCACTGTCATCACAATCAAAATCACTGCAAAACCCATCTTGATCAAAGTCAACATCTGATAAACCATAGCAAGAAAGACATGATCCTTCTAGAATATAACATTGCAAATCATCAAAATAGCTATCGTTATCGGAACCCGCATTTCGTGTTCCAGTTAAGTTTAATAAACACGAATCTGTTAAGGCTGGAATTGAAACTGTCGCTTCAATGAAAACCCAATTGCCTGTGTTGGATGAGATTGTATTTGTTGTAAATATTAAGTTGCCGGAAGAATAAAATTCTACATACATTTCAGGAATATCAGTGCCATTATAGCTGCGCATAAACCCTCCAAAATTTAGGACAGCTTCACCGGCACTAATTTCTGTTTGATAAGGACTTAAGTCAATAATCTGATGTGCTAGACCAAAACTTGATTCATTTGCACAAACACCGCCAACTGCAAAATTATGTGTTCCTAGGTAAGGTTGTACGGAATTACATGCGCCATTTTGTATGGACTCTATGTCGCCCATCCAAAAAGATATTCCATTCTCTGCACCTTCATTTTCTACTAGGTTTCCAGACAAAGTATCTATAGAACTTTCTACATAAATGGAAGTTGATTCAGACCAATCACTCCATTCTAAATTTTGATCACGGTATCTGACACGCCAATCATACGAAGCATTTGAACCAATTGAGTTTACCTCTGTATCAATCAGTAAATCATTGGCTTGTAAGTTTTGTTCGAAGTAATAGTTTTCATCCTGAAACCATTGTGAGACGATAATAGAATCTACAAAGTTATTGGATTTTGCTATTTGCCAATGAGCGGCCTGAATGCTATCAGATACACCAGCAAATTCGCTCGCGCGTAAAGTTAAACACGAAGCTTGAATAGTATCTCCATCCTGAGGGAAAATATTAATCGGCTTATAGGGAACCCATTCTTTTTTATATATTGTAATACTATCACGAACAATATTATCTAGTACTATATCTTGGTCACCTAAGGAATACCTTCTTAGAGAAAACTTTGGTTCTTCTCCAGCTTCAACTTCGATCAGAACAAAGCCATATTCATCTTGACTTTTTACAAACTCATCATAATCCGCATTTGGAAATTCACCCCAATTGTCTATTGCGCCACCGGCAGTAACAACATTAACCCATAAGTGCTTATGGTCACGAGATAGTCCTCTGCTATAACCATGTGTGTGGCCAAAAAAATGGATAGAAGGTTTAGCGCAGAATGATGTAAATTGTTCTAAAGAGTCGATGACCATACCTGTAAAATCACTTTCTCCGGGAGTCCATAATTCGGATTTGTAAGGGTGATGCAATTCTGCAAAAACAAAATCTATGTGTTCTTTTGTGCATGTTGAGTCTAGTAACTCACCAAGCCAGGCAAGTTGTAAATTCTTGTCAGCCGTTTCACTATTTGAATTCAAACCGATAATGCGCACATTGGAAATATCTTTGTACCAGCATTGGTCAGCCAATCCAGTAGGTCCGTTTTCTGGCATTGAAAAATATTTTATAAAATTGGGAAGTCCACCATTGCCATATTCGTGATTTCCTGGAACTGGATAAATGGGTACGTAAGGAAATAAACTATCGGAGGGGTTAAAAAAATAATCCTTCCATTGATTGTAATTTCCTCCTGTTGGTACAAGGTCACCTGGTATTAGTACTGCCTCCAAATCATTAAGAGATGGGCCTACTTCTTCGCTAATAATTGGAATGATTCCATCTTCAATTATATCTTTAAATTTATTGGGATGACTCCCATCTCGTTGCATATCTGAAATTGCAATAAATTGAGTTGCTTTTTCATGTGATGAGGGATAATTTGTTCGGAAAGTATATAGCTGTGATTCTTGTCCTCCCTGCATATGAACTTTATAGTAATATTTTGTACCAATGTTTAGGTTTGATATATGAGCCGTATGAATTCTGGTTAGCCCAGATCCAGTATTGGAATCACTTAAGACAGTTTCAGTAATATTGAAGGGGTCTAGTCCAAATCGTAATTCACCATTGCCAACATCATAAACCTCCCACATAACTGTAACTTCATTCGTGGTTATGTTTTGTAGATAAGGTTTTACAATGATGGCTTGCGCATGTACACTCATGCCAAAAAAGTGTAATAACAGTATAGTATAAAGAAGTCTAGCCATTTGATACAATACAAAGTATTCTAAAGCTTTAATATACAATTTTTGGGATAAAGCATGACGATCTAGTAATAGATGAACAAGCTAACTTGCATTTTTGACTAAACTCAAGTAATCATAACTTAAAAAAGTAGCTTAAAATAAGTTTTTTATTGATTGCTTTTTTATAAATGGGTATCTAGTATTTAATTATTTTTTGAACCTCCATATTGGTGTGCGAATTACTTTGAATTCTAATAAAATAAATGCCCCCAGGCAAACTTCCCAACTCTATAGTATAAGGTGCATTGATATTTGTTAAATCTTGAATTACATTGCCACTTTCATCTAATATATAGATATCAGCGTCAGTAAAATCTCCATCTAATTTTACACTGTTGTTTGAAGGGTTTGGGTAAATATTGATGCCAGTAGCTTGTATTTCTATATGTGTTTGTGTTGTACTGGGATCACCTTCATATGCACCAATTGAAGGAGGGTTTAAATATAGGTTTTTATCATAGTCACCAACTATATTGCTTTGGTAGAGTCCAGAAGCAATTGCTGGACTTATGCTTTCTATATGATAGTCTTCAATATTAGCATCTACAAACAAAGGGTTAGAAATGATTTGATTAGGATCCATTACTGGTAAACTGGGTGTCCATGAGTTGCTTGATGCATTAAACCACAAATTATTAGATATTGTAAATGATGAAGGATTGGTATTGGGACCAATATTTACTTCGGTTAAATCACTTGGCAAATAGATAATATTGTTGTTAAAAGTATTATCTCCACAAGGTAAAAATCCTGGTTCTGTTGTTTCCTGAAGAATTCTCATAACCCAATTTTCAGGTTGATAAAAGGTATTATTAGAAACATTAACTCTTACGGCTCCTACATATGCGATAGGTGCCCAACAACCAATAAAAATATTTGAGAAAACGTCAAGATCTGCAGCTTCAAAAGCATCAACGATGGGATTGGGAAGTGGGGGACGAAAAAAGATTAAACCTGTACTTCCTCCAAGATTTAATGCTCTTTGTGATATATTTCTAAATATATTTCTTTGGATTCTTATAAATTGACTACCTCCTTTATTTTGAATTCCAGATGTTCCGGAATTGTCAAAATTGTTGTCCTGAACAACTCCATAGTGGCAACCCACAAAGTCAACTCCTGAACCTCCGGCACCGCCATTAATAAATTGGCATTGTTCTATTAAAAAACTATCAACACCAGACATCTTTAATAGATCATTGTTTCCACTGGCGTTCATGTCTCTAAAAATGTTGTTTCGTATTGTTATATGTTTTGAGACATTGGCATAGTCACCACCATCATCAATGTTTACACCGTTACTGGTTTGTTGTTCAAAAACAAAACCATTGATTTCAATATTTGTGCACCTTGTCAAATGTATGGCCTCACTTCCGCCTTGAAAAATTGCACCGTGTTGCACCATAGATTTTAGTACTATTGGTTGGTCAATACTGCCATTTATATCATAAAGAAACTGTGTGCCATCATCAAAAACTTGTGACTGAAATAGTAGAGTATCGCCAAGGTTAATGGCGTTAGCTGATGCAGCGGCTTCTAAGTTTAGGTAATCTCCTGTGTCACCAATGCTGATAACTTGAGCCCAATATGGTGTACAAGAAAAAAGCAGGAGGCAAAAGGAATAAAGCAATTTCATTTCTTTGAATTTTTCGATGATGAAGTCATATAAAACATGACGTTATATTCTTAACTTATCACTGGGTTTCTAAAAAATTGCTGGGATTTGAATCAATCAAATCCAAATCAGAATATTCTATATTTTTTAAACGACTATAATAGCAAAAGTGTTACTAAGTTACTTATAATAATTTTTATTTTAACAGACTTGTTTTATAGCTTAACTTGCTTTTAAAAAGTATAGAGAAGGTATTAGTTATCTTTACTTACAAACAATTTCTATATGAATCGACTTATCATTTGGAGATTTTGAAGGCATAGCATTGCAAGTCAGTGATAATTTAATGAAGTAATCACACTTGATTAAACACTAGAGGGGCTGTGACAAAGACCGTATATCTGAAAAAAATGAGGGTCTAATAGGTTTTGACTATAAGAGTAGACTTTGGCTTGCTGATATAATATTAGTTTTTTATCTCTGTAATTTTAACGTGGTGAATTAGATATTTTGTTAACTTACTTAACTATTGAAATTATTTAAAATCTCTATAATGTTTCTGATTCTTGTCTTTATAGCTATGATCAATTCATGTGCCGTTAATCTTCATGAAAAAAAAGATGACACTAAATCTGAAGAATCAGAATTAAATATTGTTATTCCTACTGCTGGAAACTCCTGGGTGATGAACGGAGGTGATTATACACCTTTGAATATAATTACTTCAGAAGGAATTCGCAATTGGACCAATTCAAACCATACAATTCGGACCTTCTTTTATTTGGAAAAGGGTGGTCAAGTTTCCCTAAGTATCAGAGCAAAGGTAAATACTGGTAATTCAAAAATTGAAGTTACATTTCAAAATAATTCTCAAAATATTGTATTGACAGGTAGTGATTTTCGTGATACTCAATTAGGAGATTTCTTCATAGAGGGATCGGGATATTATTTTATAGATATCAATGGTTTGGAAAAGGATGGAACTACATATGCAGATCTTGATGCTATTTTATTAGGAGCGGATGTAGATAGTGCCAAATTTATAAAAGATGATTTATATTTTGGTCGGAGAGGTCCTTCTGTACATTTAAATTTTAGTATGCCCGAGGGCGTCAATCAGGTTGAATGGTTTTACAGCGAAATCGAAATTCCAGAAAACCAAGATGTGATAGGGTCTTACTTTATGGCCAATGGTTTTGGTGAGGGGTATTTTGGTATTCAGGTAAATTCTTCAACTGAAAGAAGAATACTTTTCTCAATTTGGAGCCCATTTCAAACAGATGATCCAAGTGAAATTCCTGATGAGGATAAAATCAAGTTACTAAAGAAAGGAGCGGGTGTGACAACTGGTGAATTTGGAAATGAAGGCTCTGGAGGGCAAAGTTATAAAGTATTCAATTGGAAGACAGAAGTGAAGTATGGGTTTTTACTTGGGGCTAAACCAACAGGTAATGGTGATACGGATTATATTGCTTACTTCCATGATCCACAAATGAATGAATGGAATCTAATAGCACAATTCAGAAGACCTAAGACCAATACGTATCTAAAAAACTTGTACTCATTTTTAGAGAACTTCATACCTTATCAAGGTGTCTTTGAACGAAAAGGACTGTATGGTAACCAATGGGTTTATGACTCTAAGGAGTGGCATGAACTTTTTAAAGCAAAGTTTACTGCAGATAATACAGCCAGAAAAAAAAATAGACTTGATTATTCTGGAGGTATTGAAGGCAATGGGTTTTATCTTAAGAACTGCGGATTTACAAATGATAAGGTCATGATTGATTCTAGGTTTGAAAGAACCAAGTTGAATCAGGCACCAATTATAGACTTTGGCATGTTAGAGTAATTTTTAGATGTTGGGCAAAAAAGTATTTATACTGTATCTCTTGATTATTTTGTTTTGATGGATAGGTATATCTTTAGAATATTTTATCAACTCACGAGATTCTAAATTTGTATTGGTTTTGTAGCATTAGATATAGTGTTGTTTTTAGCACTTTGTTACAAGTAAAATTTAATAAATTTCATTAATTAAATAGTTAAATATGGAAACTAAATTCCCATAAAGTCTTTATTGCTATGCACTGATACCAATAGATCAACACACAACTATAAATTAAAGAAATAAAAAAATATGTCTAATCAAATTGAAACCAAATACCTTGGTGAGATAATAAAAAAACATACACAAGATATAACTGGAAAGGAGGTAGTCATTACAGGAACGACCAGTGGAACAGGCTATGATGTACAAATGCAGAGCAATGTTCTTCCCCACTTTCTCCTTACTAAAGAATTATTTTTTTAGTAAAAAATAGCAAAGAAGGTCGGATTGTAAATTATTCATCAATGGCTAGATTAGACCTACCACTTTCTAATCATTATTTCGAGAAAAAGGGAGGTGAACTTGTAGGAGGTGGTACAGAAGTGGTGAATTTTGGATTCTCTGGACCAATCTGCAGAAGATGGGGCATCTGGCATCATTAGAGCAGCAATGGATCATAAAGCAAACCCAGGAGACTTCTATGGTCCATCTGGCGAAGTATGGAATGGCTTTACAGATTCTTTAATACCAGACGATATTTAGTTTGATGAAACCAACCTGAAAATTAATTGGGAAGGTTGCGAAAAGGCAGTGGGTCCTTTTAAACTGTAAAATGTTGTAATCGTAATTTACGAAAATTACTTTCGATAAATATAAAACAGCCGCAGTGGAATTGTTCTGCTGTGGTTATTTGCTTAGCCCAAATGGATGTATTTATTCTCGTTCCTATAGTAATAAATATCAAAATCAGATGATATCTATTACCTTTTGTGATGACTTGAGTCAATATATTTAGGATTAATTTTTTATAACTTTAATAAATGAGAAATGTCCTGATTTCAATATTGATTATAATTTTCATGACGCCTTTATCTGCTCAATTGGATAGCGTTTCTCTTCATTTGCCTCAATTCAAAAACCGGCCACTAGTCGGTGCCACTGAGATTGTTGCTACAAATATATTGATCAATAGGTATGATGCTTGGGTGCGTGATTTGGACTGGGCTAAAGTAACTCCAGAGCATTGGTATAACAATCTACATACTGGATTTGATACTGATGGCGATCCTTTCGGGACGAATTTTATTTCTCATCCATACCATGGTTCTTTCTTCTTCAATGCTGCCAGAACAAATGGAAGTTCTTTTTGGGAGGCGATCCCATTCGTACTCGCTGGAAGTTGGACATGGGAGTATTTTGGTGAGACTTTTCCAGCAAGTGAAATAGATTGGAATACTACTACCTTGGGAGGCGTTTATTTAGGAGAGGTAACACACCGTTTAACAGCGCATTTGTTAAGAGATCATAAGAAAAGAAATAACCGTTTCTTAAGAAGTCTTGGAGCTGCCTTTTTAGACCCAATCGGACAGATTAATGGATGGTTTTATAAAGATGTCGCACAAGCATATCGTTCATCTAACCTGCGTCGGTTTCCAGTAAGGTCTCAGCTTTCGTTTGGTGTTTCTCAATCGTTACAGTCTGTGGGAATTATACCTCCCTCTTCATATTTTCATCTGAATTATTCTATGATTTATGGTGATTTGTTTGACGATTCGGATGACTATAAACCCTTCGATCATTTTATTTTCAGAGCTTGGTTGGACATCAACTCAATCAAAGCAAAGGAATATAACAACAACTACTTGAATATTATGTCACACGCACCCTTGTGGAGACTTAACAAATCTAATAACAGTTTATTTGCAATTTCCAGTCATTACGCATTTATGCACAATAATGTATTCAAAATAGGATCTTTCTCACTTACTTTAGACTACCATGTTAATTTTAAGTCTGAAAACATTTCATTACTTTCGGCAGTAAAACTTGGTCCAATATTATTTGGAAGTGCTAATTCAGAGGTTGTTGAAGTAATAGACAAGTTTATAAAGGATGATGGTGAATTTTTAAGAGATTATGTTTATGGTAGAGGTTTTATGTATGAGGCTGAAGCTTTGATAATCACTAAGAATTTAGGCAGAATAATTACAAGTTTTAATAACTGGTTGATTTATACACAGCGAGATACACCAGGCACTGAACGAAGCTCAGTTTTTAAATTGGAGTATCATTATCCTATCTGGAAAAATTGGGGATTGGGAATAGAATTTTTTCATTATCACAGAACAGCACATTACAAGGAAATTCCAGAATTTCAAGAAATTAAAAATGGATATTCTGAGATTAAGCTATTGAGTAGCTTTTCGTTTTGATACAGTTTCATTTCAATACAGGTCAGATTCTTCATCAGTATTTTTTTTGAGTGACCTTACTTAATTTTCTTTATTTGATTACACTGAAATCCTTTTTCAGGAAAGATGCTTCCAGGCTAGATGAAATCTCCTATGGTTATTTTTATATAAATTATTAACATCTGGAAATTGAGGAGAATAAATCTAAAGTTGTTTTAAATGAAATGGCATTTGATTTTGATAAGTCCAGTTTAAATGAATCCGGAAATCAAATTTTAGATGAGTATTTTTCAAATATTGAAATTGGTGGAATTTAGAATGTTGAAATATATGGGTGGACTGATAAGTCTGGTAGCGAAGACTATAATTTACTTCTGTCTTAGAAACGAGCTGAATGTATAAACGAAAAGTTAGTCGAACTAGGAATTGAATTAGTAAGAATTAGTGCAGAAGGTAATGGAAAGCTAAAGGAAAATATAAGATTCGTAGAACTAAGGATTAGCTTTGAATAGATATTGACACTATTGCTTTACCTAAAGTCTTGTAAATTTTTAATTTTAGCCAAAATTGTTCTATTGATCATTTAGATTTATGGTATATTGCCAAAACGTTATATCTACTTAAAGAGGGAGCGTGTCATATTTATTAAAAAGCAATTCATGAGGATTTTATTAACAGGTGCAACTGGGTATATCGGAAAAAGACTGTTGCCTGTGTTGGTTAACAATGGACATCATGTAATATGCTGTGTTAGAGATGTTAACCGATTTAGTGCACCTGATTCAATAAAGTCATTTATCGATGTAATTGAGGTCGATTTTTTAAAAGCTGAAACATTATATAATATTCCAAATGATATTGATGCTGCTTATTATTTAATTCATTCAATGTCGAGTTCGAATGAATATGAAAAACTTGAGGAAATTGCAGCTGTTAATTTCAAGAATGCATTAAATAAAACATCAATAAGGCACTTAATATATTTAAGTGGGATTGTGAATGAGGTTAGTTTGTCTAAGCATTTGAAATCTCGTAAGAACGTAGAGGATATTTTAGAGGATGGCCAATATAAATTAACAACCCTTAGGGCAGGAATTATAATAGGCTCAGGATCTGCTTCTTTTGAGATAATAAGAGACTTGGTAGAAAAATTACCAATTATGATTGCTCCTAAATGGTTAAATACAAGATGTCAGCCAATAGGTATTAGGGATGTTTTATCATTTTTAGAAAAAGCACTGTTAAATGAAAAATGTTTTGATCAAAATTTTGACATTGGAGGTCCAGACATTTTAAGTTATAAAGAGATGTTGCTAGAGTTTGCAAAATTTAGAAAATTAAAACGTCGCATATATACCATTCCTATAATGACACCCAAGTTGTCTTCTTACTGGCTTTATTTTGTGACTTCTACTTCGTATAATTTGGCGATATCCCTTGTTGATAGTATGAAAATTGAGGTTGTTTGTCGTAATGATATGATTAATAAAATTCTAAATGTTCAACCTGAGAAATATAGAAAAGCATTAGATAGAGCATTCACAAAAATTGATAGCAATCAAATAGTATCCAGTTGGAAGGACTCTCAAGTGAGTGGTGTCAAACGATTTAATATTTCAGATTTTATAGATGTCCCTACCTTTGGATGTTTTAAGGATATTCGACAAAGAGAAATTGTCACAAAAGATAAAGTGATTGATAAAATATGGAGTATCGGAGGTAAGAATGGTTGGTATTATGCCAACATACTATGGAAAACAAGAGGGTTAATTGATAAGATTTTTGGAGGGGTGGGAATAAGAAGAGGACGGACTAATCCTACATCATTGGAGTCCGGAGATGCCTTGGATTTTTGGCGCGTATTGTATGCCAATAAATCTGAAGGAAGGTTACTGCTGTTTGCTGAAATGAAACTACCTGGCGAAGCATGGCTTGAATTTAAAATAAAGAATAACAAACTGATTCAGACAGCTACCTTTAGACCGCATGGATTACTTGGTAGACTTTATTGGTATTCTGTTTTACCATTTCATGGAATTGTATTTAAAGGTATGATAAATGAGATAACAAATACAGGATAATAATTTTTACAAAACTTAACCGAATAAAGCACTGAATTTTCCATTAATATATTTATCTTTTCACCATAACATTTGATTGATGGGAAGTATGGTTAAAGGATATTCATTATTTAGTGAATTTGATATAGAATTATTTGCAGCCGGCAAACATTTCAATTTATTTGAAAAGTTTGGAAGCCATATTGTCAGGCATGAAGGTGATAGTGGTTGTTATTTTTCTGTTTATGCACCAGCTGCAAAACGTGTGGAAGTAGTAGGTGATTTTAATTATTGGAGTGGTAGTGAATATGCGTTGAATGTTCGTTGGGATGGAAGTGGGATTTGGGAAGGTTTTATTCCTAAGGTTGAAAACGGACAAACATATAAATATAGAATATACTCCAGTCACGACGATAAGATAAGAGAAAAGGCGGATCCTTATGCGCGCCAATATGAAATGCCGCCAAAGACAGCAAGTATTGTTTGTGATAAGTCGTACAAGTGGACGGATGATAAATGGATTAAAAAAAGAGGTGGGCATAACAGTTTAGAGGCACCCATTTCTGTCTACGAGGTTCACCTGGGAAGTTGGCGTAAGAATAATGAAGGCTATTCTTTAAGTTATATTGAATTGGCAAATAGTCTGGTAGATTATGTAGTTGATATGGGTTTTTCCCATGTTGAATTCCTGCCAGTAATGGAACATCCATTTTATCCTTCATGGGGATATTTATCCACTGGATATTTCGCGCCTACAAGCAGATATGGAAACCCCAACGATTTTAAATACCTTATTGACAAGTTTCATGAAAGTGGGATTGGTGTTATTTTGGATTGGGTACCTGCTCATTTTCCAAGTGATGAACATGCCTTGGCGGATTTTGATGGTTCGCAGTTATATGAACACCCTGATCGATCTAAAGGCTTTCATCCAGATTGGAACAGCTTGATATTTAATTTTGAACGGCCTCAAATACAATCATTTTTAATTTCCAGTGCTCATTTTTGGTGTCAGCAATTTCATATTGACGGCTTAAGGGTAGATGCTGTGGCTTCTATGATTTATCTTGACTATTCTAGAGAAGAAGGAGAATGGTCGCCAAATATTTATGGAAGTAACATATATCTTGCATCTGTTGATATGTTAAAGGAACTTAACAAATCGATCTATAGTGCTTACCCTGATGTTCAAATGATAGCCGAAGAATCAACAGCTTATGATGGCGTTACGAGACCCGTACATAATAATGGTCTGGGATTTGAATTGAAATGGATGATGGGGTGGATGAATGATACTTTAGAGTATTTTAGCAAAGACCCCGTTCATAGAAAGTATCACCATCATGAAATCAGCAGGAGTTTGACATATGCTTTTTCAGAAAATTACATTCTTCCACTTTCACACGATGAAGTGGTTCATGGTAAACAATCCTTGTTGTCAAAAATGCCTGGTGATGAATGGCAGAAATTTGCAAATCTTAGATTGTTGTATACTTATATGTTTACACACCCAGGACAAAAGCTTTTGTTTATGGGCGATGAACTTGCTCAAGCTGATGAGTGGAATGTGAACAACAGTTTACCTTGGCATTTATTAGATCAAAAATATCATAAAGGCATACAGGAAATAGTTAAGAAATTAAATGCTATTTATAAAAAAGAAACTTCCCTTTTTAATAATAATTATGTTCAATCTGGTTTTGAATGGATTGATTACAGCGATAATGAAAATACGATTCTTGCCTATATTCGAAAAGGAGAAAAAGAGTCTGTTGTTGTAATACTTAACTTTTCTCCAGTTGTCAGAAATGATTATAGAGTTGGAATGCCGGGCAAAGGAGCTTATCAAGAAATATTTAGCAGTGATGCTGCAGTTTTTGGTGGTGGCAATGTTATAAATAGCATGGCCATTAAAACAGAAAAAATTAAAATGCACAATAGAGAATGGTCATGTAGTTTGACAATTCCACCATTAGCAGGAATAGTTTTAAAATTAAAATAACTTGAAATCAATTTTACATATATCAACAGAATGTTATCCTGCGGCAAAAGCTGGAGGGATGGGTGATGTGCTTGGGGCTTTACCACAGTATTTACCTGTACACGGATTTAGTGCTTCTGTTATATTGCCAAAATATAAAAACGCTTGGTTTGAATCACATTCCTTTGCAAAAGTATACAGTGGCGAATTTGCAATGGACAATGAAAAAATCCAATTCAGTATTGAAATTCTAAACAATAGTGATTTACCATTTCCCTTTTATGCAGTAAGAATACCGGGCTTATTTGATAGACCACAAATTTATTTAAATGAGGATGGAGTAGCATTCAATGATGAGGTGAAGAGAAATATTGCATTTCAAACTTCCATTGTTCATTGGTTAGTCAATGATGATGTTTCTTTCGACGGATTGCATTGCCATGATCATATGACAGGCTTGATACCCTTCTTTACAAAACATACAAAAGCATATAGTTCACTAAGTGAATTGCCTGTGTTTTTTACAATACACAATGGGCAATACCGTGGATATATTGAATGGGCTGATCTTGCATTGCTCCCAGTATTTGATAAAGATAAAAAGGGGATTTTAGATTGGGATGATAAAATACACAGTCTTGCTACTGCAATTAAATGTGCTTGGAAAGTCAATACAGTTTCACCTTCTTATATGAAGGAATTGTTGAATGACTTTGATAATTTAACGCCATTGGTTTTGAATGAGCAAAGAAAATGTTCAGGTATTATAAATGGGATTGACATTGATATATGGGATCCAGAATCTGACAAATATCTTGATGCGCATTTGGAAAATAAAAACTGGAAGGCATTCAAAGGAAAGCATAAAACAGATTTACTTAAAAAATTTAATTTAAAATCCAGACGACCATTAATAAGTTTTATTGGACGATTTGCTTACGAAAAAGGTGCTGACTTGCTATCAGGTGCAATTGAAAAAGTACTTGAATCTAATTCTAATGTCAGTTTTATAATATTAGGATCAGGTGATAAGCGAATAGAATTGGCTATTGAAAATTTGGCTTTAAAATACAAAAGGGAAGTGGCCAGTATAATTGCTTATGATGAAAAATTGGCAAGGAAAATTTATGCTGGCTCTGATTTTTTAATAATGCCTTCAAGATTTGAACCTTGTGGCCTTAATCAGATGTACTCAATGCGTTATGCTACAGTTCCTGTAGTGCGATCTACTGGGGGTTTGATTGACACAGTGCCTGATATTTCAAACGGTGGAAATGGTATTTCATTCGAGAATGCAGAAGAGGAGGACATCGTTCACGCAATAGGTCGCTCAATTGATTTGTATGCCAATAAAAACGCATTTTACAATTTGCGAAATTATATTTCTAAATTGGACTATTCATGGGGTAGCTCAGCATTTAAATATGCTCAATTATATAAAAACTTTATAAATTAATTAGACATGACAGAAAAAACAGTTGCATTGATTTTAGGAGGTGGAGTAGGGTCTAGGCTTTATCCATTGACAGCTCAAAGGTCAAAACCCGCAGTTCCAATTGCTGGTAAATATAGGTTAATCGATATCCCTATTAGCAATTGTCTTAATTCTGGAATCAAACGGATGTATGTGATGACAATGTTTAATTCTGCTTCTTTGAATAAACACATCAAAAACACCTACCACTTCGATATGTTCTCAAATGGATTTGTTGATATCATGGCAGCCGAACAAACACCTGAGAGTAGAGATTGGTTTCAAGGTACAGCAGATGCCGTTCGTAAGACTTTAACCCAGCTAAAAAAAATTGACTATGATTATGTCTTAGTCCTTTCTGGTGACCAACTCTATAATATGGATTTTGAATCTATACTTAAAAACCATAAAGAACAAAATGCAGATCTTACAGTTGCTACAATTCCAGTTGTTGAAAAAGATGCCACTTCTTTTGGAATAATGAAAGTCAATAAAGAGGGTTTCATTGAAAATTTTATTGAAAAACCCAATAGCGATGAAGTAGGGAATTGGAAATCAGATCTTCCCTCAAAATATACAGACAAGAAGAAGCATTACCTGGCTAGTATGGGTATATATCTTTTTAATAAGGATCTTATGAATCAATTGCTTACTGAAGAAAAAGATGCAAATGATTTTGGAAAAGAAATAATTCCATATGCAGTTGGACATGACAATATTACTGTTGCGAGTTATCCGTACGATGGTTATTGGGCAGATATTGGGACGATCGCTTCGTTCATGGATGCCAATTTGAATTTAACAGGTTTTCTTCCTGAGTTTCACTTATATGGTAATAAGGAAAAGTTATACACACATGCCCGAATGCTTGCGCCTTCTAAATTTTTCGGTACAAGGGTTACTCATGGGCTTATTTCAGATGGATGTATTTGCCATGGCGAAGAACTGTCTCGTTGTGTGGTTGGTATACGCTCGAGGATTGGTCAAGATACGATAATCAGAGATTCGATTGTTATGGGAAATGACTATTACCAAACAGTGGAAGATCTTAATCAGTTGCCAGACAATCAATTGTTGGGTATTGGAAATAATTGTTTTATTCAAAATGCAATAATTGATAAAAACGCTAAAGTAGGACATGATGTAACAATAATTGGAGATGCATCCTTAGAGGACGCTGAAACAGATAATTATTGTATAAGAGAAGGAATAGTCATAGTTAAAAAAGCAGGCATAATAGAACGTGGAGCAACAATTGGATTGCCAAGACCTTAATCAAAATGATATATTAAAGTAGAAAAAATAGAAAGCTAAGTATATTTGTAGTTACAAATTATACAAAGTGAAAGAAACAGTTAGCTACGCGGAAAAAGAAGGATATCCATTAAATGTTGTATCAGTAGAATATTCAAAAGAATATTTGGAATGTACTGACCTGAATGGATTAAAATTACGGGTATACATTCTAGACGAAAATATATTTAGATTTCGATTTGCTGTTGAAGGTATTTTTGAAAATGATTTTTCATATGCTATAGATCCTAAATTTGTTAAAAAGGATGTTCAAGCTCAACTAGAAGAGAATGAGGAGGCAGTAATTTTAAAAACTCCTGCTATAGTTTGTAAGATAAATAAACACAATTTTGAAATAACAATGTTGAACCATGAAGGTGATATTATTTCTCAAGACGAGAAGGGATTTCACTGGGAAAAATCCCAATATGGAGGTTACATTGTTCAGATGACAAAGAATATTGATATCTCTGAAGCATTTTATGGTTTGGGGGATAAGCCAATTGATTTGAATATTCGTGGGCACCGTTTTCAAAACTGGGGAACTGATGAATATGGCTATGCAAAAGGCACAGATCCTTTGTATAAAAATATTCCATTCTATTATGGTTTACGAAATGGAATAGGCTATGGTGTTTTCTTTGACAACAGTTTCAAAAGCTATTTTGACTTTGGTCATGAGCGAAGAGATGTTATGAGTTTTTGGGCTCAAGGCGGAGAGATGAATTATTACTTTATTGCTGGGCCTAAATTATTAGATGTCTGTAAGTCTTACACTATGCTTACTGGTACACCGGACATGCCACCAATGTGGGCACTTGGTTATCAACAATGTAAGTGGAGTTATTATCCTGAATCAAATGTCAAAGAGGTTACTAATAAAATGCGTGATTTGCAGATTCCTTGCGACGCCATTTACCTTGATATTGACTATATGGAAGGATTTAGGTGTTTTACTTGGGACAACCAAAAATTTCCTGACCCTAAGCGCATGGTGGATGAGTTAAAAGCTGATGGATTTAAAACTATGGTCATCATCGATCCAGGAATTAAGAAGGACAATAACTATGATGTTTTTACAGAGGGTTTGCAAAAAGGTTATTTCTGTAAAAGAGTTGATGGTCCATATATTGAAGGAAAAGTATGGCCTGGTGAATGTTATTTTCCAGACTTTACAAGGCCTGAAGTAAGAGAATGGTGGGCAGGGTTGTATAAAGGTTTGATTGAAGATGTAGGAGTTGCTGGTGTGTGGAATGATATGAATGAGCCTGCACTCTTTGAAGTGGAAAGCAAAACATTTCCCCTTGATGTTGTGCATGATTATGATGGCAACACAACCTCACATAGGAAAGCGCATAATATATATGGTATGCAAATGGCAAGAGCCACTGCAGATGGTGTTAAGCGTTTTAGAAATGGAGAGCGAACGTTAATAATTACGCGATCAGGATATTCAGGATTGCAAAGATTTTCAAGTGTATGGACCGGAGATAACATTGCCTCATGGGAGCACCTATGGCTAGCTGATGTCCAAGCGCAAAGATTGGCGGTTTCTGGTATTTCATTTTGTGGTTCTGATATTGGCGGTTTTATAGAGACGCCATCTTCTGAACTTATGATTCGTTGGATTCAATTGGGTATTTTTCATCCGTTTTGTAGAGTACATTCATCTGGTGATCATGGTGATCAAGAACCATGGTCATTTGGACAAGAGTGTACTGATCTATTTAGACGCTTCGTTGAAATTCGTTATCAACTGATTGGATACTTGTACACTGCATTTTATGATTATCACAAAACTGGAAATCCAATGCTTAAGCCTTTGGTGTTTTTCAACCAAGAGGATACGCATACAATTAATATAGATCATGAATTCTTATGTGGTGATAAACTTTTGGTTTGTCCAATTGTAAGACCTGGTGTACAAGAAAGAGAGATGTACTTTCCAAAATCAAGATGGTATAACTATTGGGATGATTCTATAGTTGAGGGCAATCAAAGATGTACAGTATCAGCACCTTTAGAGCAGATTCCTTTATTTGTAAAAGAGGGTTCTATTATTCCAATGTATCCTATTCAACAGTATATTGGCGAAAAGGAGATAAACAATATTACTTTAAATATTTACTTTAAAAATGGAGAGGAGGAGAGTCAATTCTTCAATGATGATCTTAATACATTTGATTATGAAAGTGGCAATTACAGATTGGCTACTTTTAAATTAAATGGTAAGACTGATGGAATTGATATTACTCAATCGACAGAAGGGGGTTACAATACTGAAATCAAAACGTACACTTTAAATGTAATAGGTTTTGATGGTGACAACGTAATCGTAGATGGAGATAAAGTTGAACGTAATGATGACGGACTTTTTGTTATAGCTTCTGGTTTTAATCAATTGCAAATAAGCAAGTAATTTAAAAGAAGGTACTTTCAGCACTTTGTAAATCAAGCTCTTTTTTTCGCTGCATTAAGGATATGCCTGAATGCATGTTGATTAAGGCTTCGCCTATGCCAGAGAAAAATTATTCAAATTTTGGAAAAGGGAAGACAGATTGTACAAAAGAGGTTTGAATATAAGAATTGTGGACCATTGATATTGTTATAAAGCCTTTAACCACATTGTTAATTCAGCAATCATTATGATTCAAATCAAGTGCTTATCAGAAATCTTCCAACAGGTATTTATTTTAGCATTTTAGGGAAACTGAAATTTCTTCAGAAATATTTGCCCTCATCATCTGACTTGGTATTTTTTAAATAGTGTATAGTTACTAGTGTTTGAAAAAGTGAATTATTTGGTTGTAAAATAGCTTTTGCGACAAAATTTGAAGGGTGATTTAAGATGCTAGGACATGATTTGGGCGGATTATTATTCAATTTTAGATCTGAAAGTGATCGAATCTTCATTGTCAGAGAAGGAATTGAGTCAGAATTTTAAAAAGATTTGATAAATTATTTATTTTTTTTCAAGCTAATTTTAAAAAGAGGAATTTTAAAAAGTATATATTTCCTAGTTTTATGTTTGTTGGTGAAAATAAGGAAAGGTTAGAATTTAATTCTGACATTGCATCACTTGAGTTACAAAAAATAGCACTGATTTAATGGTTGTAAAACATATAAAGCCAATACGTATAGGCTTAGTGGAGGATAATAGGTCGAATTTAGCTCTTCAATTGGCTTTAAATGCGCTATTTTTTTTATTAAAATAAAAAAAAGATCATTTCATTGAAACTATTTACTTGAGGATATAGTTAATGTATTCGTGGTGAGGATATTAAGATTATATCACACCTATTTACATTTATATATAATAACAATGAGTAACGGTACAGTAAAGTTTTTTAACGACGGAAAAGGTTTTGGATTTATCACACCAGATGATGGTGGAAAAGATGTTTTTGTTCACGTAAAAGGATTGTTGTGTGATTCAATCAATGAAGGTGACAAAGTTTCTTACGACGTTGAAGAAGGTCAAAAAGGTTTAAACGCTGTGAATGTCGATTTGGCATAACACTTTGTAATAAATTTTACCGAAGGCCCGTTAACAGAGTTAGCGGGCCTTTTTTTGTTAATTATTTAGTTGTAATCAATTGATTCTATCAACTTTTATGACTGGACGTACTTCTATTCTCCAATCTCCATCTTGAAACTTTGCATCTGATTTGGCAATTTTATAAGGCTTGATCTAAATCTTTGGGAATTACTGAGAGTGGCTGGCAGGAAAAATTATTTCTAATTATTGCTTTGGATCTTAAGAACATAAAGCGTTTAATAAAAAGTGGAAACAAACGATAATGTAATTTTCCAAAAAAATAAAATATACCTTCAATTTCACGGTTACCCCAAAAAAATCTCAGTACCACGAATTGGCCATTAATGCATTTCCAAAAATGAATTGGTCATAATCATAATTACAAAGTACAAAAGGAGTCTCTTCCTTATTTATACAAAGCTTACAAAGAGGATTTAAATTCCATTAATTCATTATAAAAACTTTCAGATCTGGTTGCTTCTTCGGATAATTTTTGCTCAATTGATTCTTCTGAGAGCAATAGCAAATTTATTATCAGCTTGTCGATGGCTTGGTTACATTTTTCGATCGTATTCACCTATTCTTATTTTTTACTAAGATTTATTTTTATTTTATTATAATAAAAATTCTGGTGGGAACTGGAGAAATTCTGGTGTGAACTGTACCTTAATCTGGTTTAAAAATGAGTATGTAGGTCAAAGCAGAAAGAGTTCTACTACTAAATAAATAAATTAGTGGTAGATCCTTTATCTAAACATAATAATTTAGAACAAGTCCTCAATAGTTAAATGAGCAATTGTTTGAGTTCTAATTTTCTTTAAAAGTGTAAAGGCTTAATCATAATTACAGAATAAGCAAGGGGTGATTATTTAACATTTGTTTGCCATGGATTTGTATTTAGTATATATAAGTAGATTTTGTAAAATGTTATTAATAACTTTATAAAAAGCAAAACATGAAGTACTTCCAATTCATTGATTGTTTAATATTTAGTTTTAGTCTAATTGTTCAAGGATTTGCCAATGAATCGCCTGAATTATTTCTAAATTTTATAAAAATCTAATGTGAACAAATTTCTCGATTACAATCAATTGACTTTAGATCTTAGAAAGCAATATTTAGATTGTGTATCAACAGCATTTCCACAGATTATTCTTGAGTCAGAACTTGTTAAGAATCTTTGGGTTAAAGTTGAAAGCTATTTCCCTAATTATCAACGGTCATTTATAAATGAAAACAACAAACTTATGGGTGTGGTCAATACAATTCCATTTTATTGGTATAAGGATTTAAATGACTTGCCTAATGATGGATGGGATTGGCTTATGAAAAAGGGTATTCATGATTTTGAAAATAATATAAAACCAAACAGTCTAGGTGGTTTGCAAATTATTCTTACTAAAGAAAACCAAGGAAAAGGATTTAGTAAATTGTTAATTGCTGAAGGGAGGAACATACAAAAACGAAACAATCTAACTAATTTTGTTATTCCTATTAGGCCAACCTTTAAATACAAGCATCCAAAGATGTTGATGAATGATTACATCAATTTAAAACAGAATAATAAAATATTTGATCCATGGATAAGAACTCATGTTAAAAGCGGCGCTAAAGTATTAAAAGTCTGTTCGAATTCTATGAACGTCCATGGCAATGTAAAGATGTGGGAGGCCTTGGCCCATAAGAGGATAGCCAAGTCAGGAGGTTACATAATTGAGGGTGCTCTAAATCCAGTGACGGTGAATGTTGCAGAAGACTATGGTGAATACAGAGAAGAAAATGTATGGATATTTTATTAGATTTTCACAATAATTGAATGTTTTTAAAAATTCATAATTCATAATAACTAGCGTCCGGTAAAGTTAATTTTCATACATGAATACGGATCTAAGACATTAATAAATAATACAAAAATTAAAGTATCACTTCTAAGGGGTATTCAGCAATACAGTTATTAGTATCTCATACTTTTTCATCCCTCTAATGGCGTTAGGGTTTGCTACTTTGTTGCAGGTAATCCAAGACTCATCAGTCGATGTATTATGTCTATCAGGATAACATTGACCTGCTATTGAAAAGCTGATAAAACACAGGATTACTGAATGTATTATTGTTTTCATAAAGTCAGATTAAGTCATAAAATTAGGAGGAAACACAGAAAAGCAACCCTATATTTCACTTTGAATAAAATGATTCAATATTATTTACTTTTTCTTAAGTGTTTTCCCCTAAAAATGCAATTTATATGCCTATGATTCTTGATTAATGGTCTTTGTTCTACTATATATTGAGGCAATATTGAAGGCATATTCTTAAAACTTCCTTGCAAAACTTAATCTTATCTTGATAATCTGTATTTTGCATCACAATTTTTTGACAAACAGTGAATTTAGATATACTCATTCCAATGTACAACCCACTTGAAAACTGGGGAAATGATGTCGTTAGGCAATTCAATGAATTTTGTTTAAGGCTACCAGGTCATATAATTTCAAATCTTATAATGGTTAATGATGGCAGTGATTATTCATTGGAAAATGACGCTCAAATAGTCTTGGACAATATCAAGGGGTCAAAATGGATTTCTTATGATGAAAATCATGGAAAAGGTTATGCTCTAAGAGAAGGCGTGAAAAAATCGGACGCTGATATTATTATGTATACGGATTATGATTTCCCCTATACTTACGGTAGTATGGCTTCTATGTTGGAAAAGCTCTTAGTCGAGGGAACTGATGCTGTTGTTGGAAATCGAGATAAAAGTTACTACAACCATATTTCATCCAGAAGAAAGAGAATATCACAATACTTAAGAAGCGTCAATAAAATTTTGTTTAGATTACCTACAGATGATACGCAATGTGGTTTAAAAGCATTCAAAGCTTCTAAAAAAGAATTGTTTCTTTCTACCAAAACAAATCGATATTTAATCGATGTAGAATTCTTAAAAAAGTTAGCCAGATCAAATTCAAAAGTTGATATTCAATTGGTCAAGCTCAGAGATAATGTAGTGCTTTCAAATATATCCAATCTTAGACTTTTAAAAGAGCTGTATAATTATGTAGTCATTATGCTCACCTAAAAACTGTAACTGTACTGTTATTTTTTAGTCTCTTCCTCTAAGGCATCCCAATACTCAACAGCTCTTCTTGTATGCGGAATACAAATAGATCCTCCAACTAAATTTGCAATCGAAAACACTTCAAATAATTGTTCAGTTGTAACACCTAATTTATGTGCTGTTCCTAAATGATATGCAATACAATCGTCACACCTTAAAACCATTGACGCTATGAGGCCAAGAAGCTCTTTTGTTTTTTCATCTAGGGCCCCTTCTGTATAAGTTTGATTGTCTAAACTAAAAAACCTCTTCAACACTTTATTGTCCTGTGACATAATGCGTTCGTTCATTTTTTCTCTGTAAGCGTTAAATTCTTCTACTTTGTTCATAAGCCGTTAGTTATTGTATAAATGAATAGGTATTAATTAATACCTATTAGTGTGTTCCTTTATTTAACTTTCTCCAAAGAGATATTATCATTCTAATTGGTAACAATGCATTTGATATAAAAGCAGCTACCCAAAAGAAAATCATTTCAGTTTTTATATAAAGTGTCATTTGATTTTGACTCTCATAATTAATTTCATTCATAATTGAGGTTATGCCCTCTTGGTCAACGAAAAGTTGAAAATTGTACAATACATCCAATAGGAAAAACAATACAATAATTGGAAAAAATATAAGGATAATCTTAAACCATTTCGATTGTACTATCCAGTGATGCTTTAATAAAAATATATATCTTATAAATGTGACTGAAATAATTATAAGAAGAGAATTGTCTTTGTAAAAGGCATATGTATCTCCTATTGTCATATAAATTGGAAGCAAAACCAAACACACAAGTACGATAGTTAAGGCAATCCATAATAATTCAAATGCTATTTTTGGCTTCATATCTTTAATCTTGCTCATGACAACAAAGAAACTCAATTTCTGTTCTAGACCAAAGGGTTTCTGATAATTCTAATTATTACCCTCAAAGATGTGTAACCAATCTTAACAGAAAATTTAGACATTTATTCCTATATATCTCATTACTTTGTTGCATGAAGATTTTAATCGTAGTTTTTATATCATTTGGCTTTATTTTCACTCAAAATGATGGATGGAAAATGGTTAAAGAGGCCAATAATACGAAAGTATATACCCGAAAAACCAGTGAGTCGGATTATGAACAAATACGCATAATCACTGAAGTTCAAGCGCCAATATCAGAAATTGTAAATGCTTTGGAGGATGTAAATTATCACCAAGAATGGGTTTATGAAACCAAAGAAACAAAATTATTGGAAAAAAGAGGTGTGGGTGATTTCGAATATTATGCACTTATGAATATGCCTTTCCCAGTAAAAGATAGAGATATAATAATAGGCGTAAAAAGAAGCCAAGATCCAAATTCAAAAGTTGTAGATATCAAGTCATTTGCGCTATTAAATAGAATGCCAGAAAAATCTAAGCGGATTAGAATAAAAACATTTTTATCTACGTATAAAATTACTCCTTTGGATAATGGATGGGTTGAGGTGGATTACTTTATGGCTGCAGATCCAGGAGGTAAACTCCCAGCCTGGATTGTAAATATGTTTACTTTGAAAGGTCCAGTAGCGACAATGGAATCATTGGTTGAATTAATTGATTCTGATTACTACAAAGGAAAAAAAGTTGAAGGAATAATAGATTAGGAGAAAAAGTTGACTAGTTAAATACTGGACAAAAAAAATACCGTTGAAAACTCAACGGTATTTTTTTTATTTTTCTATCTATTAATTAAAAAGGACTTCAGTAAATTGAATATCATCTTTTCCTTCAATAATAAATCCTAGTTTGTAAGGTCCTTCACTAAACAGTGACTTTCCTATTGAGATGTCTTTAGATTTGATTGGTAATTGAAATTCCAATCTACCTTCAGAATTAAAAATTTGAATAAATTCAACAACATCAGTTGTAGTAAATTCTAGTTTTTCACTTGACTCATTGTATAATGCACTGGTGAAGATACTTGCTTCCGAGTTATCATCTATTGATACTTCTACAGCTTTAGAATCTATTAACAATATGCTCTTAACCGGATTGTTGCTAGCACTCAGTGTGACAGAAAAAATAATAAGTGTTAAAAAACTTAAAATTTGATTTTTCATAATAAATAACTCTAACACGTTCACTAGTTAGACAATACACACCCCTATTTATCCCTACGGTTTTTCTTGCTTAAGGTTTAATTTGCATCGTTTTAGAATGTTATGTAAAGTACTTGTCATAAATGAACATGATTGTACTATAGTGCGGCCGATTCAACTTATTTCATCAAATCGTCTGTAAAGTGCCCTCTTTGCTTAGGTTTTGCTAACGGAGCGCTGTTTTATATGGCTGACTTTCTTTTTGGAATTGATAAATTGTTCCGTTTTATTGCAACAATCTTGCCTATAAAAACTATCTGCTCGATATGATATGCATAGTGGATCATTTGTCGATTTATAGCTTCTTTTATAATATGTCCTAAATTTCTAATGTAAACCAGTTGACAAAACTTTTAATCATTCAACTGTGCTAAAGCATCGAAAAGACACGACCAAACGGCTTTCCAGCTTTTAAGCATCTTTTCTTTGGTTTTAATTATGTTTTCAAATTCCTGGTCTCTTTTTCTAAAATCCTTTTTTCCGTCTGTGTTTAAAAAATCAGCCTACCAAGAAATCATATTGGTATTTATGTGATTTGCAATTATGGAAATTGAATTACTTTCTTCATTTGCAATCCAAAAGAATTTCTCATCAGCAGGTTGCGAAAATGTTTTTTCTCCAATCATCTTGTATACTCAAATTGCTTAATTGTGTAGTTCAGATAGTTTTGAGTTTGTACACCACTCACTTAGTAATTATTTTTGACTTTTTTTAATATTTTGTACAATGATTCAGAGACTTCCTTTTTGCTTGTAATATAGTGGTTGTTTAAAAAACTAAACGCCATGACTTGTTTTTTATCAGTTACAATATAACCCGAAACTGAAAAGTTATTGCTCAAAGTTCCAGTTTTGGCATATATCCAGTCTTTCTCTGAATAGAATATTGATGGTAGTGTATCTCCGTTTCCACCAGCAGGAAGCAATTGCTTGATTGTTTCTAATCCCACTTTTTTATAAATATTCTTTAAGACATTTATAAAGACTTGCGGACTGACCAAATTGTATCTTGACAATCCCGAACCATCAACCCATTTGATATCATGTTTGTCAATGTTCAAAATACTATCTATTGAAAATTTGATAATTTCATTTGTGTTCATGTAACCCAATGTTTTATTTGAGCACAACAACAATAATTGTTCTGCAACATGGTTATCACTTTCAAGAAGGATTTTTTTATATAATGAGTCGCTAGGCACACTTTTAAAATGTGGCCAGTCATATGTGTCTCCTGTTTCAATAATATCTACATTTTGATGCAGGGTGTCTTGTAAAAGTAACTTCGTTAATTTATTTGATGTTATAAATGGTCGTTCTACTTTGTAAGACTTTGGTATAAATCTGTCATTTATATAAAATTTATTTTTAAAGTCATCTTTTTTTATGAATGTGTTAAATGTATCGCTGGACAGGGTGTGTATTTTAAAATAAGGAGGTTCGATATTTATATCATATAAATTATGTGTTGATTTAAATGTAACCCGATTGCCAAATAGTGGGAAAAACGAAATTGCACACTGAAAGCTGAATTGTGAATCATCCCAAGCCCAACCTGTACCCAATGCTGAGATGTCATGTTGAAAGTTTTTAAGAATTCTAACAGTCTTTTTTTGAGACAATAAAAACTTGAACGCAAGTTGACTGCTGTCAATATTGCTATTTAAAAAAGAAGGATCTCCTTGGGGGATAATAAATATCGTATCAGTTGTAGACTTGTATTTATATGAAGAAATAGAATCTTCTAAAATATGCAAGCAAGTTAAATAAGTTAAGAGCTTGATGTTAGAGGCTGGTGTAAATAAAAGATCCTCATTGTAAGCAATAAGATTTTTATTTTCAGTAAGATTAAACAATTGAAAGCCATTAAAATGCCTTGAAAGTATGGTATCTGACTTGATCAACTCAACAATTATTTCTTCTGTATTTGCCATAGGCTTTACAGATTTACAGGTTATAAAAGCCATGCTTGAAAACAATAAAAAATATAGTACTTTCACATTTAGTTTTTAAATCACTTCAATAGTAAAGCTTTTCATCTAAAGTAAAAATAGAAAAGTCATTTAAAAGAATTTAAAGCTATGAATAAAAGAATAACGGTTGTCCAATGCAGTTCAAGAAGTACAGGGGACACAAATATGCTTAGCCAATATATTTTGGATAATAACAACATTCGCTTTCTGGACTTAAATTCTAAGCAAATTGCCCAATACAGATACGATGATGCAAATTTAGGTGATGACTTCTTGCCAACAATTTCAGAGTTGATATCAGAGAGTGATGTAATGATATTTTTAACGCCAATTTATTGGTACTCGATGAGTGGGTTGATGAAAACATTTTTTGATCGTATATCTGAACTGCTTAAAGATGAAAAGTCGTTAGGCAGGCAGCTCCGGGGAAAGCATTTAGGTTATATGAGTATGAGCAATGACAGAGAGATCGATTATGACTTTGACATGCCGATTAGAAAATCAGCTTCATATCTTGGAATGCACTATAGAGGATATCTACATTGTTGTGTAGAAAATGGAAGGCTTACTTCAGATTCAAAATCAAAGGTTGATGATTATATAAACTTGCTTAGGTAGGTTACGATTTTCTCAATAATTCATTGGCGGATTTCAATTGCAATGCCTTTAGTGCTTCAAGATCAACATTGAATAAGGGTTTTAGATTGTTAGGAGTTGCAGATACAACTTTTATATAGCCAATTGATGCTGCCCAAGCAGCTAGAGTAACCATCATAGGATCGAGATCACTTCTAATACTTCCATCTTCCTTACCTCGCATGATTTCTTGCACGGTTAATTTAAACGGAAGGTTCTGTATATCCTCCAGCTTTCTAAAATAAACACTTTCTCGAATACCTTCAGTTAGTTTTTCATTATTATCCCCGTATCCAGAAGATCTGATCATGGCAAAGTAATTCAGAAGTGCCTCGGAATAAAGAAAATTTTTCTCACTAAAATCAATAAACAATTTGAAAATAGCCATTGTACCATCTAATCCAGACTTTTCCTTATTGCTGTTAATCGTAAGGTAATACTTGTCAATGAGCAACTGTAAAGCCTTGTGTGTTACCGCTAATTGTAAGTTTTCTTTGCTTTGAAAATATGAATAAAGAGTTACTTTGGTAATGCCAGCTTCTGAAGCAATATCCTCCATTTTTGCATTGGTAAACCCAACTTTGTTGAATACTATCTCTGCAGCTTCAATTAACCTTTGCTCTTTTAAACTCTTTTTTGAATCCTTCATTAATTTAGCTCATTACAAATAATTAGTAAATATAACATTTGGAGTATTATTTTTACGGTAAATGCGTAAAATTGCTTTGATAAATAATTGAATTATAATTAAATAAGGGAATTGATATGAAATATGCTTTTTTGTTTAGTGGGATTATTGAATTGCTTGGCGCAGTTGTTATTTATTTTTATCCTGAGTGGATGTTTGAAGTAGATGTCACTGGTGTTAGTAAGCTTTATGGAATGGCTGTTTTTGCATTGGGTCTTGTTAATGTTTTTGCATATCAAGACTATCATAAAAATGCATTTATTAAAAAGATTTTTCTGTTAATGATGGGCTATCACGCTGCGCTGTCAATGATATGTTTTGGTATGCATTCGGCAATTATATCCTTGAAAATGGGCGCCATGTTAACACACTTATTGTGTTTCGTTGTGTTTTTTATTACTTATATGAAAGACCTTGGCCCTGATAAAGCTTGATGTTGTTTTAAAGTTTCGTTGCTAATTTTTCATGGAAGTTAGAAACTTTCATAAGGACATAGTTACATTTATAGCATTGTAATCTCCATAATACTATCGAGCTAAAGCGAAGCTTTTTAAGTTCTTGTGAAAGCTGATCTGAGCTTAAAACAAAGGTTTTCTATTCTTCGCAGAACCAGGTCAGATAACCAATGTATTTAAGCTTTTATAAAAAATTGCTAAGAGCTATAAGTTTTTAACAATAAGTATTTTGCTTTTGCAAGTTATAAGCCACTTTCATTATTTGTTAATCGAATATTTGATTTATAATTTTATTAAATTTAATTTTTGGTGTTTCCCCTTAGAAATTACTTGATCGTGATTTAGTATCTTTGACCTACCCACTTGCGTTTATCCCTTAATAGATACCCCTGAACAAATAATAACCTTGTTCACCATTTAATTGGTGAGAGTAATCTATTTTCAATTTTAAAGCATATATAAAATGCAAAGACTAAGCTATTTCACAGCAGTATTGGTGTGTATATTATCTAATTCGGTAATTCTTAATGGGCAACTTGAAAACTATGTTTTAGGACAAGGTCAGTATCAAGGTGCATTGGATCATGTATGATTTTAATCAAAACTTTGCTATGCAAGAATCTCAAGTGTGGAACTACAATGCTGAGATTGGTTACCAACAAGGTTTTGAACAAGTGGCTGTCGATTATTCAACTGATGGTGTAAATTGGACAACTCTTGGTTTGTATAATTGGCCATTGTCTGATGGTGCCTCTGAATATTCAGGTTTTATTGGTCCAGATTTTAATAATGCTATTGCAAGATATGTTCTCATAACGTCATTGAGTACAGGACAAGCATGTAGAGGTTTTGGTAAAATATTAATCAATGCTGCAATTTGCGCAAACCTCGGAGTTCCATGTAATGATAACAATCCTTTTACAGATAACGATGTTGTAAATGAGGCATGTGTTTGTGAAGGCATCAACAATGCATTTAATGAATGTTTGACTGATACATTATCCTTGGGTGATACTTTAATAGTTGCTAATTTTCATTCGGCCATTGAACTGGTAGAATCTTCAAATACAATAGGTGCTAACGGTTATGTAATGTATATTTCTGGAAACCAAATTGATTTAAAACCGGGATTTGAAACAGTTTTGGGTTCAAATTTTGAAGCATTTATTGAACAATGTACAACTTCAGCTCAGGATGAGGAAAGTGAAGAAATTAAAAGCAAAAGTAAACCTAAAGATATATTAAAGGTTTTGCCTGTTCCTGATTCCGACACACAGATCATTGAATTCTTTTTAGAGAATCCCGGTCAAGTAAAAATTGATATTGTAGGTAAGGACAATAAGAAGATTATAAATCTTATAGATGTTGAATTTTTAAGTAATGGTATTTTTCAAAAGCATATTAGAACCTTTAAGCTAGAGCTAGGTGTGTATAACGTTTTATATACAACTAAAGACGGAAAAGAGTTGGAGCGCCTTACAGTGCAGTAACCCATTGATATTTTTAGTGCAAGGCGACCTGTCAGATCTTATAAGTCCTGACAGGTCTCCTTTGTTTAAAATCAATAGTCATTGATAAACTTAATGAAATAACTTTTTTCTATAATGGACCTGGGAAGTCATTAATCATTTAGTTAATTTTTTCTAAAATCAGCACCCTATATAATAACTTAAGAATTTTCTATGTTTTAACTGTCAACTAATACAAACTCTATGAAGCTTTTATACAATTTTATAACCATTAATTCTGAAAAGTATGAAAGCAATAACTCTTCTTATCAGCGCCTCATTTCTGATGTCTTGTCAAACAGATATATTTCCATCTGAAAATCAAACCAATACTATTCAAGCATATGAAGATGTCGATCAAAGACTATGGTCTTATTACGAAAGCTTTGAGGCCGAAGCCCGCAAACGAGGACTGACTTATGACCTTAATCTTCTTAAAATTACTGGAGAAATTCAAAATATTCCTGAAACCAATGTTGCAGGAACATGTCAATACGGATCACATCTAACTCATGTGACAATAGATACTGATTTTTGGTATCGGAACAGCAATGTGCAAAGGGAGTTTGTAGTTTTTCATGAATTGGGCCATTGTGTTTTGATGCGGGGTCACCTTGAATCTAGCTTTAACAATGGAGTTTGTACAAGTATTATGCATAGTGGTCTGACGAATTGCAATGTGGCTTATAATACGAATAATCGCACATATTACCTTGATGAATTGTTTTCAAATAATTAAGAGTTGGGATTTCTAATATGAAACTTTAATTTTGTGAGAAATTAACTTAGATGTTTACTTCTTATTTAAAGTTGGGGTTTGAACATATTTTAGATCCTAATGGTCTTGATCATGTTTTATTTATTTTAGTCCTTACTGTTCCTTTTGTTTTAAAAGATTGGAAAAAAGTGGTATTGCTTGCAACTGCTTTTACCTTTGGCCATTCATTGACTTTGGCACTTGCTTCTTCGGATATAATAAAAGTCAACTCTTCAATGGTTGAAATATTAATTGCTGTCACTATATTTATTACTGCAGTTTTTAATATTGTTGAATTTAGTAAAAGCAAAGTCAGTGTTAAGTACACTACGGCATTAATATTTGGATTAATCCATGGAATGGGTTTCTCTAACTTTTTTAAATCTATATTGGGTAAAGATGAAATTGTATGGCCACTTTTTGCATTTAATATCGGCGTTGAATTGGCTCAGATTGTAATAGTACTGTTGACTTTGGTCTTAGGATTTATTGCTGTTCGATTTTTTAGAGTCAAACAAAAATATTGGGTGTATGGTATTTCAGGGTTTATATTATTATGGGCACTAAAAATGGTTTTTGAAAGAATATAGAACCATGTCTAGTTTTTTCGTAATATGCTTTTATATCACTTCATTGAGAAAATTTGATTATGCGTTTATTTATATTTTTATCACTACTTTTTCTATCAACCTGTAAGCCTTCTAAACAGCCCCCTAGTACTCAATGGCAAAGATATGACCAATCAGGAGAAATTGATGCTAGTTCTACACATGAAAGTGGACGCATGCAATTTAAGCTTATACAATCCAAGTTCTTAGACAAAGGAATATTGTTTGATAAAATAAACAAACAGTTGGTTGATTTTTCTCAAGATGACTACGATAGATTATTGCCACTTATTCTTGAGAAAAACATGCTTCAGTTGCAAGAATCTGTTAGGAGTAGAAAAATGACATACAAGCAATTGGCACAATGGTACTTGTTTAGAATATTAAAATATGAAAGCAATAAAGATTCAGCTTTACATGCGATTATTGATATAAACCCAAAAGCTGTTGAGCAAGCACAACAATTAGATAGTAAAAAGGGTATTCACCCAATATATGGTATGCCAATTATGCTAAAGGATAATATCAATACATTAGATATGCCAACTACGGCAGGCGCCCATGTGTTGAAGGATAATCAAACAGATGATGCTTTTGTTGTCAAGCAAATGAAAAAACGTGGGGCTATTATTCTGGGTAAATTAAATCTAAGTGAATGGGCTTATTTTTTATGCTCTGGATGTCCATTGGGGTATAGTGCGATTGGTGGACAAACATTAAACCCATATGGCAGGAAGGTATTTGAGACAGGTGGATCTAGTGCAGGTAGCGGAGTGACAGCTGCGGCAAATTATGCAGCAGCAGCTGTTGGAACTGAAACATCAGGATCAATATTATCTCCTTCTAGTCAAAATTCAATTGTTGGAATGAAGCCTACGGTTGGTAAATTAAGTCGGAGTGGGATCGTGCCCATTTCAAGTACCTTAGATACACCAGGCCCAATGACAAAAAATGTTATTGACAATGCCATTTTGTTATCGGCAATGATGGGCAAAGATATGTCTGACAGTTACTCGATAAAGGCTAACCAAAATCAAGTTGATTTGAGTGCTTTGAAAATTGGAGGTCTTAATGGTAAACGTATCGGCGCATTCAAATATCTTATGGAAGGGGATTCCATTTATAACTTAACAATACAAAAGTTAAAAGAATACGGAACTGTAGTTGTTGAAATTGAACAAACAGAAGTTGAGTTAAAAGGATTTTTGACCTTACTCAATATTGATATGAAAAATGACTTGGCAGTGTACTTAGAGAAGTATGCGGAAAAAAATATCGACGTACGTACTATCGATGACGTGATGGACTATAACCTTAAAGATACTTCAGGACACATACCTTATGGTCAAAAACTATTTGAAGGAATCTCAAATGATACTACAAGTACTGAAGAATTTGAAAAAATAAAATCAGATTTGATGAGGAATGGAAGGAAGTACTTTGAAGATCAAATGCAAATGCACAATCTTGATGGTGTTGTTTCTATTAATAATTATCACGCTGGTTATGCTGCTGTAGCACAGTATCCTTGCATAGCGGTACCTATGGGCTATAAAGTATCAGGGGAACCCGTTAGTTTAACATTTATTGCAAGACCATTTGAAGAAGAACAACTATTGATGTGGGCTTTTGATTTTGAACAAAATTCTAAAGTTCGAAAAATGCCAAAAGGTTATGGTGGTTGATTAAACTTTGAGTTTTTCTCTCTAAAATTATGCTTAGATAGGAGTTTCCTACAATTTTACTATTGAAGTTTTTAAATCATAATCTTTTTGAGACTTCCTTGTATCAAAAAAATAACACTTTTTAGTCAAGTAATTATCGTTTTTATACAAATTTCTAGTTTTGCTTTTTTAGCAAAGGAATCTTTTAGAATAACTAAAGGTAAATATTATTGTATCAAATTAGTGATAACTCCATCTCTTCTATAATCTAGACGTCAGAAGAGATGGACAGTTATCAAAACTTATTTAATTTATTACACTACTTTCTGGTTTACATACCTGACTTAACAGGAGATGTAGTCGTACTCATATCTCGAATACATATATATTTACCATCTTGTTTCTTGAAATAAGACATATAATTTCCATTCTCTTTTTCGACACCAGAAGAATCGAATTCAGTCCAAGAACCAATCTCGACCGCTATATCACCTTCAGCAAATAAGTCTACAACCTTATATACGTTGTAACTTTCTGTTGTATCTTTAGCAATACTATCAGCAATATTCTTCCTTATGGCTGCCTTACCTGAAAGAGGTTGTTTATTTCGACTATAACTTATAGCATCTTCGCTGTAATATGCAGCTACAGCATCAGCATCTTTTGCTTTTTCACCTGCAGCATAGGCATCTTCCATTGCTTGGATTTCATTTTTAACCTTTTCCATATCAAGGACTTCCTCTTTTTCGGGAGTTGCACAAGCTGAAATAATCACAGCCAAAAGCGCCAAAAGTCCAAATAATTTAATGTTTTTTTTCATAATATTAGTATTTTGTATTGATTTCAGAATAAATATACAAAATAAGTATTGGCATTGCGGGATTAACTGTTTTATCTTTGATTTAATCTGCTATTAATTCTTTTGCTGAAAAAGAAAAGTTGATTTTATGCATATTGTCATACACAAGATCCTTATTAGCTAAAAAGCAAAAGCCCTAATCTGATATAGTTTTACAATTATTTCTCAAAATATTGTAATAATATGGAAAAAGAATACTTTGTTCTTGAAATCAATTTTTCAATATTCTTTCTTTAAATATTTAGCACAGCATAGCTAATGATATAAATAGGTCACACTATTAATACGAACGGTTATCTATATATAGAACAGGAAAATGAAGTTATAAAATCAGTGCTTTACAACCTTAGGGGTTTTGAGACCAATGAGTCATTTGAAATAACTTCCTTTCTAGGTAACACTTTTAGGTAACTTCTTTATTTATAATTGTAATGATTATATTTAAGGACACATAACTCCAAAAATACAGGATTACTTATATCATTTTTGTTTGGAGATGTCACTTTAGATTTATTTTTAATCAGTTTGATTTTAAGGTTAAAAACACATTCGTAGCCGTCTGCGTGTCTTTGAAGTTTTAACTGAGATATAAGCTAAGTCGAGTATTACAAAGGATCAAATTATATTAATTTAAATAATATATGTGATAATTTCAAGCGAAGAAGGGATAAAACATTCGTTTGTAAAATATTTTTTACTGCATTTTTTTAGATTTAAAAGCCTCTTTGATATAAATAGCAGAATCATGAAATACCTACTCGTTTTTTCAATCGCATTTGTAACTTTTTCTTTGTTCGCTCAAGAAAAAGGTTTGACTCCAATTTTAAATAAAAGTGCAGCGACAGGACAAACTTACGCCGTTGTTGTTGGTATCTCCAACTATCAGGACGAGGGAATTCCAGATTTACAATTTGCCGATAAAGATGCAGAGGCATTCGCTAATTTTTTGCGATCGCCTGCAGGTGGTGAACTGGATGAGGATCACCTCAAATTATTAACCAACGAACAAGTTACACTTGGAAAATTTGATGCAGCACTTTGGTGGCTGGTGGACGAGTGCAAAGAAGGAGATAAAGTAATAATTTATTTTTCTGGACACGGAGATGTTGAACGGAGATCCATGAGCCAACCAGGCTTTCTACTTTGTTGGGATGCTCCTTCCTTAGCTTATACAGGTGGAGGCACATATTCTTTGTTTTTTCTCAAGGATATTGTCAGCACACTTTCTCTTCAAAATAAGGTAAAAGTAACTCTGATCACAGATGCTTGTAGAAGCGGAAAGTTGGCGGGCAGTTCCATAGGAGGCGCTCAAGCTACAGCTGCAAACCTCGCTGGACAATTTGCCAACGAGATCAAAATCCTTTCTTGTCAACCCGACGAATACAGCATCGAAGGAGAGCAGTGGGGAGGTGGTCGAGGTGCATTCAGCTATCACTTGCTCGACGGACTTTCTGGCATGGCAGACAACAATGACGACAATATCGTGACCCTCAAAGAAATCGGTCGATATCTTGAAGATAATGTAACTGGTGAAGTTGCTCCGCAAAGCCAAAACCCTATGGTTATAGGGAGCAAAACGGAAAAGTTAAGCAACGTCTTTCCTGAACTTTTAGCACAACTCAAAAAAGGGAAAAAAGAGAAGATGCAATATTTTAATGCTACGGTATCCCGGGGAATTGAAGATGATATCTTGGCAGCATTAGATACTACAATTCAAGAGCAATATGTGGCTTTCAATCAGGCTTTGGAAAACAAGGTATTCTTATTACCTGCTGACGCCTGTGCTGATTTTTATTATAAACAATTGATCCAGGAGCCTAAGTTAGAAAAACTGTACAATACGATGCGTAGAAACTACGCCGCTGCCTTGCAGGATGATGCGCAACAGGTACTTAAAAAGATGATGGAAAATGACCCAGAGGAAGGAGCCTTCTCAAAAATAACTTTAGAGTCCAAATACAAACTTTATCCTGCTTATCTTGAACGAGCAGCTGAGTTGCTTGGTTCCGAGCATTATATATATCCTTACCTGAAGGCTCGAAAACATTATTTTGAAGGATACTTGATGCATGTTGACCTTCGAAATGCTGATCCTGAACTGGGAAAAAAATATTAGCGAAATATCGAGAAGCCTTGGTTTGGCAACCCAACTTTCCTCAAGCATACTATTCAATGGAGATGGTTTATTTTTTCCAAATGGTGGAAAGGGATTCTGCAGCTTTTTACGCCGAAAAAGCAGTGGAGTTGGCTCCGACGTGGATTCGGCCATATTCAAATTTGGCTTACTTTTACACTACTGGCTTTAATAGTAGCGGGAATGGTTTAGAAAAAGCAAAATATTACTTGAAACTAGCAGATAAAGTAGACTCAACTGCATCTCAATCAAATTATTTACACATTAAAAACTGGGCAAGTTATTATTATAGATCAGGACAATTAGATAAAGCAATTTCGGCTTATGAAAAGGCTATCGCAATAGACTCCTCAAAAGTGTCCGCTCAAAGCAATTTGGGTAATGTTTATGTGAGTCAAGAAAACTTTGCAGGGGCAGAGGCACAATATAAAAAAGCTATCGAACTCGATCCAACAAACCGTATAATATCAAGTAATTTGGGAATTGTGTATTTTAGAACCGATCGTTTTGAAGAAGCAGAAGAACAATTTAATAATTCCTTTAAACTAGATTCGACCTTCGTACAAACATTGAGATGGTTGGGGAATTTATATTCTATGACAAACCGGATCGAAGAGGGAGAAAAATTTTACAAAAAGATCATTGAATTGGATACAATTTCGATAATGAATATTATGACAATAGCACAATATTATACAAAAATAAACCAATATGAAAAATCTGAAAAATACTATAAAAAAACTATCCAATTAGATTCAACTTTATGGCCTGCTTATTCTAACTTAGGCGGTGTTTACAGATTGATGGATAAATTGGATAAAGCTATAGAAATGGCAAAAAAAGCAATAGCGCTTGGTCCGCCGATTCCTCAACTTTATATAAATATCGGGAAGATTTATATGCAAAATATGGAAGACTTCAAAGATGCTGAAACTGCCTTTTCCAAAGCGCTTGAAATGAATCCTAATAACCCGAAAATTTATTTTTCCCTAAGTCAATTTGCATTAAAGAAAAAGCAACAAGAAGCGGCTTGGGAATACTTAGAACAAGCATTTGAAAAAGATATTGGACATAGAAAGGTGTTACCAATTACTATTTTTGACGGCCTTCCCGATTTTGAAGAACTGAAAAAGGAGAAGACAAGATGGGATGAGTTCATGAATAAGTTTTTTCCTTATCAGGGTAAAGAGTAGACTTTGGTATTCTGTATAAACAAAGAGATTGCTATGATATTGGCTCAATGGATTGTGTCGATTTATAGAAAATTTGTAGATTGAAAATTGCAATGAAACCTAGCTAAAAGGAAATTGCAAGAAAAAACCTCATCTAAGTAATTGCATTATAGATTTAAGTTATAAAAGGAAAACATAGCATAATGAAATATATATTAGTTTTACTAATTACTTTTTTTACCCATTTTGTTCACGGGCAAGAAAAGGGCTTAACTCCAGTTTTCAAATCGGGGGTATCAAATGGACAAACGTATGCCGTCGTAGTTGGTATATCAGATTACCAAGATGAGGGTATTCCTGACCTTAGTTTTGCTGATAAAGATGCCATGGCTTTTGCTGCTTTCTTACAATCATCGACTGGGGGTTCATTGGATGAAGATCATCTGAAAGTCTTATTGAACGAAGAAGCAACCGTTGCTCAATTTGCCATTGCGCTTGATTGGCTTTGGGAAGTTGTCAAGGAAAACGATAAAGTGATTATTTATTTTTCTGGGCATGGTGATGTAGAAAGAAAAAGTTTGACACAACCCGGTTTTTTACTTTGTTGGGACGCGCCAGCTAGAGTTTATATGGCAGGCGGAGCATTTGCTTTGTCTATGTTGCAAAAGGTCATATCAACTCTTTCAATTCAAAATAAAGCAAAAGTCATAGTCATCACTGACGCTTGTCGATCTGGTAAGTTATCAGGAAGTACGGTCGGAGGTGCTCAAATTACAGGTTCCAATCTCGCCAAACAATATGCAAATGAAATTAAAATTCTCTCTTGTCAGCCTGAAGAATACAGTATTGAGGGAAAGCAATGGGGAGGTGGTCGAGGAGCTTTTAGTTATCATTTAGTTGATGGCCTTATGGGGTTAGCAGACAACAATGAAGATGGTCAAGTGAGTCTAAAAGAAATCGGTCGCTACCTTGAAGATCGAGTGACTGAGGAAGTTGCTCCTCTCAGTCAAAATCCGATGGTTATTGGAAATAAAATTGAAAAAATATCCGAAGTTTTTCCTGATCTTTTAGCACAAGTCAAAGCAAGGAAAAAAGGAGCGAATCATTATTTTAACAGTACCGCATCACGTGGAATTGAAGAAGATGTTTTGGCTGAAGTCGATTCTAGTATAGTAGAAACTTACATAGCTTTTCAAAAATCTTTAAAAGAAAAGAATTTCTTATCTCCAAAAAATGCATGCTCAGAAGCTTACTATCAAATACTCATTTCTGAGCCAAAGCTTGAAAAATTATATTCGAGCATGAGACGAAACTATGCAGCGGCCCTTCAGGATGATGCCCAACAAGTAATGAATAATTGGTTGAAAAGTGACTTAAATGAATATGTGCTTTCCAAAATAACCAAATCAGCAAAATACGGCGCTTATCCTCAGTACCTCGACAGGGCAGCAGAGTTGTTAGGTGAAGGGCATTACATGTCTCCTGTTTTGAAGGCGCGTAAGCTTTATTTCGAAGCATATTTAATGCACATGGATCTAAAAAATCCAGACAAAGTATTAGGTGAAAAAATTCTGTCTAAATATCGAGCATCACTTCAATTACTTCCCAATTCACCACATACATTTCTATCAATGGCAAAGGTTCATTTTCACCAAATGGACTCTCCTGATTCATCCGAATATTATACTCATTTAGCAGTGGAATTTGCTCCTACATGGTTCGAACCCTACTCTTCAATGGGCAGTATGTATCTCCATGGAAATTTCACACTAGATACTGCTCGAGCTAAACATTTTTTAGAATTGGCCGATAAGATAGATTTTTCTGCTTTACAATCCAACGTAATTCACCTCAATAATTGGGGTAGCTATTATAAATATACCAACCAGTATGATAAAGCTGAATTTTTTTACCAAAAAGCCATGGCTATAGATTCCTCTGTTTTTACAACTTCGGCTAATTTGGCAGGATTGTATTTTATTCAAAAGTTGTACACTCAATCAGCAAAGCATTCAGCCAAAGCAATTGAACTTGATTCGACGCAGAATATACCATATTCAAATCTTGGAATTTCTTATATTTATTCTGAAAGATACGCAGAAGCAGAAGAGTTTTTACTTAAAGCATACAGTATGGATTCTTTACTTGTTGGGACCTTAAACGGACTATTTACTTTGTATATGAAGTTACGGCGATTTGATGAGGCCGAGTTTTACATAAAAAAAAGTATCGAATTAGATCCAGCTGTCGTCGGAATCTACAACAACCTAGCGCAACTTTATCTAAGTACTTTTCGTTGGAAACAAGCCGAAGAACAACTTTTAAAATGCATAGAAATTGATTCAACATTCTGGAGGGCATATGCGGGTTTGGGTACTTTGAAATTTATAAATAGAAAATTGGATGAAGCTTTAAGCTGGACCCAAATAGCTATAAAATACGGCCCAGGAGAAGCACAGATATATTGCCAACTCGGAACTATTTATGCAAATCTTCCTGACAGTCTGCCAAAAGCAGAAACTGCTTTTTACAAAGCTTTGGAAATGGAACCTTTAAATTCTGAAGTTTATATATATTTAGTAAGACTTTCTTTGGTAAAAGAACAACCAGACAAAGCATTTGAATACCTTGCTCAAGGGTTGGAGCTAGGCGCTGGAAAGGAAAGTTTTTCTCTCTTTAAGTTGAAAACAAATCCAAAACTTTGGAAGATGCGAAAAGATCCTAGATGGAAAGAACTCATGAAGAAATACTTCCCTGATAAAGCCAAAGAGTAGATTCTATTATTCTGTGGAACATTGTAGTTAAACGTGGCACCCTGCGATTCTTTCATCATGCATCCAAGAGTATCGTGGCTTAATTAATATCTTTAACTTGTAATATTGATTCTCTAAATAGAGAAAGAAAAGGAATGTATTGGATAGTGTCCAATACATTCTTTTTACTTTTTGAATCTATTGTTAATCAACTTTCTTTTCCATTCATCACCAAAGAAATCAAAAACATTAAGTGAATAAATCGCTAACAATACTGCCCAAGAAAGTAGTATCCATAAAAAAACAATCCAATTGGCCGAATCACTAACAGCAAGAATAAATGGAACTACCAAGCTTAATATTGCGATTGCAAGAAGTTTATAGAAGCCGATAATATTTTGAACATACTCCTCTTCTTTTCTAATCTGTTCTATTTCCACTTTCTTATCTGAATCAGTAATATTCGTTTCAAAAACAGCTCCCAAGGATTTTAAAGATTCTAAATTTGCATTTCCACCATTTTCAATCCGTTGGACTGTTCTTATACTTAAACCACTCATTTCTGCTAGTTGATCCTGAGACCAATGACGTTCTAGTCTCATTTTTTTAATATCTCTTAGATTAATTGTATTAGAACTCATTATACTTTAGTTTTTTTAATATTACTTATTAATCAAAGATAAGTATTAATCTTTTTTTGAGATTGGAATCGATGAGACATAGTTATGACAGTTGTAAGACAGTAACCTGACACTGTTTAATAGCAGTAACAAATGGGTACAACAATATTTATAACCAATTGCTTGCAAATAATCGACTGGTGAAAAAATAGTCAATTTTCTCTTTGGATTTTATTTGCTAAATTAGTTGCTTAACCACGCCACAAACAATATTACAATACTGAATTATGATAAAACTAGCCAAATTAACTTTTTCGACAGCACTATTAATGGTTTCTATATTTTCAATAAGTGCTCAAACGTCAAATCTATCCGTTCCTGTTTTTGAAAATGGAGAAGCTCAGGTAATCCCAGGATTTGTAGATTCTTCGATGTGGGTTAGACATGATCTCTGGGTTGAGGCAGAGTTTGATACAGATGGAGATGGGAAACTAGACAGAATGCATGTAGCGGTTACTAGGCCTCAACAAACAGATACGGAAGGACTTAAATTGCCCATTATATATGTATCTAGTCCTTACTTTGCAGGTGGGGCTCCAAATATTGACGGTTTGTTCTGGGATGTTAAGCATGAACTTGGTGCTACTCCAAAAGACCATGTTCATCCAGAGGTTGTGAGAACAGGAGAAAGACCAATCATTTCCAATTCTCATATTAAAACTTGGGTGCCAAGAGGATACATAGTGGTACACTCTTCATCTCCGGGAACAGGACTTTCTCAAGGATCACCCACTGTTGGGGGTGACAACGAATCATTAGCTCCTAAAGCTGTGATTGATTGGCTATGTGGCCGTATACCTGGCTACACTTCCATCGATGGAGATGAAAAAATTATGGCTTACTGGTCAACAGGTAAAGTTGGTATGACAGGCACTTCTTATAATGGTACGATTCCTTTGGCCGCGGCAACTACCGGAGTTGATGGATTGGAAGCGATTATCCCTATCGCACCAAACACTTCTTATTATCACTACTATCGTTCAAATGGTTTAGTGCGGTCTCCTGGAGGATATTTAGGTGAAGATATCGATGTGCTTTATGAATATATTCATAGTGGTGATGAATCAAAGCGCGCTTATAACAATGCAACCGTAAGAGACACAGAAATGAAGAATGGCATGGATAGAATTACAGGTGATTATAATGAATTTTGGGCTGGACGTGATTACCTAAATGATATGGAACCCATGAAGGCTGCCTTATTGATGTCACATGGATTTAATGATTGGAATGTGATGCCAGAACATAGTTATAGAATATATGAGGCCGCTAAAGCTAAAGGTCTGCCTTGCCAAATTTACTATCACCAAAATGGACATGGTGGTCCTCCACCAATGAAAATGATGAACAGATGGTTTACACATTATTTACATGGTGTGGAGAATGGTGTAGAGAAGGATGCACGGGCATGGATAGTTCGTGAAAATGATAAAAGAGGTAATCCTACAGCATATGCGGATTATCCGAATCCTGAAGCATCAGATGTAACGCTTTATCTCAGCGCAGGGGCACCTGAAGCAGGAAGTTTAAATATTGAAAAACTCAATGACCAAGGAAGTGAAACATTGATTGACAACTATTCTTTTAAAGGGTCTTCGTTGGCACAAGCTGAAATTACAGATCATAGATTAATGTATGTGACACCGACACTGTCTGAAGATGTGCATATATCGGGCACTCCAAAAATTACTGTTATGGTGTCAAGCAGTAAACCTGCAGCAAACCTTTCTGTTTGGTTGGTTTCATTGCCATGGACAGAAGGGAGAAGGTCTAAGATTACAGATAATATTATAACACGTGGCTGGGCAGATCCGCAAAACCATAAGTCAATAACTGAAAGTGAACCTTTGATTCCGGGAGAGTTTTACAAAGTATCTTTTGATTTAATGCCTGACGATCAAATTATTCCTAAGGGCCAACAAATAGGGCTGATGATATTTTCAAGTGATAAAGAATTCACGCTTTGGCCAGCTCCAGGAACTGAACTATCAATTGATTTAGATGCGACAAATATTCAATTGCCAATAGTGGGAGGAAGTGAATCGTTAGGCAAAGCAATAAAATAAACTATCTGAATAGCGCTTTAAAATATGTACATATTATTCTTTTTTAAAAATGTGAGTATTTATATAATAGTTGAACCAGTATTCTGAATTTTATGTATGACTGATCTCGAAAAGTAATAGAAGGACTGAGCCAGAAACATAAAATGACATTCTATTATGAGTCTTGAATGAACATTTTATGCAACAAAACCAGGCGTTGGATTGATAACACACAGTCAAATTAATTGAGTAGAGTGAAAAATATCAATATCTGAGTGATGTTTATTTCATCCGTAAAAATCTATCTACTATTTATATGAAATTAATTCATGAACTGAATGGATATTAGGAATTGAATGCAAGATTTGAGGTGTATACTTTGATGATACTATGAGAAATATTTTTCATTTGCAGTAAATGATTATTTATCTATTAGCGATGTACAAAATGACATTGTAAGTCCTCACTTTTGGACCTTTGGAAGGTAAATACTTGTTTAATTTGTAACTATAATTATAAGTCATAAATATTTATGGCTTATAATTTACACTTGTTTCATATTATTTAGTCATTGGTTATAAGTGTAGTAAATTGCTTGACAACTTCTCAAAACGTTAAAGTTTTTATCAACATAAAAAAAAGGGATGAAAGGAATAGTTTTTACTGAGTTTTTAGATATGGTAGAAGAAAGATTCGGTTATGAAGTGGTTGACCAAATAATAAGTGAATCCAAATTGAGCACAGATGGAATTTATACATCTGTTGGAACATATCCTCATTCAGAGATTGTTAAGTTACTTATGAATTTATCAGATAAAGTGAAAATTGATCCAAAAACTCTGCTGAAAGAATTTGGCAAGTATTTATTCGATGTTTTTCTGAAAAGTTATCCCCATTTTTTTTCATCTGTAGATGGTGCGTTTGCTTTTTTACATTCAATAGATAAGCACATTCATATTGAAGTCTTAAAACTATACCCAGATGCTACTTTGCCTAAGTTCATTTCATATGAATCAGATAACGGTGATTTAATTATGACTTACAAAAGTGAAAGAAAGATGTCTGCTTTGGCAGAAGGACTAATTGAAAAATCAATCAAACATTATAATGAAAAGTGTACGGTAAAGGTAGAAAACATTATTGAGGACGGAAGTGTTGTTATACCATTTAATATTTAAAATGTCATATTAAACGCATTTAAATAATGATGATTGCTGACGATGGATTTTATAGTTGTGCTTTCCATTTTATTTACTGTACTGTATAGCCATTTTTTTAGCTCTTCCATATTACTAAAAG
>CAJQRD010000023.1 GCA_905480605.1 uncultured Saprospiraceae bacterium | reverse complement strand
TTATCTCATATTTCGAATCTGGACAATCAGCTTGGCCATATACCAAATGAGGGCCGGATGTTGTAACATCATATCCTAAATAACATGATGTTGTCACTGTTGGGATTCCTACTTGAATATAACTGTAGCACTCAACAGTTTCATCAGATGGACATACTATTGTTGGTCCTTCATTATAAATTGTAAATGTTTGCACACAACTCACTGAACGGTAACATTCATCTGTAGCTGTATACTTAATTTCATATTTAGCGCCTGGACAATCGTCTTTTCCACTGACCTTATATGGACCCTCAACTACTAAAGTATAGTCTTCTCCACATGAGGTATAAACAGTTGGGACTCCTACTTGAATATATTCGCAACATTCCACTGTCATATCAGGAGGACATGTTATTGTTGGTGGATCACTATTAATAGTAATAATCTGAATACATTCGAACTCTACTTCACACTCTCCAGGTGGAGGTGGTGGTGGTGGAGGCGGAGAACAAGTTTCTCCATTCTCTGTAACCATAGCCACTAACTCAAGACTTCCATATCTTTCACCCATTACAATAGGAGCAGAACATGAAGTATGAATTTCTATTTCTTCTTGTCCACCATTAATTTTAATTATTGTAGGGTTAGGTAGCTTAGCACCACCATCTTTTATTGTAAATGATCCGTCTAATGAAACTGTTCCAGATTGGAAAACGCTACCTCCATCATTGGCAGTCCATGAAAATGGCCCAGAACCTGTAGCACCTCCTATACAATAAGCCTTGCTTCCTTGGGAGTTATTATCAGCAGCACATCCGCCTCCCTCGAATATAAATGTCAATTCTGTTGGTTTTCCACTTACATCGTCACAACAATCTGAGCTTGATCCACTTCCAGATCCTCCTCCATTTACTGGAATGGAAGAACCATTAACCATAACCTCACTTATGATTGGATCCTTCCCATCATTCTCGCCTTGTCTTGATTTAATTTGAATATAATCAAATGGGATCCCAGGTGTGATCTCAAAAACCTGATTTCCTGTTACTGGAAGTGGGTCAAAAGAAGTCGAATAGGTAGTAGTCGTTGAACCACCATTCGATGACACAAATACATCAATACCGATCCATTTATCAGAATTGTTGGAATCCTGTTCTTCATTACTCCAGTGTATCTGGATTTTATCTGATGAACTATTCTGGCTTGAAAATACTCCTGTAATAGTACTTTCTTGATGTAATCTATCACCATTAGAAATGTTGCCATCAAATAATTCATTTAAGCTGCTTTGGTCAAAATGACCACCGGCATGAGACCAATTAGAAGCGCTTACACCATTAGATGTACCCCCATTTGATCCTTCGCCATCACATGGAATTGTAATTGTCCATTTTCTTTCGATAGTTTGTATATCAGGACATGTATATGATAATACTTTATCCTCATATTCTGAAGTACCACCACAGTAAAGGACTGGTTCACTTGTCACATACGGTAAATCATCATAACAGTCCAGGTCTTCATCTTCAGGACATTCATATGGAATTTCTATTTCAAAATAAACTGTCTTTGTTGCCATGCAAGGGAAACATACTACAGGTGGTATATATGGTGCACAAGATTCGTTGTACTCTGTGACCATTCCAACCAATTCAAGACTACCATATCTTTCACCCATTACTATAGGAGCAGAACAAGAAGTATGAATTTCGATTTCTTCCTGCCCATTGTTTATTTCAATAAACGTAGGGTTTGGTAAATTAGATCCGCCATCCTTAATAAGGAATAATTGACCCAGGTTAATAGTTCCTGTTTGGAACACATTATTGTCTTTGTCCTTAGCCTTATAGCTGAATGGCCCTGTTCCATTAACACCACCGTCACATCCAGATTTATCTCCTTGAGAATTATTGTCTACCGCACAACCACCTCCTTGGAATACAAATGTCAATTCAGTTGGTTTACCACTTACATCATCACAGCAGTCAGAGCCAGATCCTCCTCCAGATCCACCTTCTCCACATACTTCACCATCATTACTGGTCATACCAATAATTAAAAGAGATCCAAACTGATCACCTATACCCAATGGTTGTGAACAAGAAGTATGAAAAAATCCAGTTTCCTGGTTGTTGATCATAAAATCTGTATTTGCTCTAAATTCATTACTGGCAGTAGCCGTAAATGTTTCACCCAAGCTTACTGTACCATTAAAATATGTAGTAGAACCTTCATATAATTTAATATTAGTAGGACTGGCATTGTTGGCATTTCCAGAACAACCTGATTTACTACCTTGAGAATTATTGTCCGCAGCACAACCTCCACCTACATATTTAAATGTGATTGATTTTGTTTTTGCTCCAAATTCATCACAACAGTTCGTAGGAACTATTTGATCCTCACATTCTCTTTCTACATCAACAGTTACAGATGCCGATCCTGTGAATCCATAAGTCACAGAATGAGGACCTTTACCTGAAGCTGAACTTGGTACAGCACCTGTTCCAAAATTCCATTCATAAATAAATCCTTCACCCAAGTCTTCAGTGGAAAAAGTTACAGGTATTCCGGCACATGCCAGATCAAAATCGATAACAGGATCTGGACATTCACACTCTCCTACATTTATATTTACACTAACTGGACAAGAACCATCTTGTAATATCGTTATTGTTTTTAAACCAACAGATGAATAACTTATAGATGGAGGATTAATTCCTGAGAAACTAGATGGTGAAGATCCTTCGCCAAAAGTCCAAAAATAATTAACACTAAAATCAGGGTTCGTAAGGCTAAATATAGCCTGATCCTCTATACACTGAATTGCCTCAGATTTAATTCCTGGATCTGGACACGGATCACCACATTGTTCGCCATCATCAGTTAACAAGGATAACAATTCCAAGCTACCAAATCTTTCACCAGGAACAAGTGGTGCAGAACATGAAGTATGCACCTCAATTTCTTCCTGACCATTGTTGATATTTATAAAAGTTGGGTTTGGTAGGTTATTACCTCCATTCCTAATTGTAAAAATGGTTCCTGCAGAAACAGTACCAGATTGAAATACATTATTGTCTTTATCAGAAGCAGAAAAGCTATAAGGTCCTGAACCAGGAACTCCTCCACTACAATTTGACTTACTCTCTTGAGAGTTGTTATCAGCAGCACAACCGCCTCCAACAAATTTGAAGGTTAGTTCTGCGGGTTTACCACCAACTTCCTCACAACAATCATCAAGGGTCAATAAGTTAAAATCAGCATTTATTTCAATATCATTAGAAAGGTAATGGCTTGACTCATTCCATTTTAATGATGCATCTTCAGAGAAAGCACTTAAGCTAAAACTTATAAATATGAAAAGAAATACAAACAAAGGTTCAATTGGGTTTCTCATTATATTAGGTTGTTAGTGTTATTAACTGTTGTTCTATATAGAAAAAACCCTATACCGCTAGCGATATAAGACCACTTTATTTTTGTAAAAGTCTGAGTTAAATTTTGGTAAAAACAAAAGACGGCATTATACGTGTCGCACACTGCCTTGCTCCAAAATTTTGTTGAAAGTATCTGAAATTGATTTGAGTTAACTGTAGGGCTTAAGATTTTGTTTCTCAATTCAAAGGTACTTGAGTTAAAAGAACTAAATCCCAAAAAGCTATGCCCTGAATTTAGACGATTCAGCGCTTTATAATTTTGTAAAAATATTTTATTAGAAACTAAGGAATGTGGTACGCGAGGATTGCATATACTATTATTGATTGACGCATTGTTTGCATCAAAACAAAAAATAAATACTCCGGGTGAAGAGTGTTTAATTCGTTTCATTCTCTAGGTCAAAGGTTAGGTCTGCGTTTACTTCAGGCGCAAATTTGCTAAAATGGCGCAAATTAATTCAATATAATCATCTCTAAAAGCTAAAATGTCACCTACTTTCCAAATCTGAAAAGCAAGTCTTAATATACTAATTAAGATCGATTATACTATAATTTTTACGAAATATCGATAAACACATGAGTAGCATATTGATATTTACTTCATCTACTACTCTACACATTCAAGACATTTCAGTAAGAGATTACCCCTATTACACATTATATTTTTTTTAAATATATTTTTAATAATTATCTAAATTACTGAATATCAATGAGGTAAAAGGCTTATAAAAAAGATGATTTTAAGAATTCATCAATTGTACTGTAGATAATCGATCTTTAAATTGAAAGCTAAGGTTTTAATACTAACCTAAAATCTTATTCTACAATAACATTTGTAAGTCTTATTGTTACCACCTCTCGCGATTGTACTAAAAACAAATAATCCATGTAAAAAAACCTAGCAGGTGCAAGCATCTATTTTCATTTAAATTGTCTTTCTGGTAAAATAATTGTCCGTTGATAGTCCACACATAACTACTTAAAATACTTTGGGTGGTATCGGAATCGGAATTGTTTTATTTATCTTTCAAGATATGAATGAGTGGTCCACCTCCAGTAGATTAAAACAAGTAGATCTTGCTTTAATAAGAGAAAACTAAAACATCAGTTTAAGATTGGGAAAGCGCTACCGTCCCCGTCGGAAAAAGCATATAGCGACAAACGGCGAGGCAAAGTATAAATTAATGATTTACAAATGGTTGCAAAATAAATTTTGATAGAATAGTGCATTTTAAATTCGCTTTTCAATATTTTTAATATTCCCAAAGCATGTATGAGAAAACAAGATAAGTCTGTTTGACCAAAAGTATTTAACGATACGAATATAAATCTTAAAAAATAGGAAATAGCAAAAAAAAACCTCGGCTAAAAAGTCGAAGTTTTACTTAATCATTAATTAAAACCTATAACTCGAAAGGTTTTATTTCAACACAAGATGACATTTTCATTCATCTAAACACATAAATTTTATCTTTAGCCAAATTAGATCAAGTAGATCAAGGTCTGACAGCACCCTTAAATATTCTATCACAACACTGTTAAAGATTTTACTTTCAACTGCATCACAGTATAAAGACAATAAAAAACAAAAATACCCCTACTCCTATTTATAAATAATTAATAAGTATGCTTTAAATGTATAGAATGAACAATGATATAAACTGATTGGTTATAATAAAAAAAAACAATTGAATAAAAAGACGCTAATTATTGGAGCCTCTACAAAACCTGAAAGATACTCCAACAAAGCCATGAAAATGTTACAAGAAGAAGGATATACTGTTATTGCTAATAGTAAAAGGGCTGGAAATGCACACGGAATCGACTTTGATACAAAACAAATGGTGCATACAGGAATCGATACAATTAGTATATATATAGGACCTCAACATCAAAATGAAATAATGGAATATATACTATCAGTAAATCCGAAGAGAGTCATATTTAACCCAGGCACAGAAAACGCTGTGTTTTCAAAGAAGCTTCGTGCCCAAAATATAAAAGTAGAAAATGCTTGTACTTTGGTTTTATTGAGAATAGGTGCGTATTAATTAAAGATATCTTCTCTTCAATTCCGTTTCAATAAGCTTAAGCTCCCTGCTCATATCTCCAGTAATAGAGGTGTTTTCTTTTGCTCTTCTTATCAAATATGGTACAACTTCTTTCAAAGGGCCATAAGGCAGGTATTTTGCTACGTTATATCCGCCCTGAGCCAGATTAAAAGTTATATTATCACTCATACCAAGCAACTGACAGAAATTCAAATGCGGATGCGATTTATCAATATTATTTTTCTCTATTAACTCAGCCTGAAACAGATTACTTTTAACATTATGAGATGCGCAAACTGAACCTATAGTTTCATAATTTTCAACGCAATATTTCAAAGCATTATTATAGGCTAGATCTGTTGCATCTTTATCAATATTAATAACAGAATCAATATTATTTTCTAAAGCATATGCCCTTTCTTTATCCATGTAAGCACCCCGCACTAATTTAGCACCTAACATGTAACCGTTAGATTTTGCTTTTGAATGAGATTTTTTTAAAAATTGCAGCTTATCATGGCGGTATAATTGAAAAGTATTTGATACGATAACAGAAGACTTATTGTATAACGCCATCATTTCATCAACAAGATTATCAATTGAAATTTGTAGCCAACTTTCTTCGGCATCAATCATAACACCGACTTTCAAATCATGAGCACGTTTGCATATACTGTCAATTCTTGAGTACAGCTTATCTTTTTGACGTTGTTCACCTCCAGTTAATTCTGCATCAGTTTGCATTTTTGTCAATAAATCATTAGGAGCCAATCCAGTTAATTTGGTACTTACAACAGGAACAGAACTATTAGAAGCTGCCAATTCGATAGCCATTATAGTTTCACTCATAACAGCATCCAACTCATCTTCTGAAGTTTTAGATTCTGCCCCATAATCCAATATTGTCAATGTACCATATCGAAAAAGTAAATCAATAGTCTTTTGAGTATCTAATAAATTCTCACCTCCAACAAATTGTTTGAAAATAGTAGCTTTTAACGCAGGGCGAACGAAAGGTAAATTAAGCTTAAGCGCTAAAGGGGTAAACATAGACCCTAGTTTTACCAATCCAGAATTATTCATCATAGTGAATAACCATTTAAGTCTTTTCAGTTCTTTATCTGACTTATAACTAAAAGCGATTTCAGTATTTTCAAAATCTAATTTAGTACTGGGTTCTGATTCCATCAATTCACAAAATTTTATATTGTATTTTAAGAAGAAACATTATTCCAAATTTCCCATGATCTTTCGGCTTGTAACTTCAACATGGTCAATCCATTTTGGACAGATGCTCCGTTAGCACCAGCTAGGGTTAAAAATAAGGTTTTTTCAGGATTATAAATAAGATCATAAACTAAATGTTCATTAGTAATATGTAGATAAGGTATTGAGGGACAAGAATTGATGTTTGGAGCCATACCTAAAGGTGTAGTATTCACTATTATAGAAGCATTTTGAATAACTTCTTCGTTTAATTCATCATAGGCCATTCCATTTCCAGATCTGGAGACTAAAATAGCTTCAAAATCATGGTTTTCCAATACATTCTTGACCGCTTTAGATGCTCCACCTGTACCGAGTATTATACCTTTTCGTTTATCAAGCTTCCAGAACTCTGGATCTATACTATTGTCAAATCCATAAAGATCAGTATTAAAACCTATCAAATCATTCCCGACTTTCTTAATTGTATTAACAGCCATAATAGAAAGCGCTGTATCATCTAAATCATCTAAAAAGGGAATTACAGATTCCTTATAAGGAATGGTCACATTTAATCCTAAAATATCATTACTAAAAAGCTCGATGACTTCCTCTGGGCTTTCAATTTCGTATGCTTTATACTCAGCATTTGAAATACCCTCATTTTTAAACTTTTCTTCAAAATATCTGGGAGAAAAAGTGTGTGTAAGTGATAATCCAATCAAGCCAAACTTTCTCATCTATTTTCCTTTTCCTTGAATTAAAATAAGTGCTGTATAAGCCAATATTTTAAAATCGAATGCCAAAGACATGTTTTCAAGATATATCAAATCAAACTTCATTCTTTGGACCATTTGTTCAACATTCGAAGCGTAACCAAATTTAACTTGTCCTGCTGATGTTATACCCGGTCTAACCTTTAACAAATGTTTGTACAACGGTTCAATTTTCGCTATTTTATCTATAAAAAATTGGCGCTCTGGTCTTGGACCAACTAAAGACATATCACCTTTTAAAACATTATAAAATTGAGGCAGTTCATCCAATCTGTACTTCCGCATTGTCCTACCCCATTTTGTAATTCGAGGATCATCATCATTTGACAACTGAGGTCCATCTTGCTCAGCATCAACAGACATCGATCTGAATTTTATTATATCAAATGGAATACCGTCTTTACCAATTCTTTCTTGTTTAAAAAATAGAGGACCTTTAGAAGAAAATTTAACACGAATGGCTATAAATGCATACAATGGAATACACAAAAGAAATAAAATAGCGCAAACAACAATATCAATAACCCTTTTAATAATACGTTCTGAATTCAGCATTAATTCTTGATCAATTTCTATTAAAACTGCACCAAAAACATGATTCATTTTAACCGTACCAATCATAATATCATACATGTCCGGAATAATTTTAACCAAGACTGCATCTTTAAATGAATACAGTACGTCTAATATCTGTTTTATTTTATCATGTTCTGAAGTTTCAATTGCAATGATTACTTCTTCAACTGCATATTCTTCAATTACTTTTTGTAAATCGGTTAACATACCTAACTTAGGTATACTAGATTCTAGGTGATTCTGACTACTTCCATTTGAATCTAGAAATCCAATAAAGTTATGACCTAATTGAGCAGGTTCATTGATAACTTCTTCATATAACGAAACAGCATTTTCATCACCACCAATCAACAAGGTGCTGTACTTTATTTTGCCCTGCTTGAGTCTACGTTTAGCCCAGGTCAAGAAAATCAATCTCACTATTGAAGTGATAAAAAAGTGACACCCAAAAAGATATAGAAATGGGTATAGATAAGATGTGTACTTGAATGTATTATCATCCAACATTACTGAAAAAAATAACACCAAACAGCCAATTAATGATAATACAAAGGTTCTTCTCAGAGTTCCAAATCTCGAATACCTATAAATATCTTGGTATTTGTCAAATATCGAATATAAGAACAACCATCCTATTGGAATAATCAGCAATCCAATGAAAAGCTGTGAGTCGTCAAATACTTCTGTCAAAGATACATCTGGCTGCTCCATTCGTTTTCTGTAAATAAAAAACAATAGCCAGGCAATTGCAGCTGTAAGCCAATCAAAAAATCGGTAAATAATCAATTCTCGTTTACGGTAGCTTTTCATAAACTTAAATCGAATTATTATTCAAATGAAGATATTTTAGAAAATTTAATTTCATTAAAAATGAACCAGTTTTATATTATCAACCCATACGCTTCCCGGACTTGTAGTGGTAGTAGGAGTCCCTAAAAGAACTCTAAACGACTCAATATTATTACTAACCAACAATTGAGAAACTTCTATGTATATCTTATTCCAGTTTTCTTGTTTGTTTAGTACCAATTTATAAGCAGGAAAATCTGGTTCACCGCTTCCACTAAGTATAAGGCCTACGCCAAAATCATTATCACATCTGTAGTCCATTTCTAAGAAAACAATATTACTAGTTAGCGAAGATTTTTGGATTCCCTCAAAGGATGCTTTTTCGAAAAAAGTATTGCTTTCTTCAATGGTTATTTTACCACAAAAATCACCATAGTCTGTTTCCGAAGATTGCTCAAATCTTAAATCAAAATTCTCATCAAAATCAAAAGTAATACAATTGCCAACTTCAAAATCACAAATTAGTTTAACAAAAGCATCTGATCTATATTTAAAAACCGGTACTATCAATTTTTCTTCTCCAGCTTCAAAAGTAAAAGAATAATCTTCTCTTTCGTAGAATGGATATTTTACTGGATTAGAGAGAATACCATTGTTTCTGATTACTGGAAAAATAGAAATTTCAACAGATTCATTTGAACTTAATATTGGGACTTTAGCTGGCAAATTAAACACCCCTACAGAGAATCCGTCAGCAAAAACTTCAACATCCAGAATTTTTTGAGTATTTAAACCTTGGCCTGTCGTTGTAGAAAGGCCCACACTAGGAATGTCTAGATACATTGGGACATCATCGAAAGTATCAAATAGAGAACAAGAAGATAACATCACTATAATGCTAAAAAAGAGTATTTTTTTCACTTAAGATATTTGTTTTATACAATTTACATATTAAACAACTACATAATATTAGCTGATTGCAATGCAATGGTTTCGATTTCGTCTGCCAATTTAGTGGTTTTTAAAGCATTAAACATAGAACTGGCTGTTTGTTTACCATTAACGATAGAATTGTAAAATACATTGAGTTCATCCAATATTGCATTACCCTTAAGTGTCCCGGATGACTTTAACGTGAAATATTTTTCAATTTTCTCGCTAGGTACTCTCATACTGTCTTGCAACTTAACATCGCTCAAATTTATAACCTGAGCTTCTTTTTTATTCAAATCCATACTTATGTAAGAATCCTTTTGAAAAACCCTGAATTTCCTGAGGTTTTTCATACTCATTCTACTGGCTGTAATATTAGCTACTGAAAAATCACTAAATTCTAAACGAACATTACAGATATCTAAAGAATCAGTAATTAACTTTACACCCGTGGCTTTAATGTCAATAATACTTTCCGCTTTGAGATTCAAAATAAGATCTAAATCATGAATCATAAGATCAAAGACAACTGAGACATCAAGGCCACGATTACTGAAAGTCGATAATCTATGTACTTCCATGAAGCGTGGATTATCAATATGTGATTTTATATACTTAAATGTTGGATTGTACCTCTCAACAAAACCAACCATTGTAATCAACTCTGGCTTCTCTTTAAGCAGTTTAATTAACTTATTGGCTTGATTTAATGTTTGAGTCATTGGTTTTTCTACAAAAACATGAACACCTTTTTCAATAGCCATTTTGACCAATTCATAGTGTGTTGAAGTGGTTGAGGCTATTATACAAGCTTCAACTTCATCAAATAATTTTTCATGTGATGTAAAAAAAGGTACCCCTTCATGATTGGCTTGATCGTAATATTCAGGATCGTAAATACCTTGGATATGAAAGTCACTTACTTTCAAACATTTAAAATGAATCTTTCCCAGGTGTCCAAAACCAAATAAGCCAATTTTCATAGTTGAATCGCGTCTATTGGAGAATAAATCGGTACAAAGAAGTAATTTAAAAGCATAATGTTAATTCCTTTTAAATTTGCATGAATTCCAGCTCATCACATTTATTTAACCACTTCATTATCACAAAGTTAAAAGAATCAAATTAGTCTTAGGTGTTTGAATGGACAATTAAAAAAATAATTAAAATTGACAGCAGTCCAACCGAAGCAATTATGGCTAAAGTATTAAGTTGTTTCTTAAAAGTAATGATATCCTCATAATGCTCAGGATGGTTGGCCTCAATAAAAGATTCCAATTTTTTCTTATCCAAAAGTAATTTAGGATCAACATAAACATCTTTTTTTGCCAATTCCCTATAGCTTTTGATGATTTTTAATCTTAAAAAAAGGTTTATTACTATAATAAATATTACTATTGGGACTAATAATTTTGACAAATACACAGACATTATAATTTTATTTAAGCTTAACCAATATTTATGTCACATTTCTCTGCGAAGGTACTTATTGTTATTTTATTATTCACTAATTCAATCATCACTTTAGGACAAGTAGATTTGAACTACTATTTACCAGAAATAGAATACGATCAAAACGTACCTACACCTGAAGAAATACTGGGTTTTCAAATTGGAGAATGGCATGTGACTCATGGACAGATCTATTTACTTATGAAGACCTTATGTCAAGAAAGTCCAAATTGTTTTTTGACTGAATATGCCAGATCACATGAAGACAAACCGCTTATTTACTTGACTATTAGCAGTGAGAAAAACATTCAGAATATTGACAAAATAAGAGAAGCTCATGTAAATTTGACAGATCCTACCCTACCTCAAAAACTTGATGTCAGTGATATGCCTATCGTCATTTATCAAGGTTATAGCATTCATGGAAATGAAAGCAGTGGTGCCAGTGCTGCGATTTTAAATGCCTATTACTTATTGGCGGCTAAAAGTGAAAAAGTTAAAAACCTTTTAGACAATTCCATAATTTTAATCGATCCTGTTTACAATCCAGATGGACTGCAAAGGTTTAGCACGTGGGCAAACTCTCATAAGCACAAACACTTAGTATCTGACACAAAGAGCAGAGAATTTAATGAAGTCTGGCCTGGCGGAAGAACGAATCATTATTGGTTTGACCTAAACAGAGATTGGCTTTTCAACATCCACCCATCCAGCAAAGGAAGAATAAAAACCTTTCATGAGTGGAAGCCAGATATTCTAACTGATCATCATGAAATGGGATCTAATTCTACCTTCTTTTTTCAACCAGGTATTCCAAGTAGAACCAATCCAAACACACCACAGCTTAATCAAGACTTGACTGAAGAAATTGGAACTTACCACGCTTCTTTTCTAGATTCTATTGGATCAATGTACTACACTAAAGAATCATTTGACGACTTTTACTACGGTAAAGGCTCTACTTATCCTGATATTAATGGCTGTATTGGTATATTATTTGAACAGGCAAGTTCAAGAGGTCATTTAAGGGAAACGGATAATGGTATAATGAGCTTTCCATTTACGATTCGAAACCAAATGGTCACATCATTGTCAACTCAAGAAGCTGCAATCGCATTGCGAAAAGATATTTTAAATTTCAAACAAGACTACTTTAGAAAAAGATACAATAGTCCTAATACAAATGGATATTTTGTTTTCGAGTCCCCCGATTATTATAAATCACAATTCTTCATTGATTTATTGACACGTCATAAAATTGATGTATACCAAACATTAAAGGATATCAAAATAAAAGGACAAACTTTTGATCCTCATAATAGTTATATCATTCCCAAGAAACAAAAACAAAGCACACTTATCAAAACAATATTTGAATCTGTAACCCAATTTAACGACAGTTTATTTTATGATGTGTCAGCTTGGACTATTCCATTGGCTTTAGATATCAAATACGGAGAAGCATCTACTGATTTTAACGTCTCAGATTTAAAGCAAATCACACAAGCAAAATCAATTGTCAACAATATCGCATATACCGAAAAAAGTTACGCAATAGCTCTGGATTGGAATTGTTTTATGGCTCCAAATCACTTATATAAACTGTTAAGCAAAAACATTAACATCAAGGTACTTACTCAAGCTACAAGATTAAAAACGGAGTTCGGGTACAAAGATTTTTTACAAGGCACTATTATCGTACCGTTATCCAATCAACCTCTGAATAAAAAAGAACTATTTGATTTGATAATACCACAAAGTCAAACAATTAATCAGAAGGTTGATGTTATACAAACTGGTTTTTCAAGAGATGGCTTTTCATTGGGAAGTCCAAAACAAAATGACATTTCACTTCCAAAGGTAGCAATGATCGTTGGAGAAGGCATCAACGCATATGAAGCAGGAGACAATTGGTACCAGTTTGACTTTAGATTAGACATGCCAATAACGATGATAGACAAACGTCAAATGAACAATAGCAACCTTGACAAATACAATGTAATAATTTTACCTGACGGCACCTATAATAAGGATGATCTCATGTCATCTACAATCATCAATTGGGTTGAAAAAGGAGGGACAATCATTGCTCTCAGGAGAGCTATCAACTATACAAAAAAGCTTGGGCTGACAAATAAATTAACTCCCAAAACAGTTGAGAAAAAGAAGGGTGACTCTTCCTATAAAGGTTATTCAAAATCACGGAGTGCACAAGTTATAGGTGGTGCTATTTACAATACCAAAATCGATTTATCTCATCCATTATTTTTTGGATATAGCAATTCAACATTACCTGTGTTTAAAAAAGGCACTCAGTTTTATGAAGTTTCAAATACCTTGGCTACTCCGATGGTATATACTTCCAATCCAATGCTAAGTGGTTATTCATCCAAAGAAAATATAGAAAAAGCTAAAGAATCAGGTGGCATTATGTGTTATGCCCATGGAGAAGGCCGAATAATAGCCATGGTTGATAATCCTAATTTTAGAGGATATTGGTTAGGTGGTAGCAAACTTTTTGCGAATGCCATCTTCTTTTCTAAATTGATCGAGAGTGGGACTTTGATGCGGTAGGGCTTATTGGTATCGCTGCGCTTACGATTTACGGAACGCTGCGCTTGACGATTTACGGAATGCTGCGCTTACGAACGTTCACTGCGTTCTCTTTGCTAGCGTTTCGCTTGACGATTTACGGAACGCTGCGCTTACGATTTACGGGCGCGCTTCGCTTGACGATTTACGGAATGCTACGCTTAAATATTATTTAATAATGCTACAGTAATTCTAAACTTCCAAATCCATTACATCGGTAACTACATGATATCTTGGATCATCAATATTCGTTTCAATATAAGCATGCCATTCCGGATTTGATTTGATCAACAATGATTGACACTCTTTACTTAGGTGGGTTAGCTTTATTTTTTTTCCAGCGTCCAAGTACTTATTTGCAATACTTCTCAAAGCCTCGATACCTGAATGATCGCTTACTTTACTTTCAATAAAATCGACTTCAACATTTTGAGGATCAGTTTTAACATCAAACTTGGAATTGAAATTCTGTACAGATCCAAAGAACAATGGACCCCATATTTGATAAACTTTTGTTCCATCACCCTTAATGCTCTTCCTAGCACGAATCATTGTTGCATTTTTCCAAGCAAAAACCAATGCTGACATTATAACTCCAGCAATTACTGCTATTGCTAAATCTTGCCAAACAGTAATAATTGAAACAGCGATTAATACAAATGCATCTGATAATGGAATTTTATTTAAGATTCTAAAACTACTCCATGCGAATGTTCCGATAACAACCATAAACATCACACCTACTAAAGCGGCAATTGGTATTTGCTCGATTAAACTAGAACCAAATAAAACGAAACATAACAATGTAACTGCAGCTACAATTCCAGACAAACGGCCACGTCCTCCAGAATTTACATTTATAATTGATTGCCCAATCATGGCGCAACCTCCCATACCTCCAAACAGTCCACATAAGATATTTCCAGCTCCTTGAGCAATACACTCTCTATTGCCACTTCCTCTTGTTTCAGTCAAGTCATCAACCAAGTTAAGTGTCATCAATGACTCGATTAAACCAACAGCTGCTAATAAAAATGCAGTAGATATTATTAAGCTCCAATGTCCATTTATAGAATCCATAAAGCCAAATATTTGTGATTGGAATTCAGGTAATCCGCCTTTTAATCCTTCTCCTCCTCCATCTTTTATAAATGATCCTACTGTACTTACTTCCAATCCACCTAAAATTGTGATCGCAGCAACAATAGCTATAGCTGCTAAAGCAGCAGGTACCTTTGTTGTCAACTTAGGTAAGAAGTGCATGATTAACATAGTCACAATGACAAGACCAAGCATCATCATTAGGGCAGTACCAGAAAGCCATTGACTTTCACCATCTACCATTTCTTTAAACAATGTCAATTGAGAAAGGAAAATTACTATAGCCAAACCGTTGACAAATCCCATCATCACAGGATGTGGTATTAATCGAACGAACTTTCCGAGCCTAAATGTCCCTCCAAGTATTTGAATCATACCCACTATCAATAAAGTAATCAATAGCCATTGCAATCCTAAGTTTGGAATTGCATTATCCAAAGCTTGACCTACTGCGTTTCCTTCTTGAATCATATGAACCATAACCACTGCCATTGCACCAGTTGCTCCGGAAATCATTCCTGGACGTCCACCAAAAACAGCTGTGATAATTCCCATTATAAAAGCTCCATATAAACCAACTAAAGGATCCAAACCCGCTACAAATGCAAAAGCTACTGCTTCAGGCACCAACGCCAATGCCACAGTTAATCCAGATAATATATCATTCTTAGGATTTTGGGTAATATTTTTAATATACTTTTTCATCTTATGTTGATTAATTCATTTATTAATGAAGGAGACTTGTGAACAGTAAATCAATACCTCGTTTCAAAAAGAGTGCAAATATATAATATATTTTAGCTATGTAATTAGAATTAAATTTCGCTGAGTTATTTAAATCTATATGCCTTCAATAAGTAATATTGATAATCAAGGAAAATAGAAATTTTATATTGTTAAAACAGATTGAAGCTTACTGCAATTTGGATCAATAAACCTTTGATAGAATAAGTTACTATTGCATTTACACATTTTCAAAATGCTATTTAATTGAACTAAAGAAAAATTGTATATCGTAAATTCAGTATATATGAACATTCTTCAGCGCATTAACACTGATATTTAAAGAAAAAAATAGCTTAAAAGCTAAGAAAATGGGCTTTTATGAAACAAAATGATGTAAATCGTGCATAAAAACGCTGTTTTTCATACTTTTGCACCCCATTAACAATTAGAACATAAATATAAACTTATACATAATGAGTGGAAGTAAAATAACAATGACAAAACGAGGAAAGCTCGTTGTACCAAATCACCCAATTATTCCTTTTATAGAAGGAGATGGAATTGGACCCGACATTTGGGCTGCTGCAGTAAGAGTATTTGATGCTGCTGTTGAAAAAGCTTATGGTGGAGAAAGAAAGATACACTGGAAAGAAGTATATGCAGGTGAAAAAGCGAACTCAAGAACACCAGGTGATTGGTTGCCAAAAGCGACTACTGATGATATTAAGGAACATTTGGTAGCGATTAAAGGGCCATTGACTACTCCAGTTGGAGGTGGGTTCAGATCTTTAAATGTTGCTATCAGACAAAAATTGGATTTATATGCATGCGTTAGACCTGTAAAATGGTTTAGGGGTGTACCTTCTCCAGTTAAAAAACCAGCTTTGGTTAACATGGTAATCTTCAGAGAAAATACTGAAGACATCTATGCTGGTATTGAATATTTACATGGTACAGAAGAAAATGACAAACTGAAATCATTTTTGATTGACGAAATGGGTGTAACAGGAATTAGATTCCCTAAAACTGTTTCTTTAGGTGTTAAACCTGTATCTGTTGAAGGAACAGAGAGGTTGGTTAGAGCAGCTATCAAAGAAGGTTTGAAAAATAAAAAATGTAAATCAATCACATTGGTTCACAAAGGTAACATCATGAAATTTACTGAAGGTAAATTCAAAGAGTGGGGTTACGATTTGGCAAAGAGGGAATTTGGGGCAGAAGATCTTGATGGTGGACCTTGGCAAGTAATCAACCATAAAGGAAGAGAAGTAATCATAAAAGATGTTATTGCTGATGCGTTTTTACAGCAGATCTTATTGAGACCAGCTGAGTACGATGTTATCGCTACATTAAACTTAAACGGAGATTATATTTCTGATGCTCTTGCTGCTGCAGTTGGTGGAATTGGAATTGCTCCTGGTGCCAATATCAATTACGAGACTGGTATTGCTGTATTTGAAGCAACTCATGGTACTGCACCAAAATATGCAGGCCTAGATAAAGTAAACCCTAGTTCGGTTATACTTTCTGGTGGAATGATGTTTGAATACATGGGATGGAAGAAAGTAAGTCAAATCATCGAGAAAGGTCTTAAAGGTGCATTGAAATCTAAGAGAGTAACATATGACTTTGAAAGACTTATGAAAGGAGCAACATTGCTTAGGTGTAGTGAGTTTGCAGATGAGATGATTAATAATATGTAATTAATGATTTAAATATGACGCAATTCATTGCGTTGATATTTTTCAATAATTATTCGTACAATATAAAAGCTCGGAAGATTTTCTTTCGGGCTTTTTTTGTTTTTATATAAGTCATAAATAACTTTGAGCTCCTTCTATGATTTATCAATATTAATTAACCTTATAGCAAACGGATATAATTCAATCCACGTCCTTATAAGTATATAATTAACAAAACCTCAATTATGAAATTATTAACAACACTATTCATTTTTACTTTCTCATTTCCATGTGCTTATTCTCAAATCGATTGGTAGAGTTATGAAGATCCTGATAAAACTTTTAAAAGACTATCTATCGATCCAGTCTTTACATTAAATACTAATTATAACGGACAATTTACAGTTCCTCACTGTGACCTAAGATCTACTACTAATTACAAATATTTAAAGATGGATACACTTTCAATTTTAAGTATCACTTCTAACAATAGGTTTAGTCTTGGTGTAAATAAAAAGAGATGCCAATGATGTAAGCCAATTTAATGATGTCCAACCTGCTATAGATATAAATGATGACAAGTATTTAAAGAAAAGAAGAGGACTATCTGTACGAGGATGACTGAGTACAAAAATAGCCATAAGATTGAAAACAAATAATACATTCCAATACAATGACCTCACTACAATCGCAACAGGAATTGGTACAGGAAGATTTGAAATCAATTCAACTTTGTATTAATCCAGTAGAATCAACAATCAATTGAATCCAGAAAATCAATTATCAAAAGAATTATAAAATTAAACGAATCGAAGTCGTATGCACTCAATGCTGATATAAAACCAGAAGCATCTTTGTCACAAAACATTTTAGTTACATTAAAGTAGTGCAACCCATACGCTAGCATATGGGCTGCAACGTACTAATGGGTCATTTCTTTCCGTAACTTGAAAGTCTCTTTTTGATTTTTGTACCACTGCTGGCGAATTGTATGTTTGTCTTAATTAAGCCTACTCCATCAGCAAAATAAATGATAGATTGTAATTGACCAAACTTATAATCAGGATCCTTTGAATAAAATACACTCTTCATATTATAACCATCAAATGAACCTGTAGGAGCTTCTACCATTTGACGTTCTGTTTCATTTTTTTGAATACCGACAAAAAGTTGATTGTCAACTATGTCAACATAAGCTGTATCAGTTGTAAATAATATACGTCTTGAAGGAAACTCAATTAGGTAATTTAAAGAATCATAAACGAAACTACTTTCCTTGTTATCTAATCCTAATGACCCAGACAATTCATAAAGCTTAACTCCAACTTCAAATATTTCATTAAGTCCTACAACACTATCGATTCTTGAATTTTCCAAATTGCCATTCTCAGCAACTGTTCCTGATTCGTACACCCAATAATTACCAACTTGCAAATTGATAAGGTCAGAAAATTCTTCAGGGGATATTATCTCATCCTTACAACAAGATTGAAATAAGAAGAGCATGATAAATGCTCCAAATAAAGACACTAATGTTCTATTCATTTTAAATAGCTAACTGGCAGAAAATGTAGACCTACTCCATACGCATAAATTTGAAACTAAGGAAGATAAGATTTTATAACAGGGAATGACTATCCTGGGCAGATGTACAAGAGGGATTGTATTCATGGTCGAATTTGATTTGACTATTGATAATGATGTGTTCAAAAAGAATATTATCCGAATATCTTTTGTAACACTTCAATATCATAACGAAAGATTTTTTCCAATATTATATATTGATAAAATCAATTTACACATTTCTAAAAACCAGAATTAATTACAAATCATTTAATAACTAAATTTTAAAATCCATCAAAATATTTTTAGAATAAAACAGTTATATAGCAAAACTAAAACATGCTTAATACAATATTAATTTCTGTACTTATGATTACTTTGTCTCAAGCAAAAGCACAAGACTGGATAAATTTTGAAGAAAGTATCCCGGTTAGAGAGTCTTGTAATGGTACTTATGTAAAATATACAATACCAATATCATATTACAATGATTCAAAAGCAATATTAATATTTAAGGAAAGCAATATTCCGAGTTTAAAACTATTTTTCAAGGGAAACCATATTGAGAAAGGAGAAGTTTTCAAGATAACCAATCATAAAGATCTGAGAAAGATATCATTTGATCTGTTGGTAAACTCTGGTATTAAAGATCCGCATTTGGTACTTACCCAAATAGTTGATGATCAAGTAAGAACTTTTAGAATAAATATCTTTTTTGGGTGCTACCCCATTTCGTCATCTACTAAAACTTTGAATATTAGTGACTCATGCCAAGATAGTGTGACTCTTCTTTTCCCATTTCAAGGAACACAAACAGATAGCTATTTAACCAAATTAACAGATGGCTCTTTTAATGCAGTAACTTCAAGCACATACTATTGCTGTAGATATGGAAATGGGTATAAGATTTCCAAAAAAGATCTAAGCAAATTTAATCTCCATTTAATTGGTTGTTACAGCAAACAGACATATAGTTTTGAAACCAAGTAGTTTTAAAGTATTTCATTTTTGCCAAACCTGACAAGTATTAAACCAGTCTCTATACTCAAGAAGAGCTGTCGTGTTTTAACGTTTGAAGTTTGCTGGTCTTTTTTCTAAAAAGGCTTGAGCGCCTTCTGTACTTTCATCTGAACCAATAGCTTTGCCAAATACTTCCATCTCCTTCTCAAATGCATTTGACGCTTTGTCAAAAAAAGCATTGACCAAAGCAATTGAATCTGCAACCGCTGATGGTCCTTTCGAACCTATCTTCTCTATAATTGATTTTGCTTTATCCAATAACTCTTCTGGTTCTGTAATGTGAGTAATCAACCCATATTCCAATGCTTTATCAGCCTTGATCATATCTCCTGTCAAAAGCAACTCCATTGCTCTTCCCTTTCCAATAAGCTGAATTAGTCTTTGTGTACCACCATATCCAGGTACCAAACCTAAATTAACTTCTGGCTGTCCAAAGCGTGCATTGTTGGATGCTATTCTAATATGACATGCCATTGCCAGCTCATTGCCTCCACCCAATGAATAACCATTTACAGCTGCAATAACTGGAATTGAAAATCCCTCTATTGCGTCATAAACATCATGACCTTTCTTAGATAATCTAAAGCCCTCCTTGTCGTCTAGATCATGAAATTGAGTAATATCAGCACCTGCTACAAATGCCTTTTCGCCTGATCCTGTAATGATAACTCCTTTCAGCTTTTTAGGATCTAACACCTTTGTAAACAAATGACCCAATTCGGTCATCACAGCATCATTGATCGCATTCATTGCTTTTGGTCTATTGATAGTTACCAGAGCAATTCCATTTTCCTCATTTAATAAAAGTGTTGTCATTTCCATAGTCGTGATACTAATTTGTTTTTTGTTACTGCAACCAATTTATTTATATCCATGCTGATATTCCAAAAATAAGCTATTGGCAAATAAACTACAGCAACAAAGATAGATTTTACAATGATATTAATAAAGGGTGAAAAATTAAAAGGTATAACAAAGTACAATACAAATACTACAAGAAAAAGAATCAAAGTTTTTATTGTACTGCTTGTGAATGGCTGCAGTTTAAATTTATAAATAATGAATAGCAACTTTATAAGATTGTACATAAATAATGAAATAGATGTTGCAATTGCTGCACCAACTATCCCATATTCAGGAATCAGATAAAAATTCATCAATAAGTTTGACACTCCCAAGAAAATTAAGAAAATCAAATTGTATTTATAAAATTTTGAAAATGCGATAATCAAGTTATTCACACTTGCGGCCATGTCCATTAATTTGCTCAACCCAAGAAGAAGAAATATTAATTCAACATGTGGAAACTTGGTAGGATCAGCAGATATATTTACCAAATCATTTAAACTGTACCAAAGTCCAAGAAATAAAAAACATCCGGTAACAAACAAGTTAACAGAAGTCTTTTGATATACATTCTTCAACTCAGACATATTGTTATCATTCCATGCTTTGGATAATATAGGACTGGCAATTTGATTAAAAGCTCTCAGTGGCATTTCAATAAAACTTGTAAAAACAAATGCTTTAATATAAAAACTTACATCAGCATCAGTAAGTATTAAAGCAATCATAATCGTATCTAAACGGAACGCCAATGTGTTTCCAAATTGATTCAAACAACCATACAAAGCATACTTAGCCATTTCTATGAACGAAAAATCAGAATTTGGTTTTTTTATTCTTCCGAACTTAAGTCCATCTATAGATCTAAGGTAAAACAAAAGTACAATTGATATGCCTAGAAAAAAAGCTGCGATAGCATATCCAAAAGCAATTCTACCAAAACCCCAATACGCATAAGCTAAAATCAATAATGGCAAAAATATCTTAAAACCCAATTGATTTAAAATTGTCGGGACAACTGTGCGTAACTTATTAACGGAGTGATATGTTAGAAAATAAGATAGGATGAGGAAGAACGTAATAGAAAGAAATACACTTTCTGATCCATCCAGAGCTGCGGATTTCATTTTTACTGAATCCAATAATATATATATAGAATCCTTAAAAAGTAAAAATAGAATTGAAAAAACGGCAAAGAAGCCAAGCAATGACAAGGACAACAAACTCAAAAATCCGTTATAATTCTTAGAATCAGATTTGCTAAACTGCGGGAAATATTTTACAACCAAGGACAAAACACCCAATGTAGCAAAGGGCATAAAAAACAAAGCTACACTATATAAAAATTGAGCATAACCATAAATTTCATCATTTGAAGTATATACATACAAGGTTGCAAAAACTCCAACGAATGCCCCTAGAAAGTTGACAACCATTGATTTTAAACCTTGCCGTTGTATTACACCCATTTCGATTAAAAATTATGAATTAATAAAAACCAATTTATAAACCCTGAAGTCTAATCCCAATTTCATTATCATTTATTCTTTTTAGCCCAAGAGTCTCTTAGTCCAACTGTTTTGTTGAACACCAGTTTCTCAGCTGTAGAATCTATATCCTTCACATAATAACCCTTTCGCATAAACTGCAAAGATTCTGTTTCACCTACTTGCGATAAGTAAGCCTCACCTTTCGCCTTATCATTGATGATCAATGACTCTTTGTTGTAGTAATCAAGGTAATCACCTTCTTCAACTTTTAAGGGTTTTTCTACTGTAAATAACCTGTCATAATTTCTAACCTCAACATCCAATGCCGACTCACATTCTACCCAATGCATTGTTCCTTTCGCTTTGACTCCTGAATTGTCAGATCCACTTTTACTATCAGGATAATACGAACAGTGTACCTCAGTAACATTACCATCTTCATCTGTTTTATAAGACTCCCCTTTGATAATATAAGCTCCTTTCAAACGCACATTTTTATCGACACCTAGCCTAAAGTATTTTTTTGGCGCATCAATCATGAAGTCGTCCCTTTCAATATAGATCTCTCTTGAAAAAATCATATCATGAGAACCAGCACTTTCATCTTCAGGATTGTTTATACTTGTCAACAATTCACTTTGACCTTCTGGATAATTTGTAATGACCAATTTAATTGGATCTAAGACCACCATAACTCTGGTTGACTTAGAATTCAAATCTTCACGCATTATAGAATCCAATAATTCTATTTCAATATAATTGTCACGTTTAGCTACACCAGCAACATTACAGAAACGCCTGAGGCTTTCAGGCAAAACACCTCTTCTTCTCATCCCGCTCAAGGTAGACATCCTAGGATCATCCCAGCCTTCAACGTAGCCTCCCTCTATCAACTTTAACAAGCGGCGTTTTGAATTGACCATGTAAGTTACGTTCATTCTCGCGAACTCTATTTGACGAGAAGGGAAAATCTCCAATTGTTCAATAAACCAATTGTATAAAGGTCTATGATGCATAAATTCAAGCGAGCACAAACTGTGGGTAATCTCTTCCATTGAATCAGATTGCCCATGTGCAAAATCATACATAGGGTATATGCACCACTCATCACCTGTATTATGATGATGTACTTTTTTGATTCTATAGATTACAGGATCTCTCATCAACATATTTGGTGAGGCCATATCAATTTTAGCTCTTAGAGCCATAGCACCATCTTCAAATTCACCAGCCTTCATTCTAGCGAAAAGATTCAAATTTTCTTCAACCGATCTGTCTCTATATTTAGAGTTTGTACCAGGTTGAGTTGGTGTACCCTTTTCCTCTGCCATTTTTTCAGACGAAGATTCATCAACATAAGCTACTCCTTTTTTGATTAACCTTACTGCAAATTCATAGATTTCATCAAAGTAGTTTGATGTATATTTAGGTTCTCCTTCCCATTCGAAACCCAACCATTTTATATCTCGTTGAATAGCTTCAACATATTCTTTGTCCTCAGCAACAGGATTGGTATCATCAAATCTTAAATTTGTTTTACCTCCATATTTTTGAGCCAATTCAAAATTAATACAGATTGCTTTAGCATGACCAATATGCAAATAACCATTTGGCTCAGGAGGAAACGTGTATGAACTCTTCCTTGATGTTTTCCTTCTGCAATATCTGCATCAATTATTTCTTCGATAAAATTCTTAGTTTCTCTTTCCTTATTTTCAGACATTTCTACAATTTCTATATTAACTACAAAAGATCTTTACTTAACAACAATTGTATATACCTACATTACATATAATCAGGCATTTCAATTCCCAGTAATTTCATTCCTTTTTTCAATATTTGGGCAATTGAAGTTGCCAAATATATTCTATACGATGATACCACTGCATTCTCAGCATCTAAAATAACATTGTCATGATAATAACGGTGGAAGTTTTTTGCCAAATTATAGCAAAAACTCGCTACAACTGATGGATCATATTTTTCCAACGCTTCTTCAAGCACAATTGGATATGATGCCATCATAACCAAAAGTTCCCTATCCAAAGTTTCATATGAAATTTGCCCCTCAAATGGAACTTGCTCAAATCCTGCTTGTTTCACCTTACGCAAAACAGATTGAATTCTTACATATGCATTTTGAATGTATGGACCTGTTGTTCCTTGCATATCAACGGATGCATTTGGATCAAAGGTCATTCGCTTTCTCGGGTTTATCTTAATGATAAAATATTTTAGCGCAGCCAATCCAATTTTGTGATATATGGCATCCTTTTCTTCTTCACTCATTCCTTCGAGTCCACCACGTTCTGTTGAAGAATCTTTTGCAGCTTGGGCCACATCAGCAACAAGGTCATCGGCATCGACAACAGTTCCTTCTCTACTTTTCATTTTACCTGTCGTCAAATCGACCATACCGTATGAAAGGTGGAATAACTTGTCAGCATAAGGTTCACCCAATCGTTTCAATATTTCAAACAATACTTTGAAGTGATAATCTTGCTCATCTGCAACAGTGTAAACCATGCTGTCAATTCCATGCTCAGCATATCTCATTTGCGCAGTTCCTAAGTCTTGAGTCATATACACTGACGTTCCATCACTACGCAAGACGATCTTATGATCCATACCAGCATCCTCAAGATCTATCCAAACAGAACCATCATCTTTTTTATAAAATATTCCACTTTCAATACCCTTCTCTACAGTTTCTTTTCCTAGCAAGTATGTTTCCGATTCATAATTTATAGAATCAAAAGTTACACCCAAGGCTTTGTATGTTTCTTCAAAACCTTCATACACCCAACCATTCATTTTCTCCCACAAGGCTTTCACTTCCGGGTCGCTAGCCTCCCACTTCAAAAGCATCTCTTTTGTCTTCACTCCTATCACACTATACTCATTGAAATAGGTGTTTTTATATCTTTTGAAAAATGCATCAGCATCTTCATTTTCTTTTTTGTGCTCATTCAACACGGCTTGTCCATCCCCAACTTGCCAAGCCCTATATTCTTCTTGAAAAGCTTGCTCAAACTTTACATAATAACCACCCACAAAGTGATCACCTTTTATATTCTCGCTTTGCGGTGTAGCACCATTTGCAAACATCTGCCAGGACATCATACTCTTGCAAACAGCAATTCCTCTGTCATTTATTATTTGAGACTTAATGACATCAAATCCATTGGCCTCTGCTATTTGAGACATTGACCATCCTAATAATATATTCCGTATATGCCCGAGGTGCAATGGTTTATTTGTGTTCGGGGATGAAAACTCAACCATCATTTTTTGACCAACAGAAGGTTTAACACCAAATTGTTCATCAGCCACTTCCTGTAACAATTCCTGCCAGTACTTTGAAGACAATGAAAGATTTAAAAAACCCTGGACAACATTGTAATCAACAACGTATTCTGAAAAACTAACAATCTCTTTACCAATCGCATCAGCAATATTCTGTGGGCTGTTCCTAAGAGCTTTAACAAGTGGAAATACAACAAAAGTGTAATCACCATCAAATTCCTTCTTGGTTGGATTGATAATAATTGCACTGTCCTCCATTTCAATCCCTCTAGCGGTTGGGAATGCATTATGGACACTTTTTTTCAAATCTTGCTTAAGTTTTAGCAACATAACTCTATCATTAATTATTAATATGCGAAAATAGGACTTCTAGGAATTGAATAACAGTAAGCCCGCTAATTATTTAAGGTAATCCGAATAATATTTGGGTTTATCAGGGTTATGGCCTAAAAAAGCTAAATATAGTGGACCCATAATTCCTCTGATCGTCTAATTTGGGGTGATTTGTAAAACTGACGTTCGGATTATGCTCTAAAACCAATAATCCTCCTTCGGCCAACATATTCAGAGCCAATATCAAATCAGGGATTTCGGGAATATTTTTTAATGGATAAGGAGGTCCAGCAAAAATGTAATCGTATTGTTCTTCACATTTTTTGATATATGAAAAAACGTTTATTCTTTGAATATCTAAATAGTCCTCAATTTTCAATTTGGCACTCATCGTTTTTACAAAGTTGATGCATCCTTGAAATTTATCGACATAAGTTGCATCCCTACAACCGCGACTGATACACTCATAACAATGACTACCTGTGCCACCAAAAAGATCTAAGAACTTAATATCTTCAAAATCAATTTTGTTGGCCAGTATATTATACAAACCTTCTTTCGAAATATCAGTCGTTGGTCTTGTGGGCCAATTTTTCGCGGGTGGATTAAATCTATGCCCCTTGAATTCTCCTCCGATTATACGCATGATCTACAAAGATAAAGGTCAAAATAAAGTTGAGGATCAATATTGTGATTTGGGTTTAATTGAAGATTCTGATCGATCAAATAAATATTGGCGATGTAGCCATCCAATTGCTTGAACAATGGAGATTGTTCAACAATATGTCCGCCCAAATAAATATTTTGAGATTTTGGGTCCAGTTTATAATTATTCATAATCAATAGCATGTAATACAAATAGTCCGTAGATGACTTGCAATAAAATTGATTATAAAACTTAAACTCACCGTTTTCTACATAAGCGATGTGCAACGTGTTTTCAGATACAAAAGCCAATAGATCATGATCCTTTAGCCCTGCATATCTTGCCAAGGCTGAAGATATGTGGGATATTTTATAAGGAAAATCAAAATTCGCCAATGTCTTAATGACTTCGTTATGCAAGAAGTGTAGCGTATTGATATTAGAGTCAGAGAAAGAATCGACCTCTTTATCGAAGCCATTTCTCTTTTTAATATTATAAATACCATCAAAGTATAAATCAAAATACTGTTGCTCAAAATCTTTTTCCAAGAGGTGGACATAAGGTTTTTGAGTAGATAGGACACGTACAATATCCAAATCGAAATTATTATTCCACACTTTTAAAAGTTGGGGAAAATTCGATATACTGTGCACATCTGATTTTAGCAATTCTTTTGAATCACTCCATAGTCCATAAAAAAAACTGTCTGTGTATAAAACCACAGACAGCTCATTTATTTTTTCAACACTTTCAATATGGTTAAAAGCTTTGCTTATTTCCAATTTCCTGATAAATTTGGTGCGTTCATATTTCCAAATTTCATTCGCTTGTTAGGATCGTAAGAGTTGTCATATTTTGAAAACTTAACTGAAGCATATTCACCCATGAAATCTTTCCAACGTGTTCCAACTTCACAAACATTAACTAATGTCGATTGATAAGTTAATGTATCAGCCTCAATAGTGAATGTTTTTCCTTCTCCGAATGGTATAGATGGTAAATCCGTAAGATCGAAATTAATTTTTGACATAGAATCTTTAGCAGAAATTCTTGTAATGATTCTTTCAAAACCTTCACCACTAGGATCATCTGGGTCACCTATGATTTTTTCTATTGTAAAACTATCATTTGATAGTACATATGCCAACGAATCGAAATTTCCAGCATAAACGCCTTTAATATCTAAATAATACTCTTGAGCTTTACGGATTTTTTCCAATTTGCTCACAACAACAGCTTTTCTAGCTTCTTTAACTTCTTGAAAAGCAATCGGCTCTTTAATACCTTGTATCAATGCCCAAGCTAAAAATGCAATGATCACGATAAGAACTACACTAATTATGGTCTTCATTATTCCCTATTTGGATAAACGTTAATTTGAAATATATACACAAAAATAAAAATCCCTTTTATACTATCTATAAATAGATGCTATTTTCGTATAAATTGTTGGATTTGCCCTAAATTTGGTGAAATTTTTTTATATTTTTTAAATAAATGCCTTGTCTATTTACATTTTATCGATAGAATCTTCTTGTGATGACACTTCTGCGGCCATAATTAAGGACGGAGAAGTGCTCAGTAATGTAGTTTCAGTGCAAACTGCACATGCAGAATACGGTGGCGTTGTTCCCGAATTGGCATCCCGTGAACACCAAATGCATATCATTCCAGTAGTTGATGCTGCTCTGAAAAAGGCAGAAATCAGCACAAGTGATCTAAGTGCCATTGCCTTTACCAGAGGTCCAGGATTGTTAGGCAGCCTTATAGTAGGTGTTACTTTTGCTAAATCTATGGCATTGAGCTTAGACATTCCACTTATTGACGTACATCACATGCATGCCCACGTATTGGCACATTTCAGCGAACTACCACATCCGAAGTTCCCTTTTTTATGCCTGACAGTGTCTGGAGGGCACACACAAATTATTAGAGTAGGCGATCCGTTAAACATGTCGATACTCGGACAAACGCTAGATGATGCTGCCGGTGAGGCTTTTGACAAGACAGGCAAAATGTTGGGCCTTCCGTACCCTGCAGGTCCACAAATCGACAAATTGGCCAAATTGGGAGAACACAAGTTCCAATTCCCTGTTCCAGAAATGAAAGAGCTCAATTTCAGTTTCTCAGGTCTAAAAACTTCAATTTTATATTTTTTAAGAGATCAAATGAAAAAAGATCCTGATTTTATAAAAAACGAAGTAAACAACATCTGTACCTCTGTTCAAAACACGATTATAGAGAGTCTAATGAGAAAGGTAATCAAAGCGTCCGTCGATACAGGAATTACCGAGATAGCGATTGCAGGAGGCGTCTCAGCCAATTCAGGATTGAGAGATAGGCTTATAGCTGAATCAGAGTCGAGAGGTTGGAATTACCACATTCCATCATTCGAATTTTGTCGAGACAATGCTGGTATGATTGGCACTGCTGGATATTATAAATATTTGAAAGGGGAATTTTGTGGTCAGGATATTACTGCTGAGCCTAGAATGGTGTTTTGAATCTTCAATGCCAACAATGATATAAGATTCAAATATTAGATGACCTAATCAACTATGATCACTTTTGAGATTGATTGTTGATTTTTGAAAATAAAACTTAATATAAATATTCCTTGCTGCAGATTTATATTATAAATGTTATGATCCTTTGAAAAAGAATCTGAAAGCACTGTTTGGCCAAGTGCATTCAAAATATATAAATTCCCATTTATTGATGTATTGTTTATAAAATGAAGATTCGACATCTCATCTACATAGATATTTGTGATTTGAGTTTCATCGATTTTCAATTGTGCTGAACTTGTATTTAGTATATTCAAATCACATGGATAATCATTTGGAGAAACCTCAACTGGATTTCCTCCACTTAGAATTTTGTCCTCAAAACCAGAAAATGTTCTTTCATATTTAATTGACTGAAACAATTCATTAAATCTAGGTGTACCTCCTTGAATACCAGGACCACCATTTCTGTTTACAGGATTTGTGTACTTCCAAATCAATTCTTTATTTTTGTCAAGTTCTATAATTTCGCCAGCACTTCCTATTGTGATCAATAAGTGATCATTTCCCAAGACTTGGCAACTTGATAAAATTGGGGAATAAAAATCATTTGTAATTTCATCAAACAATACGACATTTAAAAAACCTGCAATACTATCATAATCATATTCTCCTGTTCCATTAGATGGCTCATTGATTATATGAATACTCGATTCTTGAGATTTCTTATACTCATTATTAAAACAAACTATACTGTTTTGCTTATCATATCTTGTCCAATGAGCATTGTGCTGTCCAAAAAGAGTTTGGTCTGTGGATAGACCTTTATTATAAGCTTGTGGATTGCCATAACGGAATAAAATATCCCCTCCACGTTCTTGAATTCCTCCAAATGATGTTGCTGCTTCTGCAGATGTTGTGCTATGGTCGATTATATAAATTTCACTCAAATGTTTGCTTGACAAAATTACTTGATCTAACGATTCGTTATAATCTATAGAGTTCAGATGTAACCAATCTTCGTCATTGACACCAGCTGCTCCAGTATAGTTAATATTTAATAACTGTGGATTTTTATTTACAACTCCAAAATTATTAAGACTTGAATTAACGTCTTGAATCAAATGATCCCAAGCACTCCACTTCCATTTTATATTGGCTTGATTGTTTTGCAAAACTTCTATTTCAAGAACTGTTTCTATCCAAAGATTGCCATTTTTCACTCTACCTTTTTGTTTGGCTTCAGATTCAGATTTCTGTTCCCAAACTAAACATAAAAAATTACCATTTGGCAAAACCTTTATATCGTGATGTGCATGTTGTTTGTCATCGGCCAATCGATACTGCCATATAATGTTTCCTTCCCAATCAAACAATTCGAAAATACCACTTACTCCTCCTGCATTAAAATCACCTTGTAAAAATCCTGCTCTCAAGAGATTACCATCTGGTAACAACTCTAAACCATTGCCTGATTTATAATTGCTCTCCCAAGTGTTTACTATCTTGCCACAATTGTCAATGAGGTAAGTTGTTGTATTGTTTGAAAATAAAACCAAGCCATCCCTTGATGATTGTTCATTAAGCATCAAACCCATTGTTTGTCCAACGAGATAGGTAGAAAAAAATAAAAATAATATTTGTAAGCTGAATGAATTCATAATACAAAAATAGCTGGCACAAAGTACCAGCTATCATTTTGACTTTTAAGGCTATTTATTAAAATGGTTTAAAAATTAAAACCTATTCTTCCAAATAAGTACATACCGTCAGATCCCATTTGCACTGAATCATTAAATCCCCCTTGATCTGTCCAACCATCAAATTGAGGAGTAGGATACGTATTTAATAAGTTGTTAGCGCCAATTGTAAGTTTCAAATTTGAATTAAGTTCGTAGCCAATGCTTAAATCTAAAGTACCTGCCATTTCATATGTGTCAGTTGCGACAGCGAACAATGCATCCGCTTCCGCTTGAGTAGTTGCAGGAGAATCTATCCATTGAAAATCCTGTAAAATCACTTCGCTAAACAGCGTATAATTTAAATTGATATCTAATTTTTCCATTTGGTAACCTAGGTTGAATCCAATTTTAAAATCAGGAGCTGCAGCTTCTAAATAAGCTTGAGAAAAAGGTCCAAAGAATATAAATTCATTCAGACTTCCACTGTTGATGTTTTCGATCTCTGTATTGTTAAAGTTTGCAGCAATTCCAATATTGTAGGAAGAGTTACCACTATCCAAAACGCCTTTATAATTTAATACAACATCAACGCCTGTAGTTTTTGTATCTACACCATTAGCAAAAAACTGAGCTGCATCAGCACCAACACCTAAAGAAGAAGCATCAAATACATCCGTTAGAACAATACGGTCATCTACTGAAATCTGATATAAATCAACAGTTGCAGTAAAACCAGATTTCTTATAAGTCATCCCAACTGCTATGTTACTAGCTGTTTCTTCTTTCAAAGCGTCAATCCCAAATGACTTCGCCACTGTACTTGTATTTGAGGCCAACAATGTTCGAACTGATCTACCAGCTACAATGTTATTGAACAACAAATTATAGTGAATCTGAGCCAATGAAGGCGCTCTAAATCCAGATGAAAAAGAAGCTCTTGCGGAAATGCCTTCTGCCAACTTGTATCTTGTTGCCAATTTATAATTTAAAGTATTACCAAAATCAGAATAATTCTCATATCTCAATGCCCCACTGATCAAGAATTCTTCGGTAGCATTTAATTCTACATCTCCATAAAAACTAATATTTGATCTATTACGGTCAACTTCATTAGAAGGACTATATCCTGGGAATCCTTGAGATCCACCAGAAGGTTGTTGCCCAAATTCATTTACAAAAGGATTTTGAAGAGATGGATTTGTAATCTCATTACCATTTGTATCAAACGTTGCATAAGAAGCCACTTCACCTGCAAATATTGCAAAATTTTCAGATCGGTACTCAGACCCAAAAGCTATATTCAATCCTGATGCCACATCGTCTAAATACTTAGAAAAGTCTATTGCCGTAACGTTCATTGCTAAACTATGTCCACCAGCATCAAAATCTGTTGGAGACGCCGCACCTAAAGAAGCATTGTTAGATCCTTTTATATAATAATGAAAATCATTAAGACCATAACTGTGACTAAAATCTGCTTTCCAGCCGTTAGCCATATCATGTCTTACACCTGCAGTCACCGATTTGTCGTTTATAATAGAAGTGATTCTTGGTGTAAATCCATTTGGATATAAACTAGCTACAGCTCTATCATCGCCACCTGCACCAGGGGCCCCTCTGGAAAATGCAAATGCATCAGTATCTCTATTTCCTGTACCACCAAAAACATATAACTCAGTATTATCATCTAAAGGTACTGCACTATTTACCATAAATTGGAATTGATCAACTGCTGCTGAACCGTAACCTTTTCTCCATGAAAATCCAGGTCTCAATGTTCTTTGTTTCGTCAAGTATTCTGTAGTAAAGTTTATATAACCACCTTTATCTCCTAAACTTACTCCATAGTTTAAATCAATTTTTGCTGTATTCCCATCAAAACTTTTATCTCCATCTGGGTCAAGAACTCGATTCTTACCGTCAACATTAAATAAATCATCACCATATTCTTCTTCATAAGTCGCACCAACTGCTGTACTGTAAGCCCCATAAGTTACACCACCAGAAACACCGTCTGTCTTGTCTTTCAACACAATGTTAATTACACCAGCAATCGCATCTGAGCCATATTGAGCAGAAGCACCATCTCGCAAGACTTCAATCCTCTTAATTGATGAAGCAGGAATTGCATTTAAATCAGTTCCCGAATTACCTCTACCTCTTGTACCAAATACATTTACTAGAGAAGATTGATGTCTCCTTTTCCCATTGATCAAAACCAATGTTTGATCTGGCCCCAAACCTCTTAATGATGCTGGATCAATATGATCTGCACCATCAGAACCAGATTGTTTTGTTGCGTTAAATGAAGGCGCAGCATATTGCAAAATTTGGTTAATATCTACCTTGCCAGTAGCAGCTGCAATATCAGCTACATCAATCACATCAATTGCTACAGGAGAATCCGTTGCAGAACGATTATAACTTCTTGATCCTACAATCTGCACTTCCCCTAATTGAACTCCTTCACTTAATATAATATCTAGCTCCGACTGTCCAGCTACATCAACTGATTTAGTCTCAAATCCTGTGTAGCTAATTTCTAGAATAGATGAAGATGATGAAACACTTAAGCTATATTCTCCGCTAAAGTTTGTAGTGGTTCCATTATTTGTGCCTTTTTCAATTACATTAACGCCAATTAATGCATTATTGGAGGTGTCCAAAACACGTCCTGAGACAGTAAGCTGTGCATCTACAATCACTGTAGAGAACAGCAAATAGATGAATATTGTTAGTTTAGTCATAGTTTAAATTTTCATGTAATGTAGGAAAAAAACTTAAAATATAATATTTTGCCATATGAAGAATGTCAAAGTTAGACCAAACCTATTAGTAAATAATAATGGTTTACAGAAGCATTCTTATGTAATAATTAGAACATTAAAAAGAAAAACCATAGCCAATATTAAAGCCAACTGTCTTATAACTTTGAGTTGTTTGTCCTATAGCTTTTGAAAATGATTGAGGTGTCACATTTAGTCCAAGGGAAGCATAAATCTTTTGTCTTGGACTTAAATAATATGCTGCAAATAGTTTAGAGTCATAGCGTAAGCCAACTGTGTTTTTAAATGGATTCTCTTCTTTTAAATCTGAAAATTCCGATTGACTTGACAAAAATTTTCCATTGGCAATTAATGAAATATTTAATGCCAATCCTAGTTCGACTCCAAATGAAAACTTATTCAAATCAAATTCATACCCAACATGTAACGGAATATCAAAACTACTTATCGTATAGTGTCTGATTTTACTGCCAGTGGTTGTGGTTTCATTAAAGACTTCACCATAAATATAAGTAATTGTATCTCCCAATTCAGACTCTGTAATAGACACCAATTCAATGGTAGTGTCGATTTCTGTCACAATGTAATCCAAGTCCATCTTCTCAGTAAATCTAGAATAATTTGCCCCTCCGAAAATATAAAAAGGAGATCTGTTTGAGTTGTATTTCAAATATAATCCAGCTTGAAAGCCTATTAGGGGTTTTTCATTTAGTTGGCGTAATGCTGTTAATATATTTACTTCACCAGAAACATCAGATAATGATTTTATCGGTTTAAAAACACTAAGTTCAGCTACAATTTCGATCCCTGAATTTTTATCTGGACTTAAAAAACTTGGGCAGTCGATGTTGTTTTTTACTGAAATTCGATTTTCGATATTATTAACAGATGTTAACAACTTTAAATTAGCGATTCCCCCAAGAGATGATACTGGTTTGAAAACAATATGTTGTCGCTTCTTATTTTCTATGGGTAAAAATGTCGTTTCTGTTTCTTGGTCATTATTACTTTCGGAATTCAATATTAATTTTCTTTCTTGTAAAAGTATGTAGTTATTATTTACGCTTGCCCCTACCTTTGTCTTAGGTGAATTGTTAACACTTTTTTGCTTTACATTAGAAAACTTAGATTTACTTTCTGCTATTTTTTCCTTTGTCAATGTCGTAACAGTTATATTTTTCCCGGTAGCAATTCCAGTCTCTGAGATTTTATCCTGTGATACTTTATCGATCAATTTTTTATCAGATGACATAGCATCAGCTGAATCAAAGGTGATTAAACCAGATGAGTAACTTTCACCTTTTTGATTATCTAAAGAGTTCATAAATTCGATCTTAAAATATTCAATTTTATTACTTTCAAAGTAGACTGTAGTTATATACAACATGCATAATATTCCAATTGGCCATAACCAAATTATGAATCTTCGTTTTTTTCGTTTTTTATCTAAGTCATTTAATAAACCATTGACATCAAATGCAATAGTTTCATTTTCTAATTTATGACTTATATTTTTCTCAAATTCAAAATATTCCATAGGCTTAAATTTGATTTTCTATTATACTATAATTAATTCTTTTTTGAGTTTCCTTGTTAATTAATAAAACAAGTTTTGCTCTTGCTCTCGCCAAGTTTGCTCTTGACGTACTGTCTGTAATTTTCAACATCACACCAATTTCTTTATGGCTGTAGCCTTCTACTATATACATATTAAAAACCAATCTAAGGCTTGGTGGTAATTGTTGCAAGAAATAATATATCTCATCCAAAGCTATTTGCTCATAAGCATCAGGAATTGTGCCCCCGTTTATAAAATCTAAATCACTGCTATCTCCAAAAAATGAAAAAGGTTTGTACTTTTTTATTATGGCCAAACTTGATCTTACAGCAATCTTTCTCAACCATCCTTCAAATGATCCCATTGACTTAAAAGAATGGATATATTTAAATATATTGATAAAGCACTCTTGCAAAGCATCATATGCCAAATTGGAATCATTGCAATATCGATTACAAACAGCCAAGAGCTTCGGTCCAAATCTATGAACCAACGCTTCTTGAGCATCCTTTTGACTCTTTTTACAGCCTGATATTATCAAATCAACTTCCAATCAACTGGTACTTTAATTGTTTATTGTAATTTGTTGGGATGCTATAAAACAATTCGTATTTAAATCAAGAGCAGCAACATAATATGTACCAACTCCTAGCTTTGAGTTTGTATTTTCTAGCGTCACGTCTACAAAGTTATCATCGAATATTTTAACCTCACCATAATCACAATCAATACAATTGGCTAAAGGATCTACCGTGTAAGAAATTTGAGCATCTGTACAATTAAAACAAGTAGCACTTGATGCTGTTGCATCAAAACCTAATCCTTCAAAAAACGGTGTTGTAACTTCATTTTGCCAAAAACAATTGGATTGAAAATCTACAGTAATATCTTTATAACCAACTATGGCAACATTTATATAATACCCATTATTATCAAATTGCAAGTCATCATTTCCTTGTGGACCGTTTACAAATGCCCAATTAGCAAAATTTGCATTGTAATAATATTTATTCAGATCACACAAATATGGATCTCTATCAATATAATAATTAAAAATCTCAGGCTCAATAGCACTTATACATAGATTTGTAATTTCACAACCTGTTTTGTCTACAACCTCAAAGCAATATTGACCAGCAGTAAAATATGAAAATGAAGGGTTAACAGCATTGGTTTCTCGCGATTCACCTGTAGTCAAATTCGTAACAGTATATGGCGCACTCCCATTGCTTATAAAAACATTAATTATACCGGAACATTCATCCGCATTTATAGTAGCGCTCAGCGCACTTGTTTCTTGACATAAAGATATTTTACAACCCGTATCATCTTCTGTAACAGTTACACAAAAAATACCTGAAGTCTGGGTTGGTACAAATAAAACATCGATTGTTTCTCCAGTATCCCAATTGTAAGAATATGTACCTTGAGGATCAACAACCATCAATTCAATTACTGGAATACTACATTCATACTTAACTTCAACTTGAAAATCACAAATAACTTCACATATGTCTAAAACTGGCATGATTGGATTCTCAAAATCTATTGTGAATTTAGGGCTTGAATATTTGGTTACATTGTCATAAGCCCAAATAAATCCTGTAGTCAAATTATCACAAATTAAGTTGGGATTCAATTCAAAATCACCATCATTAATAATGTTATAAACATACTTTTCATTTTCAGATTCTATGACAATTGTAGCTTCCGAATATGGCACAGAAGTACAAACGACTTGCCCTCTTATTTTTGGCACTGGCGTCTCAATAATAAAATCTTCTAGCAAGGTCGTTGCATCAAAGGGCCCTAGGTCTTTTCTAAAGTTTTTGTTGTAGCAAAAGAAACTGTAAGTAAAAAATTCTAGATTTTCATTTGCAGGTACTTTCCCGCTGAAAAAACCATCCGAATCAGTCATGGCATATTGCACTCCATACAAAGTACTCCTTACACCAACATTTGTAAGAACAGGGTCGCCGTCTGTATTTACTACCCTACCTGAAACTTTCACCAAATCGAACGGATAATCACAATTCCAAAAACTTAAATGTGGTACATCAAAAACATAAAAACCACTCTCTAGTACAGCGATACCTTCTTCTTGCCAACGCCCAGTATTTTCATCAAATGACCAAGTGGGAATTTCATCCGGAAGATTGTTTAAACTTGCTGGCATTTTAATCGTTGCCGAAGTACCAGCTTTAATATTAAGTTCTTCACCACTTGGTGATCTCAATTCAATAGCCACCATCCCTGCTGTTCCTAATATAACAGTCTTACCCGCTTCATCTTGCGCTAATAAACTGCCAGGCATTAAATCTGCTATTTTTGAATCATTTTCTGCGATCAACTTAGTAGAGACCTCAACTTGACCGTTATAATCATTCCCTTGACTATTCATAATAGTATTGGGTTTAAAATCAATAGTACCACCACCTCGAATATTTATTAACTCACCAACCGATGCATCAAATGTATTGTCATTTGTAAGTTTAATCATTTGAATTCTGGAATTCGCTGTACCAGTAGATGCATTTATAAAATCACTTCCTAGCATATAATCAGAATGAGAAACTTTCAAATAAGTGCCATGTTGATCAAGCTTGACATTATCCATTACAAAGACTCCATATTCATCAGTTGTTGCAGATGCGGAATAAATACGGATTTGAGCATTGACTACGGGTTGATTTTTCTCATCGTAAACATAACCCAAAACAGAGCCGGTAAACTCACTAAGTACCTCAGTTGGAGAGGTCTCGGTCATGATATTACTTGAAAACTCATCATCCTTATAACAAGAAGTGTTTAATGACAACCCAAAAATCAAAAGCAGTATATACAATCTATTTTTAAACATATTTTATCTTTTTAAATAAGTTTATACATACAAGAGAAGGAATAAATCAAAAACGCTGCTATTGATGGAAATAAAAATTTAAATATTTTAGATTAAAGCTTAACAGTTTTAATTGGTTCTTCTTTAAATGATCCCACAATTAAAAAAATATTGACTTTTTGATCACTTAATTTTATAAAAAAGTATATTAGCAAAAAAGAGCAACAGATATGAAATCGAGTACATTTTTTCTAATAATTTTTCATTTGCTAATTTCGAATACTATGATATCTCAAGACTGGGCTAACTTATCTCATTTTGATAAAGAAAACAAAAAGTACATCAATGATGGGGTTCATAAAAATGGAATTGTATTCTTTGGCAATTCAATCACGCAAGAATGGACCAATTTAAGTCCTGAATATTTCCCAGGCAAACCATATATAAACAGAGGTATCGGTGGACAAACTACTCCGCAATTGCTTGTAAGGTTTAGGCAGGATGTTGTACAACTCAAACCCAAGTCCGTAATTATATTAGCAGGTACAAATGATGTAGCGGGAAACACTGGAGAGTGTACTAACAATATGATCCTCGACAATATTAAATCAATGGCCGAGATTGCTTTGGCTAATGATATTCAGGTCATGTTGTGTTCAATACTACCGGTATATGATTATTCCTGGAAACCAGGATTAGAACCCGCTCAAAGAATAATTGACTTGAACGAAGGCATAAAAAATATATGTAAAGAATTAAGGCTAACCTATGTAGACTACTTTTCGCGAATGGTTGATGAGAGAAACGGCCTAATGGACGATTATACTTATGATGGTGTACATCCAGATAAAAATGGATATAAAGTCATGGAATCCATAATTGAGGAATCAATTAAAAATTTGAAATAAATTATGACTTAATCCTGATACTTCTCAAAAAAGTAAAAAAATCCAGACTCAAGTGAATCTGGATTTATATATTTTTTTCATTCAGAATAATGTATTGCAAACAGAATCAATATTATAACTTAGCCGCAAATAGTTTTTTCTTTAGAATTTCAAACTCTTCTTCTGTAATAACACCATCAACCTTAAGATCATGTAAAGCTTGTAATTGAGAAACTACATCTTTCGCTTTTTCCTCTACTGGTTCTGGTGTAACTTCTGCTTTTGTAACTTTTTCTTCAGCCTTGTCATGCTTAACTCTCACATCTTTTTCCATTTCACGAGCCATTTGTTTGCCCTTCTCAAATTTCTCATCATAGAACTTTTTCAACCTACTAGGGTCGAAGTCTAAGAAAGTACCACCTGTTTCAAAGTGCTTTTTAAATACCTCACCCAATGCGTATGTACTCCCCCCAGAAAGAACGGCCATAGTAATACCACCCAATACAGATCCAACACCTGGAATAAACTTAACTGCTCTAGCACCTAACCTGGCCAAACCTGAACCCGTAAGTGCCGTAATTACTGCTTTACCTTCAGTTTCTTTGAAATTAATATCATAAACCTTGCACAATTGGCGAATCATATCCAATTGTATCGCACTGACTGCAAAAAAATCAGCTATTGGAATTGGAATAAACCCAGCACCCATTGACCAAATCATATGATTTTTAATTATAGAATTTGAATGTCCTGATTTTGCTTTTTTTTCTTCCTCTGTCATTATTCTTAATATTTAAACGAAGTAAATTCTATGGCTTAATATAGATTAATCACAATTTATTAAACCTTGTTCCTACAATTATAAATGAAAAATACAACAAAGAAGTTTCTTCAATTGGGTTTTCTCGATTAATCAGCGTGAAATAATTACAAAAAGGGAATAAATCAAGATAAGTTTATTGACAAACCAAATAAGGCAACGAATAAAACTGTAGATAAGGCCAATTGTTTCAGCAAAGGATCCAATGTTTGTGGATCATATCGTTTATAAACGCGGACTGCATTTAAAATAAAAAGAGGTAAAGAAAACAGGAAAATATAATGTTTAATACCTACAAAATGCAATGAAATATAGACCAAAGCAGTCACCATTGCAATTGTCAATAACAGCAGGTGGTAAATCCTTGATTTGTATTTTCCCAACATGACGGGAATCGATCGTTTTCCGGCTTCGATATCAGAATCAATATCACGAATATTATTTATATTAAGCACTCCAACCGTTAGCAATCCACAACTTGTTGCAGGAAGTAACATTGTCCAATCGATGTATTTTGTCTGTAAATAAAATGTGCCTAAAACACCTAAAATTCCAAAAAATAGATAAACAGAAATATCACCTAGTCCGATATAACCATAAGGTAATTTACCGTTTGTATATAGAATGGCAGCCACTATTGACAATACACCCAATGCTAAAAATGATATAAAAACCTGAATTGGTATCTTAGAAACGAAAAGCAAAGCTATACCAAGGGCTAAAGAGATAACAACTGCGATCTTGATCGCCGTTTTCATTTGACCCGAAGTAATCTCACCAGCTTGAACAGCGCGTTGTGGCCCCTGTCGTTGAGCATGGTCTGCACCATGCACACTGTCCCCATAATCATTTGCCAAATTTGACAATATCTGAAGACTTAGTGTAGTCAAAAAACACATTATTGATATAGTTAAATCAAATTTATCTTTAGATACCGCCAAAAAAACACCCATTCCAATAGAAGCCAATGCCAAGGGCAAGGTTCTTAATCTCATGGCAACAATCCACTTTTTCATAACTTAATTGTATTCTAGACGATTATTTAGAAAAACCTATTTATCATGATCCAAAAATAAAACAATTCCAATAGCTAACTGAATCAGGGCTGAATGAATTACTTAAGGGTTCAAATTAAAAAATCCTCTTGTTTGACTTACTATATTTTTAAGTTTTTCTAATTGCTCTTTCCACTCTATATATGAACAATGAAAAGCTAGAAAAGATCATGCAAGTCCAATTAATTATAAAGTCAATTATTAAAGTATTTCTGGATATGGATAATTAAATAAAATTACCATGCGTTAATTGTCTAATGTGATTTCTGGAAGATATTTCTCAAATGTTTTACCATTAAACTTAAGTGGTCCTGCATCATGTGTTCCTAACCATAGCTCACCAGAATTGTCTTTGTAGATAGTAAAAATAGAAACGTCCTTTTTATCAATGATAACATCATAATGATATAACTCTTGTCCATCATGCCTCCAAACGCCTGAATCATATGTCGCCATCCAAATATCTCCAACATTATCTTCTAGAATAGACATAAAGTAAGAACTCATTTCTGGTTCAGATGAATTATCTATGGCTTCTACTTTTTCATACCTCAGTTTGCTATCAAGCGGTAATGACTTTTCTTCAAGCACCTTATACTTGTGATTGACATTACTGCTAAACCAAAAATTCCCATCGCCATCCTCTAAAATCGACCGTACACCAGGAGCAGGACCTTCATCTATTTCTGTCATCTCTCTTTCAGAGATCCAATTAATTTCATTTCCATCAAATCGACAAGCTCCAAAAACTGATGTGCCAATCCAAATATTTCCTTTCCTGTCTTTATAAATTTTATAGACTTCATATGGGCTATAGGTTGCCAATTTATTTATTCGATAAAATTCATCTTCCAGCTCATGCTTGGGAATTTCTAAATGATGTAAATATTCACCATCATAACGGTAAGGGCCATTTTCATTCCAATTACCTGCAAACCATAAATCAGCAAGCTCTAACTTCCAATTGCCTTTTGGAGCATCACTTTTCTCTAATGTAATTATCGATTTTCCATCATATTTATTTATGCCTTGTCCAGTGTCAAAATAAATATTTCCTTTTCTATCCTCCTGAATTCCTCTTATCCTATTTCCACTCAAACCGTCTGTTGCAGTAAATTGAATTATTGACTTGCCATCATATTTGAAAACACCTTGTTCTAAAGTTCCAAACCAATAATTACTTTTTGAATCTTGAAAAATATTGCCAGCAGCCTGATCAATTTTAGAAACAAATTTTCCAACTGGTTGAGGATCATCAGAACCTTTCTGCCCTTGGCAAGACGATAAAAAAGTTTGTCCAAAAAGCAATAGAAGAATAAAATTGATCTTAAGTTGATTGCTCATTAAATAATAGTATTTTATTACAGAATATAGATCTAGAATCAATGGTCAATTATTGAATCCTAACTGATGAGTCAATTTATTAATTGATTATCTATTTAAAACTCTTCGTCATTTCTATTTCCAGTACGGATATTAATCAGATTGGTATTACAACTTTCTATGTTGCCCACAGTCAAAACATATTCTTGTTTAACTTTAGTGCCGTCAGCATACTCTGCAGGCGTCCACTGTCCCATATTGCAAACTGCATCAAACAATAGCTTGTCAATTGTTTCACTTTCTGTTGGAAGTAATACATTGACATCTACAATCTGCCCTTTTTCATTTACTGTAAAAGTAACTGCAGAAAGCTGATACTGACCAAATGCATCTGAAGGAATTTTGTCTATTGCATTCTTTTTAATATTTTGAAGCATTTCATCTTTTGTCCCAGAATATATTGCATCAACTTCAGGATCTAAATAAAAATTAAACCTTTCTTCCTGAACATCATTATGGCTTAAATTATTATCAGGAAAGTATTTCACAGAAACGGCAATCTCAGTATTTAAGTCTGCAGAATTAATTAACTGTATTTGATCTTGTGTAAGTTCTTCAGTCTTACCAAAAGCGTTTACCGATTTACCATTTTTCATCGCAGTTATTTTAACAGAAACATATTTCTTAACCCATTCCGGTTTGAATCTGTCATTAATATCGATGATACTTTTTGCCTTACTGAATTCATCCTTTGAAAATGAAATTGCAGGATAAACACGATACACATCATAAGACATTGGGTTATCTGTAGATTCTTGAGAGACGCTTTGATTTACAAATGTAAAATTCAAGAAAAGAATTGCAATTAAACTGTTTAGAATATATTTCATATTACCAAGTTATTATTTTTAAAATCAATTTTTTATTCAATGCTATAACCAAGGACCATTCTTGGCAATGCTAACCAACGATTTATTATCAAGACGGAAAAGATTACCTCGAAACCCAAACCACATAGTTCCATTACTATCTTCCAAAATACTTTGAGCTCCAAAATCTCCAGATAATTTTTGACCTTCAGGCAAATTGTATAATTGAAAACCCTTACCATCATATTGATAAACACCTATGTCTTTAGCCACAACCCATACATTATCTTTACTGTCAGCATATATAGTATATACATTTGTATTGCTTACAGCTTTGACATTTGCAAAGTTGGTAATTTTATGTCCGTCGTAATACGCTATTCCACCATCATTCTTATTATCTGGGATCAACCCTTGTACACACGTAAACCAAATATTACCCTTTTTATCTTCGATAATACTTAATACATTGTTACTTGGCAAACCATCATCCTTTGTTAAATGAGAATACTTATTTCCATCAAACATGTATACGCCCATGCCATCAGTTCCAAACCACATATTATCATTGCTATCTACGAGGTCCATTGATATTATACCAGGAGTATTACAAAAGGATGATCCCTCTTTCTTCTCTTCATCAATTGGAACATCAATTTTTGTAAACTTAATCTCAGAAGCTAAAGATGCATTATTAGAACACTTGAAAACACCATGATGTGTATTAACCCAAATCTGACCATTTTTATCTGTTTTGACACTCTTCCAACCCCAACCTAAGGCAGGAACACCCTCTGAATCACGCGGAAAAGAAGTGAATGTCTGTCCATCATATTTACACATATCGGAGTATGTACCAAACCACATATTCCCATCTTCGTCTTCTGTGATATTGGCAACATCATTGCCACAAAGGCCATCATCTACTGTTAAATATGTAAGTGCATTTCCGTCGTATTTTGCAACACCATTGTCTTTTGTACCAAACCATAAATTCCCGTTACTGTCTTCATATATTTTCATTACAGTCGTACCAATTTTATCAGATGACTCATCAAGAACTTTATCATTGTATTCTAAGCGATACTCTTCTAGATTATTTAAACCGTTATTTTTATCCTGACTACTGCAGTTTAATAAAGTTGTTGATAGTAGTAATAACGTAATTAATGTACTGTATAAATAATCCTTCATCATGTAAATTTTATGTTGATCCAAATATAAGATCAAGCAGTTCTCAACAACGTTCCCAATTGTAAAACAATGTAAATACTCTGTAAATAATTATAAACAAGCCGTAAAAGCACTAAAAACGAAGTAAATCCAATGCTTTGTTGTTTAATTAGGCGTTTGATCTTTGGCAACTTTAAGTTCTATTTTAACAAGTATTATAACAATAAATATTTCCAAGACAATATACATCCATCCAAAATGAGTGATTGTTGAACTGTGATAAAATGCTGTGGCTATTGAAAGTATACAATAAGTGATATTTGCGTAAGCAATACCTTTTAAAAAGAGTCCTGCTTTGTTCTCCATTTTGTAATAACAATACAAATCATAAAGCACAAAAAGGAAAGGCCAAAAAGCTAGAAAATAAAGTGTAGATTTTGGTATTCCAAAAACACTTTCATAATACGTCAATACTACACTTAAAAAGAATATAGATAACAATGCTCCTAGACCATCAATTAAGAAGAGTTTTTTAAGTTTTGAGTTTGGCTTATTCTGCATTTAATAAAGATGGTTTGATATAAATGTCTATTAACAGACTAGAGCATCCAAATATTCTCACCATTTGAATGCTCCGAATGAAATTCATTTTCTTAACCAATACATTTCCTTAAAAATTATTCCTACTCCACTATTAACACCTCACCAGCACTATGACTTCCAAACTCAGGTGCATACATTGATTGAATAGAACAATTACCGTTTGAGTAAGTACCTTCATGTACTACAAAAGTTTCATATTCAAAAACAAAATTACCCTTTGGTAAATAGTCAAAATAGAAGTAAGTGGCTACATCCTTGGTACTTTCATAATATCCTAATCCATCTTGCCATTTGTATTTTGACAAAACATTGATCGGCTCCAATCCACTGCCTCTTAAGTCCTTCATTTGAACAAACTCCATAGGACGATCAACATTAAGATATATCTTAACACGGAGTTTATCTCCTGCTTCTAATTTGGTTTTGTTATCAAGAGCCATTAACTGATCGCCTTTATCACTTTGTACAACTTTGTACAACTTCTTTTCCAGTTTCAAAGGAGTCCCTGTGAAACTTTCAATATTATCCAAGTCTTCGAAATACTGCCAATAGGAAGCGCCCCAAGTTACATGGCTGTTTGGATTCTCAACTTTAACTTCATTTAGTTTAGACGTCACTTCTTTACCTTGCCACTCTTTTCTAATTATTAGTCCATTTGATTTTGCAGCATTGGATTCTACATCCTCATTGAGAATAGGAAAACTAACTTTCACATCTCCTGCATTCTCTATCCAATTATCACTGTCCTTCATAAAAGCGTAAACTGCTGAAGAGGTCGCCTTACTAGTCTTCCAGCTATTGGTTTGCTTGTTCTTCAATAACCATAATTTTAATCCATCAATTATTAATTGATCATTATCCATCAACTTGAACAAGCCAATCATAAACGCTTGCTTTTCTACATCAGCGTTATACCAATAATAACCTGCTTGGTCATTCCAATAGTAGCCTAACTTCTCATCTCTGACCAATCTTTCTTTCAATGAATTTAAGATACTTATTGCTTCTTTAGTTTTATCATCCAAGTACAAGCCATATGCCATCAATCCCTGTTCATAACTGCCTCGTTTTGTCCAATTTTCCAGAATCAAATTCTGATAATGATCCATTACCGAGCGCAACTGACGACTTACTGGTACATTCTTATACTGTGGACGAACATATAAGTATTGCACGACTATTGGATCAAGATTTTTATTGTCAATACCTCGTTTGTTGTACATCGTCAACATTGCTTGATCTGTATAAAAAACAGCTTCATCTAACATAGATTTATCAAAACTACTTATATCAACTCCTAGTGAATTTAATCTAGAAAGACCCTCCAGTATGTATTGCGTTATATACCAATTGTCTCTACCTCCAGGTGTCCAGGTAAACCCACCATTAGATAACTGTCTATCCTTTATACGTTTTGAAAGTTCCATAAGATTCTGAGTGACATTGTTTTCATCAAGAAATGAAGACAACATTCTTATGTTTTCATCTTCAGCAATTGATTCTCTAACCCAAGGAGTTTCTTTCAAGTCAGACAACTTTAGATCATGGTTTGTTGCCAAATTTCCTTGCTCATTATCAGCATTCCAAACTTGGATCATATTCTTAACACGTTGATCTTTATTTACCAAATCAAAACCCAAACTTGTAGCATAGTAGGTGTCAAATATATTGGTTGTAACAATAGATTCCTGGTCTATCATCGAAGGCAAGGATTTTAATACCAACCAAGATGGGTTCGTATAAAACTCTAGTGAATATTTAAAGTTTTCCAATGTAGTAGAACTGTCCATTTTGCGCATCGCATCAAACTTAAACACTTCGGTTTCAAGTGCTCCAACATGCATTACCATACTTTCGGTAACCAACATTCTATTTGACAATACAGGCAATTGATTCAATTCACCATCAGAAACAATATCGTTATTTACTGTCATTTTAATGTCAAGAAAGTCTATAAAATCTTTTGGTACTTTAACCGACCAAGAAACAATTTTACTTTCGCCCGCAGCTAACGTTAGTGTTTGTTCTTCGGAAATATCGCCCAACATCGAATCTGTTACATCAACCTTTGTAGTGTGCGTCATCAAATTTATTATTGAGGACACATCCAAGACACCATCACTTAGGTTTGTCACTTTAGCATTCAGTGATAAATTGTCACCTTGCCTTAAAAACCGTGGTAAATTGGGTTCAATAATTAAATCTTTAGAAGTCTCAAGTATAAATTCATCAAATGTATATTTCAGATCAGTAGTATGTGCAAAAATCAACAATTTCCACTTTGTCAATGCCTCGTTCATTTTAAAGGAAAGACTTGCTTCACCTGTATCAGATGTCTTTATTTCAGGATAAAAGAAAACAGTTTCATTTAAATTTTCTCTTACATTGATTGGTTTTTCAGATACAGGTTTATCAGTAGTTTTATTTGAATCGTTGGTTCCAATGGCATCCCTTTCATTCTGATCTCCATCAGCTGCACTTGATTCCATCATTGCAGACTCATCAACTTCCATTGGCATGGCTTGCGATGCCATAGGTGCGCCACTCCGTTTCATTATTCTACCTCCACTGTTCCCATATCCACGATAAGGCAAACTGAAATTAAACCAATTTAAATATGGAGAATATCCAGATAAGTAAGTTTGATAACTTTGGTTATTATATCTTTTTAAGGTGATTGCATTATTTGCTGAAAATCCTACACCGTTAAATCTCATTTGAGAATAGTAACTAGGAAAGAATGAAGACATCCAAGAATTATCAACAAATTGGTCCAAGCTGCTATCATACATTCCTGCCAGAATCTCAGCAGTTACATTATTACCATCATTGTCCTTTACTCTAACAGTCCAATTTTCATCACTTCCTGGTTCTAATTTATCTCGAAATTTATCAATACTTAAATTTAATTTTTTGTTGTCCCAGGGAACATTTACAGTCAAACGTTTAGAATTTATTCGATTGTGTTTTACATACATCAATTCAACATCCAAATTCCCTCTATCGATTTCATTAATGGTGTAATCAATTCCTTTAGTTCGTTTTGTTATAGTCCCAGATTTCAATACTCTATCACCTTGACTAATTCTGTAGTAAACATTGAATTTCTTGTAAGGAAAATTAAGATTCAAGTTTAACTTATCCCCTGGTTGGTATTTAGATTTCAAATTTGAATTCCATATATAATCGGTTGGGATAGCACAACCTTTTGCTGAGGAAACGTTTAAATATTCTGTATATTTTTTTGAATTACCATTCGTATCAGAAACTATAAAATCAATTTTGTAAGCCCCTTTATTTAAACCCTTTAGAGAAACACCAAATGGTTTAGAAAATTCAAATTCTTCAGATTTAACAACTTTCTTCACCTTCCACTTATCGGGACTTTGATTGTCGCCATAAGATTCATTCGGTAGTCCCTTGGAAAATTCATCAAGTGGTAAATACATGATATCCGGAACTTCCCAGTACCTAGTTTTCTTTGCCAATTCTGGAGATTGTAATAAAGTAACAGTCATCTTTACTTTAGATGCGATTGCTTCGCCTTCATTATTGTTAACTTCCAAGCTATACTTATCAAGATCAGTATCGAAAGCATTTTTAGGGAAATTGCTTTTAAAGTTAAATGGTACTTGACTCACTACTATTTGTTTGCTACCAGAACTTGACATTCCTGTAAGATCAGTAACATCAACTTTCAATTCATATATATAAGTTTGATTCTTTTTAAAAGAAGACTCAGTTGAGAAATCTATTTCAAAATCACCGTCCCTATTTGTCATTACTTCTCCCCTTTCGATAATCTCCTCCGTTCTTTGGTTGCCTGGACGTCTCCAACTGTAGTAGTATGGATAATAGTTTTGTTTTCTTAAAACATAATATTTCACTTTAGCTCCTGACATTCTAACTCCAGAAAAAGCAATAGCATTTCCTTTAATTATTATATCGTCGCCCAAAACATTAGAGTCTTTCAACTTATCAAACTCAACATAAAATTTAGGTCTTTTGTATTCTTCAATTTGGATTTGTTTTTGCCCATTTCCATTTCTTAGCTCCACGACTAATGAGTACCTTCCTAATAATCCTGAAGAAGGTGCAACAAATTTACCGTTGAATGTTCCATATTCGTTTGTTGTAAAAGTTTGCTCAGAAATGTCCTGCCAATTGGCATCCTTAAATTTAACAATGACTTTAGTGCCACTGACTATATTCGGAACACGTTCTTTACTTGATTTATTAAGAACAATTCCTTTGAAGTAGACAAGTTGTCCAGGTCTATAGATAGCACGATCAGTAAATAGGGTTACAGAACTCATTTCACGATCCTTACTATTATTATAATTGTAATGAGAAACCCTTTGATCTAATACATCCTTTCCTTTAGAAATTTTTACGGAAAAATTATTCTGTCCACCTTTGTATCTGAAAAATCCATCTTCATCCGATTTTAAAGATTCGACCTTCTGCCACTCAGATCTTCTTTCACTTGGCAAGTATTGCGAAATAAAAACATCCACATTCACTCCTGCAATAGGTGTCCCATCATTTCGATCAAGTACATACCCTTCTAGACTTCCATCTCTATTCTGATGCACATAACTCAAGTTAGATACTTGAAATTGGTTGATAAGATCTAAATCATAATCGTCATATTCAAAATTTGAATTTGTACTTGACAATAAGAAATAAGTGCCAAAATCTAAACCATCAATTGGAATCTCAATACTATGATTGTTAAAATCATCAGCCTTAGGTAATTTAATATTCCACTCCTTCAATTTAGATTGACTGAGTAAGTATGACAACTTATCATCTTGTCTTCTTTTTAAATTATATTGATCTAACTGTTCTGTATTTAGCTTTAAAAGCATCAAATAAACAGTTGGCGAATTTCGATATTGCACATTTGCAAGAAAATCAGTATTGGCTACAACAACTTGCTCAGTTTGAACTTTCAAAGATTGCTTATTGAGACGCATTCTTTGGTCTTCAACAATATCATTATACTCCCCTTTAGGAAACTCAACTTTCCCTTTTTGAATCCAACGGTACACTTCTTTGTATGCATCAATTTCAGAATCACTATCTTGATTATTATTTCTTTCTGCCAATTGTAAGTAATACTCTGTCAATTTAATGTAAGCCAATTGCATTGAAGGATTGTCTTTATATTCCTGAGCGATATTTTTTAAAGTTTCAACATATAGTTTGTCTTTGTTATTGATATCTGAATTTGATCGTATATACTCTACTCTTTTGAATTGAAAACGCAATTTTTGATCTGTTGAGAATAAGGTTGATTTTGCTATATTCTGATACAAACGAAGAGCCTCCAGTTTAAAGTCCTGTTCATTCTTTTGCGGAATGTCTAAGCCTACAAAAGTTTTATCTGATTCAAAAAAATATTTGTTATTTAAACTGTAATTATTTATTGGTAAGGCAAGCAAGGACTGGCTATTTCCAAAATGTTCAATAGCTCTCAAATATAGCAGTTGTTCCAGAGACTTTGCCTCAATAAGAAATCGCAAACTCGTTGCGGATAATGTCAATAACTTAAAATCCGAAATATCCAAATCAGGAATCTCTTCAATTGAATGAAGATAGTAATTGTAAGATGTCGTTTGAAGTTCTGCCAAAGACATCAACGATAATTTATTAGACTTTTCTTCCTCTACCGCTTCAGTTCTATTCTGAAAACGCCCCATATTTCTCATGCCATATTGATGATAGAGTTCACCCAGCATTGACATTAATACTTTCTTAGTGGCCTTACTTTTAATTGAAGTCAATTCACCTTCAAATTCAATGATGAATTCTGCAGGATCACGATCTTCAAACTGAGCAGAAAGTTTCAATTTATAAATAGCAGCTTTGACCAATTGATCATCAGCTTTTTCGGATTTTGCTTTCTTATAAATAGTATTTACAATTTCATACGCAGATTTTGGCAGTCTCTGCTTTTCAAATGCTTCTACTTCAGCCCAGAGTTTATCAAAACCATCATTCTCCATCTCTGAAAAGCTGTTCCCTGACAATAAAGTCAAGAGTATTATTAATATATGTTTCATATTTAAATTTCTTATTCATTCAAATGACGCTACGTCTAACTACATTACATAATTCAAATCAAATAAATTTCTTTGTAATATAGTATTTAACAAAACTTTGTGTGTTATTTAAAATTTTAGGTAGAAAAACTGTTAAAAGGATGGTTATTGAAGTTAAGGTTTGATATATCTCCTCCAATCAACTTCTGACATTAAATTTTTTCCATCAAACAAATGCTCAATTAAGTGCTTTGCAAAATAAGGCCCTAGCGATGTTCCTTTTGTCCCTAAACCGTTGAACAATACCAAATTCTCATGTGTAGTATGTCTACCTAATAAGGGTTTGCGATCTAAGACGCAAGGTCGAATCGCAGCTTTATGTTCTACTATGGTATATGGTAATTTTGTTATAGCCTTTATTTTTTCTTCCCATTCTGCTCTCCACTCTTTGGTTGGTTTATCATCTTCAAATGCCCAGTAATAACCACCACCGCACCAAAACTGCCCTTTATGATCTGAAGCAAAGAAAATATCATCTCTCAGTATCTTTTGAGATGTAAAATCATCAAATTTTAAAGTCAATACTTGACCTTTTGCCAGTTGAAAACCTAATTCTCCAAAAAAGGGATTTTGTAAGGAAGCATGCCCTTGACAAAAAATCACAGATGCATACTCAACTCCATTGTATTCTACAACTTGATTATTGACAAGCAATTTTTCAAAATCAAAAGTATCTAAACTCAATATATCTTTACCCAACAACCATTTTTGATATTGCTCAATGAGCAAACTGATATTAATTCTATAGGAGTTTTTAACTTCAGCATATCTACAAGGATCTGCCACGAATTTTTCAAAGTTTTCAGCATCAGGATGCTCTTCCATGTAAGAAGTGTAACCAGGTCTGGTGCTTGCATCATCCCACAAGTTAATTTGTTTTGGATTTCTTAAAGTCCTAAGAATGTTTTTTTGATATACGATTTGAATCCCAAGTAACTTTTCAAAAGCCTGATATTGTTCTAAAGCTTCTGGAAGCAACTCATCTATGAGCCAACTCTTAATATATCGGCGACCTGTAATTGGATTTATCAATCCGGCTGCGACTTTCGTTGAAGCCGCTTGATGGGCATTGTCAATGAAATGGAACTCAATTCCTCTCTTATACAGTTGCTGAGACAATAATGTTCCAGCCAATCCTTGACCAACAATTAATATTTTCTTCTCTCGGTTCAATTTATAATTTCTTCAAAATTTCTTTATTGCCTTTCGTAAGTTTTGAAACAACCAAGTCATAAGAATGATCAATCATTTGCATAATAAGTTTATCATCAAGACCTTGTTCCAACAAAACTGTGTTCCAATGTTTTTTACTCATGTGAAACCCCGGCGTAATTTGATAATGAGATTCTCTCAGCTCAATAGACCACTCTGGGTCAGCTTTAAGATTGCTGCTTGCAATTTCATTGTCCAAAGGAACAAGAGCAAAGATCTTTCCCATTACTTTAAAGACCAAAGTAACCTCATCAAAAGGAAATGTTTCTTCACACGCTTTTTTTGACAAACAATACTCTCTAAAGGATTCAAGATCCATCTTATTGGGTTTCTGGTTTAATTCTTCCTCTTAAATAAGCTTCATTATGCTTTTCAAGATATGAATTATAAATCTCATTGTTCAATACATTATCCGCCCCTATTTCATTTGAGTACATGCCAGCAACTTCACGCTGTCTCATTGTTTCATAAAGAGTGACCGCACATGCAACAGATATATTAAGACTTTGCGCCATACCTACCTGCGGAATTAAGATATTACCATCTGCATGAGAAAGAACTTCTTTAGTTAATCCTGCATGTTCATTGCCAAACATCAATGCCACATTTTCAGTCAAGTCTGTTTTATAAATACTCTTCGCGTCTGCATTTAAATGAGTTGCATATATTTTATTATACTTTTTTCTAACAGCCTTAAAACAACTTTCACTGTCATTAAATAAGTGGATATCAACCCATTTTTTAACACCTGTAGATGTGGTTTGCAAGTCCCTCAAAGTAATTGACCTTTGTCGTGGATCGGTATATAATATATAGACTTCATAGATACCAACGGCATCGCAGGTTCTCATTACTGCACCAATATTATGAGGGTTATGAACGTTCTCCAAAATGACGGTAAAATTCTGTCGGTTTGCAGCAACTGTTCTAAGTTTTTCTTCGCGTCTTTCTGAAATCATAGAGTATTATTGACGGGCTTCAAACTTATTATTTTCAAAAGTCAAAATATACAAATGGTCATTTTGAAAATATTGAACATTTTTAAAATTATCATCGGTATCTTCTTTAAATACTTTTTTGATATCGAATTTTGTCTGTAGCAAACTTGATTCATAGGTGTCTAAAAAGTATTGGAATTTCTTTCCATAATTGAACATGCTTCTGCCAATAAAAATCATCATGTCATATCCCTCCATCGCTTCATCAGAGGGGAATCCACTGTACACATCAAAATACTTCTGTCTAAATTCCTTAATTTGAATGTTATTGCGGTCTACATAACTTGATCGGCAAATACGCATATTTAAACCACGATGAAGGTCATACTTAATTTTATCTGATTCCAATAGAATTGGCATTCCATACAATACAACATTTTCCAATCCTTTCTCACCATTCATTTTTCTAGCGGCGTTATACACGAAGTCTTCATCAGCGGAAAAAGAATGATTTGGCAACAAGAAAACTGTTGTTTTACCTTCAATAAAAGTACTATCAAAGGCAAACTCTCCAGTACTCAAAGAATCCACATCCAAATAAAATTCTTGCAAAGGATTGTTATTTCCATCATTGTTAATTGCTGCAGCAACTTGTTGCATATATTTCATGTAACTGAAATCTGTTTTTGTACGTTGGCGTCCAAGCAAAACTATTTGATCATCACTGTATTCTGATTTTGCATGTTCAACAATTTTAGTGAAATGATTTCTCAAACTTGTTTTCAATTGCACGAAAAAATTGTTGTCACTTGTTATTTTGGTGCTAGATCTCCAAGGGGAAATGACAGGTATATTGTTGTTTCTTCCAAAGTTCGCAGTCACTGAAAGGTGTTCTTTAGACCTTGGACCTATTATAACATCTGCATCACGGCACTGCTGTAGTTTTCTATCGAAATTTCCAGATTCTGCATCCAACACATCAACATCTAAATTAATCCCTTCATTTTCCAATTGATTCAAAGCCATTCGCACACCAGCATAATAATTGGTCATTTTTCCCAACTTGGATTTTTGATCCATAACATCTCCTTGGTCTGATGTGCTTATTTCAAAAGGAAATAAAAGACTGATTTTATATCTATCTTTCTTTTCAAGATCAAGGTCTTCTATTGTTGAATTATATTCTTTTGTTCTATCAACTTCTGTCCACTGGATTGTGTCCATTCTTCCTCCGCCTCGTTGAACTGATTTGTCATTTTTAGAGGTTGAAGGCTTAATAACTTTTGGCTTTGTTGCCTTTTTCGTGCCACTGCAAGCAGAAAGACTTAAAAGAAAGCAAGCCAGAATAAAGAAAAGGAATTTATTCCCATTCAATAGTTGCTGGTGGTTTTGTGCTGATGTCATATACTACTCTGTTAATACCTTTAACTTGATTAATTATTTCATTAGAAATTTCTGCCAATAATTCATAAGGGATATTTGTCCATTCAGCAGTCATTCCATCGTTTGAATTTACAGCACGCAATGCCACAGTAAATTCGTACGTTCTTTCATCACCCATTACTCCAACGGATTTGACAGGTAATAAAATTGTACCAGCTTGCCAAATTTTGTCATACCAGCCAGCCGCTTTTAATTTATTTATATAAATGTGATCCGCGTCCTGATTTAACTTTAGTTTTTCGCGTGTAAGTTCTCCTAAAACGCGAATAGCCATACCTGGACCAGGAAAAGGATGTCTTCCTATAAACGATTCGGCTAACCCTAACTTACGGCCAACTGACCTTACCTCATCTTTAAACAATGATCGAAGTGGCTCAACAATTTTAAGGTTTAATATTTCTGGTAACCCACCAACATTGTGGTGAGACTTGATAGTGGCAGATGGTCCTTTCACGGATACTGATTCAATAACATCAGGATAAATAGTGCCTTGAGCCAGCCATTTTACATTTTCCATTTTGTGCGCTTCCCGGTCAAATACTTCAATAAATACGCGACCAATAATTTTTCTTTTTTGCTCTGGATCTGAAACACCTGTAAGTTCATCTAGAAATTCATCTGTAGCATCAACACCAACAACATTAAGTCCTAAAACTTCATAGGACTTTAAAACTTCTTCAAATTCATTTTTTCTAAGCAAGCCATTATTTACAAAGATACCTGTCAGGTTTGGACCAATTGCCTTATGCAATAACATTGCTGCGACGGTAGAATCAACTCCTCCAGACAATCCTAATATTACATGGTCATCACCTAGTTTATTTTTAAGATCAGTTACAGTGTCTTCAATAAATGATTCTGACGTCCAGGATTGACTGCACTTCGTAATATGTTTTATAAAATTTTCTAGAATGCCAATTCCTTGAAGAGAATGGGTTACTTCTGGATGAAACTGTAATCCAAAAAAGCTATTTGGAAAAGCATTGTCTTTAGACTTATATGCTGCAACTGGAATTGAAGAAGTTTGGGCTAAAACTTCAAATTGAGATGGTAATTCTTTTATAGTATCCCCATGAGACATCCAGACTTGGGTATTTTGATCAATATCTTTAAAGATTATACTATCAGCTGAAATATTGATCTTGGCTTTACCGTATTCTCTTTTCTCAGATTTTTCAACCCGACCTCCAAAGTTTTTAGCAGCCAATTGAGCACCATAACAAATTGCTAAAACTGGTTTTTCATTCAAGATCGATGCAATATTTACATCAAAAAACTCTTCATCATTAACTGAACAAGGACTACCCGATAGGATAACACCCTGAATATCAGCATCAGAAAAGTCAATTTGTGAATTGTACGGCAAGATTTCTGAATAAACTTGAAGTTCTCTCAAGCGCCTGGCAATAAGCTGAGTGTATTGCGAACCAAAATCTAAGATTATAATTTTCTCCATGGCCAACAAATATAGACTTTTCTATACTTTTTCAAGGTATGAAAAAGCTAAATAAACCCAATCACAAATTCAATAGCACCAACAATGACTTAGCAATGAACTTTATAGAATTCAATCTTATTGAGGAATAACAGAAAGGTAACTTCTTTCATTATTTGAACCAAAAATAGAAGTCAAAATTAAATTTGATGGTACGCCACTTGTTTCTAATCTGGCTTTACAAGCTTCTAACCTTTCTTTTACACGTTTGTGACTGGCTTTATCATCAGTCTTGTACCAACCTGTTATAAGAATAGATTTGGATTTACCTTTGGCTATCCTATCAGAAAAAGAACTCACAATAGAAAGAGAATTTTTCTTCAACTTTAAAGTATTTCCTATAAAATAGACAAGTTTATCTTCCCTAATTACTTGATTTGAATTAGGAATTGGAGTTGATGCTGGTTTCGTAATTTCGGGGGTAATCTTCGAAGAGGCCAAAGCAGTATCAGCGTAGTTTTGCACATTTAATCTTGGTGGAACTTTTGTAAATGGATCAAATGGTGCTTTTTCATAGCCATTCATATAGTTATGATATTGTTTGTATGACGCAGTAAGATTTCCTTTTGAGTGTTCAACATCTGTTGCCACTTCATTAATTAGAACTTTCACCTGACCAATTGATTGAGTAGAAACAAACAATAAGATTGTTAAAAGTGTAAAAACGGGTATATTTTTCATGGGTGTATAATTAAATGAAGCATTTAAGCTTACAAAGTTATTATAATGGCCTTTGAGTTACTTTAGGTATAATTTGCTTTGAATTTCTTTAAAATCTATGAAAAGATCGGTACTAACTGGCAAAATGTCAATAGGTTTACCTTTTTTTCATGAAAAATAGTAGAATCATGGATATTTTTATTCACTTCTATATTAATTCAGTTGGGGTAAACACGGATATAAGGTTAAGTAATTAGTCCTCGTCCTTCTTTTTTAAGAGTTCCTTTTTCCTGTAAATCCTTCATTAACTTATCTAGAATTCCGTTAATAAACTCCTTACTCTTAACAGTACTGTATTGTTTAGCCAATTCAACATACTCATTTAAGGTAACTTTACTGGGAATTGTCGGGAAATCCAATAATTCTGTCAATGCCATTCTCAAGAATATGGTATCTACTATAGCTAAACGTTCATGATCCCAGTTTTCTAATACTGGAATAATCAACTCCATATTAGATTCTTTATTCTTTATTGCTATTTTTAATAGATTCAAACCAAAATCTATAGTTGTTTCTTCATCTGGCTTAAAGGAATCAATAAAACTGTGCCCTTCTTCCGGAATAGCTTTCAAGAATTTCTTTACAGAACCTACAACTAATGACTTATCATCTAACCAGTTATAATAAGAATCTTCAAGCATTTCATTGAAGTACTCATCCTGACGGCAAAAACGGTAAAGCTCTAGTAAAAGCTCGATCAATTGCTCCTGAGTAAATTCATTTTTGAGGTATTCTAAATACTCATCTTTTTTAGCAAATTCTTCATATATCTTGTTGATATAATCATTGTTTACCTGTGATTCGAATTTTAAATCATCAAACTGTTTAGAAAGTATTTTATTTTCTGAGATTCCAGAAATTATTTCGTTGGTATAGAGTTTATTCGAAAATATCTTATCAATATCTGTCGGTAGATGCTTTGACTTCCGCTTTTTGCCATCAAGAGTTGCACAATCTGCTACACGCATAATAACGTATAGATTAAAAAGAAACAAATCGTAGCTTCTTTTCAGTTCATTGTGATATGCATTTATCACCTCTTTGTCCTTGAGTAGAGCATCTCTATCTTGGGCATATAACAATTGCATTACTTTTACACGGACACTTCTTCTACTTAGCATTTACACAAACATTTTTATGTTTAGCCTTATTCTGATTTGACATTAAACACTGTGTTATTCAATCCACAAATAAAATACTTTTTTAGGTATAAATCGAGCTTAAGTGTGAATTATATTAAGAAATCTCATAATATATGATACAATAAGAATTAATTCTTAAAAAATGTCACTAATATTAATTGTTTTTTTTGCATTTTACGTTCATTATTCATAACAGCATTAAAATTATTTATAGAATAAATGAAATAATTATTTAATGTTGGGCACAACCTAATAGAGTAAAAATGAAAAAGCGCTTTCTACAATTATGCATACTGAGCTTTCTGGTATGCTTATCTTCAACTTCTGTTGAAGCCCAAATATTTAAAAAGAAAAAGAAAAAGACCGATGCTACTGAAAGCAAGAAGAAAAAAAAGAAAGAGTCTTCTATAAAACCATACACTGAGGTAATCACCAAGGAAGCCAAAACTGATTCTGGTCTTTTTATTACTCACAAAATGGACACAGATTATTTCTTTGAAATTCCAATGGAATTATTGGAAAAGGAAATGCTTATAGTTAGTCGAATTTCTGGATTCGTTAAGAATTTAAATTTTGGTGGAGCAGGTGTAAAATCGAAACCACAACAAGTTATAAGGTGGCAAAGGAAAGACGATAAAATAATCTTAAGATCAGTATCCTACAACAGTGTTGCAGATTTTGATGAACCCATTTATCAGTCGGTAAAGAATAATAATTTCGAACCGATAATTGAGGTATTTGACATCAAAGCCTTTAATAAGGATTCAACATCGATTGTTTTTATAGCCAATTCATTGTTTGAAAGTGATGTTGAAATGATAGGACCTATGAGTTCTTTTCAACGTAAAACATTTGGCATCCGAAGCTTGGTAAAAAATAAATCATTCATAAACAATATAAAATCTTACCCTAAAAACATTGAAGTAAGGCACGTTATGACTTATACGGGCTCAAAATTACCCGACAATCAAGTTACTGGGACCTTGTCTGTAGAAATGAATCAGTCTATTATCATGCTTCCAGAAGAACCGTGGATTAAAAGAAATTACGATGACCGAGTGGGATATTTTTCCGTTAGACAAACAGATTATAGTTCAGATGCTCATCGCGCAGATTCAAAAAGATATATCACAAGATGGCGTTTAGAGCCAAAAGATTGGGATGCTTACAACAGAGGTGAATTGGTAGAACCTGTAAAGCCAATCGTTTATTATGTTGACCCGGCAACACCAGAAAGGTGGAAGCCATACATCAAACAAGGAGTAAATGACTGGCAAAAAGCATTTGAAAAAGCGGGTTTTAAAAACGCCATTTATGCTTTAGATCCTCCAACTCCTGAAGAGGATCCTGAATGGTCAGCTGAAGATGTAAGATATTCAGTAATCAGATATGTAAGTACAGATATACAGAATGCAATGGGTCCACATGTTCATGATCCAAGAACTGGGGAGATTATCGAAAGTGATATAATTTGGTACCACAACATTCTTAAACTTTTGAGAAATTGGTACTTCATTCAAACGGCTGCTGTCAATCCTGAAGCGCAAAAAGTTAAATTCAGAGATGAAATAATGGGTGAATGTGTTCGATTCGTTTCTGCTCATGAAGTTGGGCATACATTGGGACTACCTCATAACATGGGTGCATCAGTGGCCTACCCGATTGATTCTTTGAGATCACCCTCATTTACAAAATCGATGGGAACGTCTCCTTCAATTATGGATTATGCTAGATTCAATTACGTGGCTCAACCTGAAGATGGTGATGTGTCTTTGACACCAGGTATCGGCCCATATGATGATTGGTCAATAGAGTATGGTTACAGATTAACCAGTGCTAATGATAACCCCGATGAAGATTCAAAATTGACAAATGATTGGATTAAGGAAAAAGCAGGCAACCCATTATTCAGGTATGGACGTCAGCAAGGAAGAGTAATTGATCCCTCCTCTCAAACTGAAGACCTTGGTGCTGATGCAGTTGAAGCTAGTGAACTTGGTTTGAAGAACCTAAAAAGAATAGTTCCGAATCTTATCAAATGGAGTTATGAAGAGGGTCAAAATTATGACCAGCTTGAAGAACTTTACAATGCATTGGTTGGTCAATTTAGACGTTATATTGGACATGTAGGAAACAATGTAGGTGGGGTTTATGAAATGTATAAAACTGCAGATCAGCAAGAACCAATTTATTCGCATGTTTCAAAAGAAAAGCAGAAAGAAGCGATGAATTTTATTTCTGATAACGTACTGGATACACCAGATTGGTTACTTGATAAAGCGATCTTAGACAGAATAACAAATAATGGCGCCTTTGATCCAATAAATGGTTTACAATCAACCGCATTGAGAGTATTGCTAAGTTCAAGTAGAATAGATAGAATGACTGAAAATGAGTTGGTTAATGGTTCAAATGTATATACTGTAAATGAAATGTTTAATGATCTTGAGGCTAATATTTTTAAGGATGTAAATGATGATAAAGTTACAATTCCAAGAAAGAACCTTCATCGATTGTACGTTGATAGGTTGGAGCAGATCTTAGAATCAGACGAAGAAAATGATCGGCATACTGAATTAACAGCTTATGCGTTTGCCAGTCTTCAAAAACTTAAAAATAAATTGATTAGCAGCGAAGTACATGCCATTGCAATGAAAGCCAGAATAGAAAAATTACTGGATTAAACGATTGAATTAACCAAATGGTTTTAAATAAAAAGGCGAATAACATTTAATTATGTTGTTCGCCTTTTTTTATTCACTATGTACTTAGTTATTAAAATTCTAAATATATTTTGCTGCCTTTAAAACATCTAAAATACTAGGATAGATTTTAATATATGGAGTGACAAAAGTCTTAACATTCATCCATTCTGCTTTTTCTATATCTTCCTCAATTTGTGGGACTAGAGGTTGCGCCAAGGCTTTCATCTTATACCAATATGTTTTTTTTATGGCGCGCTTGCCATTTTTCAAGCGGTATACATGTCTTGTTGTAATAACTTTTTCATCGACAATCAATTCCTCAACACCTGTTTCTTCCTGCACCTCTCGTGAAGCGGCATCTTTTTTCTTTTCACCAATGTCAATTTTACCTTTCGGTAAATCCCAGTGTCCTTTTCGAAAAATCATCAATATCTTTCCTTTCGGGTTTAGAACAACACCACCACTGGCTCTGACAACCTTAAAAAGTCCTTCAAAATCACTTTTAAGCACTTTTACATCATGAAAATGTATAGCGATCTCATCAAAACGGTTAGTATTCTCAAGCATATCAATAAATGACAATAAATTCTTTGTTTTTCCACTATATGGAGATATCAAAGCATTTTTTGAAAACTTTTCTTTTTTCAGTTTATCTGTCTGAATTAAATATAGTGTATTATCGTTTATGTTAATTTTGTACATTTATATTCAAAAATTTTAATGAGTACAATAGCAGCGCAAATTGCAAACAAACTATTAGAAATCAAAGCTATTAAGCTACAACCTAATAATCCATTTACATGGGCATCAGGATTGAAGTCACCAATCTATTGTGATAACAGAGTTTTGCTTTCGTATCCAGACATCCGAAATTTGGTTAAAAATGCTTTGGCAGATAAAATAAGGGTTTTTAAACCATTTGATGTTGTCGCAGGTGTTGCCACCGCAGGAATAGCACATGGGGCCCTTTTGGCAGACATCTTGGAAAAACCATTTATATATGTTCGTTCTAAACCAAAGGGACATGGCATGCAAAACCTGATTGAAGGAAGATTGCCAGAAAATTCAAAAGTATTGGTCGTTGAAGATTTAATCTCGACTGGAAAAAGCAGTATGGCTGCCTGTGATGCTTTAATTGAAGCAGGTGCAGATGTTATTGGTGTTTTGGCTATATTTACCTATGGCTTTGAAAGTGCGAAAAAAGTTTTTACTGACAAAGCCATTCCAATGGATACATTAAGCAACTATAGAAATTTGCTAGATGAAGCTTTATATATAAATTATATATCAGAAGAAGAAAAATCTATTTTAGAATCGTGGAACAAGGACCCAAAAACTTGGGGAGAAAATCTAATTTAAAGTAAAAATAAATGAATGTAATAACTAAGTCATCAGAATCATTTATGTATAAGTACCTGAATGCAACATCTCCAACTGGATTTGAAGCAGAAGGTCAAAAAGTATGGTTAGAATATATGAAACCATTTGTTGATGAAACTCATCTAGACGATTATGGTACAGCATATGCTATTATAAATCCTGGCCAACCCTATAAAGTCGTAATTGAAGCACACGCAGATGAAATTGCATGGTTTGTAAACTATATATCTGATGACGGATATATAAGCGTTATTAGAAATGGTGGTTCAGATCATATCATTGCCCCTTCAAAAAGAGTAAATATTCATACGGCTAAAGGAATCGTAAATGGTGTTTTTGGATGGCCAGCTATTCATGTGAGAAAAGGAAAGGATTCCAACCTTTCACCAAAAATGGAAAACATTTTTATTGATGTTGGAGCCAAAGACAAGAAAGAAGTTGAAAAAATGGGTGTTCACGTTGGTTGTGTAATTACATTCGACGATGAATTGACCAAACTTAACAACAGATATTATGCAGGTAAGGCACTGGACAACAAAATGGGTGGATTTTGTATTGCTGAAGTAGCACGTTTGCTGAAGAAAAGTAAAAAGAAACTTCCTTATTCCCTTTATATCGTAAATGCGGTTCAAGAAGAGATTGGATTGAGAGGTGCAGAAATGATAGCAAATAGAATCAAACCAAATGTTGCTATTGTTACAGATGTAACACATGATACATCATCACCTTTGATGAAGGTAAAAGAACAAGGAGATCTAAAAGGAGGTCTCGGACCAGTATTAACATACGCGCCAGCAGTTCATACTAAATTATTACAATTGGTTATCAAAGCAGCTGAAAAAGAGAAGATACCATTCCAAAGATCAGCAGCTTCAAGATCAACGGGTACAGATACTGATGCATTTGCATACTCAAACCAAGGTGTTCCATCTGTTTTAATTTCATTGCCTTTAAAATACATGCACACAACAGTTGAAATGGCACACCAGGATGATATTAAAAATGTTACATTATTGATTTATCACTCTTTATTATCGATCAAGAAAAATCATAATTTCAAATATTTCTAATCCGTGAATTCGGGGATTAGACCGATAGTAAATTTTTACATTTATAGCAGTATTCATATTTCGATTGCTGCGGCGCTGTTTACATTGGAATGTTATACTCTATCTGGAGTACCAATCAATCTTGAATACATAGTATTTGTTTTTTTTGCTACTATGTTAACATATTCTGTTCATAGGATTATTGGTTTTAGAAAACTTGAAGATAAGTTTATAGAGGGCAGATTTAAGACTATTAAGAAATATAAGTCTCATATTTTCACCTATGCTTTAATCTCTTTTTTTGTTACTGTAATTCTTCTCTTTAGGCTGCCACAGAGAGTGCTTTTATTTCTAGTATTGCCAGCCTTAATTTCTGCTCTTTACACAATACCTGTATTGGCTAATAGGAAAAGGCTGCGAGATTTCAATTATATAAAAATAATTTTAATTGCATTGACCTGGGCTTGTGTAGCCTATGTAGAAATTTGGAGTCAGGGATATTCAAATCACATTTCACCTTCTCTATTTACACTAGGTAATTGGATTTGGATCGGTCTTTTTATTGAGAAATTTTTATACATATTTGCTATTACACTTCCATTTGACATCAGAGACGAGACCATTGACAAACATACAAATGTAAAAACCTTTCCTTCGCTCTGGGGACATGGCAATACCTATAAGATAATTGACTTTTTACTGATATTAAGTGGAATTTCATTTTTGACAATTTCTATTAAGCTATTGGGTTATCGACCAATGGCAATTGCTGCAATAATATTGGCATATCTTATAAGCTATTGGGCTGTAAAAAAATCAAAAGGAAAAAGGTCTGACCTTTATTATTCAGGAATGTTGGATGGGGTAATTATATTAAGATCGCTATTGATCATTGTGGGATGTTATCTTGCTATGATATGATGTGATGTGATGAAAAACTGTTCAAAAATGGCTCTGGCAGAGACCCCTCTCTGGCAGAGAGGGGTCTCCTGCCCAAATAAGCCATGAATCACCAAATTATATTTTGTTTGAATCATTTTGAGCTAAAATCAGTTAAAAAAAAGAGGTTGATCTTATAAATTATAAGCCAACCTCTTTCGTTTATTTAGTACAATCCAGTTATTGCATTATTCACATCTTATGTCAAATCGAAACGATCTAGATTCATAACTTTATTCCACGCGGCTATAAAATCTCTAACGAACTTATCAGACGCATCTGATGAACCATACACTTCTGCAATTGCTCTTAGTTCTGTATTAGAACCAAAATCAAATCAACTCTAGATCCAGTCCATTTAACTTCCCCAGTCTTACGATCTGTTCCTTGAAAAATATCTTGATCATCAGAAGCAGCTCTCCACTTCGTGCTTAAATCAAGCAGGTTCACAAAGAAATCATTTGTTAAAGATTCAACACTTTTAGTAAATACGCCATGATTTGTTCCTCCATGATTCGTTCCTAAAACACGCATTCCTCCAACCAAAACTGTCATCTCAGATGCAGTCAAAGTTAAAAGCTGAGCCTTATCAACCAAGATCTCTTCTGCAGAAACAGAAAACTTACCTTTTTGATAATTTCTGAAACCATCAGCCATTGGCTCTAAAGCTGCGAATGACTGTACATCTGTTTGTTCTTGAGTTGCGTCTGCTCTACCTGGTGTAAATGGTACTGTAATATCTTTACCTGCATTTTTTGCAGCTTTTTCAATTCCAGCACATCCACCCAAAACGATTAAATCAGCAAGTGAAACTGCTTTTCCAAATGACTTTTGAACACCAACGAGAGCATCCAATACTTTAGCCAATTCTTTTGGACTGTTCGCTTGCCAATTTACTTGAGGCTCTAATGCTATACGCGCACCATTCGCTCCTCCTCTCATATCAGAACCACGGAAGCTAGAAGCCGAAGCCCAAGCCGTAGAAACTAATTGAGAAACAGAAAGACCCGTTGCTAAAATGTTAGCTTTCAATGTCACCACATCAGCGTCGTTGATCAAATCATGATCTACAGCTGGAATAGGATCTTGCCAAACTAAAACTTCAGCAGGAACTTCAGAACCCAAGTATCTTGCTTTAGGTCCCATATCTCTATGTGTTAATTTAAACCAAGCTCTTGCAAAAGCGTCTTCAAATTCTGAATGATTATCATGGAATCGTTTAGAAATTGCCAAGTAATCAGGATCCATTTTAAGAGCCATATCAGCAGTCGTCATCATCAACGCTTGAGTTCCTGATGGATCTCCGGCTTTAGGAGCTTTTCTAGCTGCGGAAGCTCCAGTTGGAGTCCATTGATGTGCACCGGCAGGGCTTTTTGTCAATTCCCAATCATAGTTCAATAGTACATCAAAGTACTCGTTATCCCAAGTTGTTGGACTAGGAGTCCAGGCTCCTTCGATTCCACTTGTAATTGTATCATCACCATGACCTGATCCGAATGTATTCATCCATCCCATGCTTTGATCTGCTATATCAGCCCCCGCAGGCTCGCGACCTACGTATTTATCTGGATCAGCAGCTCCGTGTGCTTTGCCAAATGTATGTCCACCGGCAACCAATGCTACAGTCTCTTCATCGTTCATCGCCATACGACCGAAAGTCTCTCTGATATCTATTGCCGATTTCAAAGGATCTGGATTTCCGTTAGGTCCTTCTGGGTTAACATAAATAAGTCCCATTTGAACTGCCCCAAGTGGGTTTTCTAATTCTCTATCTCCAGTATATCTTTTATCTCCTAACCACTCAGTCTCTGCTCCCCAATAGATATCTTCTTCTGGTTGCCAAATATCAGCACGACCGCCTGCAAAACCAAATGTTGGGAATCCCATAGACTCCAAAGCCACATTACCTGCTAAGATCAATAAATCTGCCCAAGATATACTCTTGCCATATTTTTGCTTGATTGGCCAAAGCAATAAACGTGCTTTGTCTAAGTTTCCATTATCTGGCCAACTATTTAGAGGTGCAAATCTTTGACTACCTGATCCTCCGCCACCACGGCCATCTGAAATTCTATATGTACCAGCACTGTGCCAGGTCATTCTTATAAAAAGTGGTCCGTAGTGACCATAATCAGCAGGCCACCAATCTTGTGAATCTGTCATCAAGGCAGTCAAGTCTTTTTTAACTGCAGCCAAATCCAATTTTTTAAATTCCTCAGCATAATCAAAATCGCCATCCATTGGATCAACGAGTTTAGAATTCTGACGCAATATATTTAGCTTTAATTGATTAGGCCACCAATCACGATTTGAAGTACCGCCTCCAGCTGATTGATTGGTGCCTCCACTTAAAAATGGACACTTACCTTCTCCATTTATATCTAAACCTTCCATAATAAATGTATTTTATATTTTAATTGATAACCTAAATTTACGACAATCTGTATTAATAATTTCTATTTCGCCAATAGTATTGTTAATGCAAAAATTAGGGACTAATATCTCCCGTTTCAGCAAATAGAATTCAAATATCTCAAAACAAACACCTACCCAAACAAAATCCTATTTACAGCAAAATCACAGTGATAAATCACTAAGTATTAAATAAATTGTAAAATATAATATGGTTGCTGCCTTTTTTAAAAAAAGGTAAAAAAGGAGTAATAAAATACAAGAATCTAATAATCATTAGTAGCCAATGCTACTAAGCCTTGATGAAGTAAGGAATACAATGTTAGAGCTTAATAATCTGTTTATACATCCTCTAATAAATCAGGTCTTATTCTTTGTGTTTTGTCTAGTGATTGTTGGTATCTCCAATCATCTATTTTTGCATCGTCGCCAGAGAGCAAAATCTCAGGAACTTTAATACCTTCAAAATTTGCAGGTCTTGTAAAAACAGGAGGTGCTAATAACTTGTCCTGATGACTATCCGTCAATGCTGAAGTGGCATCATTTAAAACACCAGGAATTAATCTTGCGATTGAATCAACCAAAACTGCAGCTGGCAATTCACCACCAGACAATACATAATCTCCGATTGAAAGTTCCATTGTCACATGCTTTTGTCTGATACGATCATCTATACCCTTGTAATGTCCTAAAATGATCATGACTCTCTTCAGAAGTGAAAGTCTGTTTGCCGTTGATTGATTGTAGCTTTCTCCATCGGGAGTGACGAATATCACTTCGTCATAGTCGTTTTTAGACTTTAGTTCTTCTATACAATTGTGAAGAGGAACAGGCATAAGTACTAATCCTGCTCCTCCCCCATATTGGTAGTCATCAATCTGTTGGTGTTTTCCTATTCCATAATCACGCAAGGCAATAATATTAATCTCAATTAGATTATTATCTATTGCGCGTTTCATTATAGAATGCTCAAATGGACTTTTTAATAAATCCGGAACTGCAGAAATGATGTCAAATACCAAAGCTTATTTTATATCTAATAATGAAACTTCGAATATCAATGCAGAGTATGGACCGATAGCAGCACCTGCTCCCCTGTCTCCGTACGCTAAGTTAAATGGTATATAGAATTTAAATTTTGAACCTACTGTCATCAATTGTAAACCTTCTTGCCAACCTATTATAACGCCATTCAAAGGAAAAGAAATAGGTTCTCCTCTATCTACTGAAGAGTCAAAAACATTTCCATCAATAGTAGTACCATGATAGTGAACGTTCACTTCATTTAATAAAGACGGATGTTCTGTCCCTGTACCTTTTTCAAGAATTTCATACTGAAGACCGGTACTAGTTTCCATTACACCTGATCTTTTTTTATTTTCTGCTAAAAAAGCAACTCCTGCATCTTTATTTCCAGAATGCATTTCTTCTTGAGCACCTTTCAAATGAGCTTGCACATTTTGATTGGCATCTTCCAAACTCACTTTAAGAGTTCCACTTTGAAATACATCATTCATAGCATCTTGAAAAGAAGCCATATCAATGTCTTTAAATCCTTGAGATTTTAAATTTTTAGCAATCACTACTCCAATACTGTAACTGGTTGTGTCCATCTGTGCGTTTAATTGTGTTTGACAAATAATAAATAATAAAATGATAAATCGCATCATTATTTTGATTTTAATTCTGAATAATATTTAAAATATAATGGTATCGTTTCTATTCCTTTATAATAATTGAATAGCCCATAATGTTCATTTGGTGAATGAATGTCGTCTGAATTTAATCCAAAACCCATAAGTACAGATTTAATTCCGAATACATCTTCAAACATAGAAACAATTGGAATACTGCCTCCTCCTCGTACAGGAATCGGCGTTTTTCCGTATGACTCTTTCATGGCAAGGTGTGCCGCCTCATATTCAATAGTATCTGTTGGTGTAACAGCTGGCATTCCACCATGATGCGGAGTTACTTTTATAGTAACACCTTTAGGAGCTATTTTTTTAAAGTATGTACTGAATAATTTCGTAATCTTTTCCGGCTCTTGATTTGGCACTAAGCGCATGCTGATTTTTGCAAATGCTTTAGAAGGCAAGACTGTTTTTGCACCTTCGCCGATATAACCTCCCCAGATACCGTTGACATCTAAGGTTGGTCTGGTGGAAGATCTTTCAATAGTTGTATATCCTTTTTCGCCATCTATATCTTTTATCCCTAGACCTGCTTTATAATTTTTTAAACTAAATGGTGCTTTGTTAATGGCCTTTCTTTCACCTTCAGAAAGTTCAACAACATCTTTGTAGAACTTTGGTATTGTGATGTGCCCATTTTCATCTTTCAAAGAAGCGATCATATTACATAAAACATTTATCGGGTTGGCAACAGCACCTCCATATACACCAGAGTGTAGATCTTTATTTGGACCAGTTACTTCAACTTCTAAATAACTCAAGCCTCTTAAGCCGACGGTAACACTAGGAATATCATTAGCGATAATAGAGGTATCGGATATAAGCACTACGTCAGCTGCCAATAGTTTACTATTGGCTCTGCAGAATTCTTCCAAGTGAACAGATCCAACCTCTTCCTCACCTTCAATCATAAACTTCACATTACAAGGCACGCCCTCATTTGCCATCATCGCTTCGAAAGCTTTTATGTGCATATATGCTTGACCTTTATCATCACATGCGCCTCTTGCAAAGATTGCGCCTCTAGGGTGGATTTTTGTTTTTTTAATCACAGGATCAAATGGACCACTATCCCATAATTCTATCGGATCTGGAGGTTGCACGTCATAGTGTCCGTATACCAAAACTGTAGGAAGCTTTTTATCAACAATGTAATCACCGTAAACTATAGGGTGACCTTTCGTCTGATGTACTTTTACATGTTTAAGTCCAACCTCTTTCATTCGTTCTTTTAGAAATTGGGCCGCTTTTTTAACATCCTTAACATATGCAGGATCTGCACTAATTGACGGAATTCTAAGGAAATCCAAAAGCTCATTAAGAAATTTCTCTTTGTTCTTTTTTATATAAGAATTTATATCGGACATATTATAATAAATTTGGCGCAAAGGTAATGTGTTTAGAGTTATTTGGCAGAATTTTAAGGAATATTTATGTGTGCTGTGATATTATTAGGAAAATGGAGATTCTTAATTTAAAACTGCCTAGAGCGGAGCTCTGTCAGAGCTCCGCTCTAGGAGGTCTACAAAATATCAAAACATTGATTATCAAGTATAAATACATCTATTTATTTTATATATGATATGAATATCTTTCTTTCGCTAAAGATATTCAATGCTTAGCTCTGACAGAGCTCCGCTCTGTCAGAGCTAAGCCTTCTTGTTGCACGTTGTATACTTATAAATAAATACTATTTTTAAGTGTTCTAACATTCTAAAACTTTCAATGGAATATCTTTTTGTAATCAGCGGCGTATTTTCAGCTCTTTTTTTCTTATTGCTTGTCTCTAAGAAAACTAGAAACTTAGAGCATACTCTTCTGGGAACAATATTCTTATTGATCACGGTTAATTCAATTTATGTATTCAGCTTCCATAATCAAGAAGAGTTTTATTATGTGAAGTTTTTCTCAGAATTAAACTATGCAATTCCGTTACTGTATCCCCCTCTCCTTTGGCTTTATGCAAATGCTGTAACAAACATTTCGTTTAAAATTGAGGGTCGCCAACTATTACACTTTGCTCCCTTTCTTGTGTTCTTTGTTATCCTCATTAGTCCTTTGTTATCTAGTTATCAGCTTTTAGAATCAAAACACGTAGGACATCCATTAATTAAGTTGGTGATTACGCCTTTCTACCTATTTGCTGTACTAAAACTGTTAAGCAATTACAGAAAGAGACTTTTGGATCAATTTGCTTTTGATCAAAAAATAAAATTGTTCTGGCTGACATGGGTTACCGTAGGTGCAGTGGCATTATGGTTTTTAGCACTTGCTGGATATATCTATAATAATATTAACCAAGGTCACAAAACACTTTTGTATGATATATATGTGTTGTCATTTTTATCGCTTTATTTATTTGTATTGGCCTTTGTGGCTTTTAAGTACACCGATATTTTTCATAAAAAAAGAAATGAAGACACACCTGCTAAATTACAAGATGAAGGAATTGAGAAGGCACTGGAGAAGAAGATAGATCTCGACAACAATGATCTAAACTCTTTGATAAATGTTATGCAAGAACAAAAACCGTATTTAGATCCTCTCTTGAGTATCAATAAGCTTTCTGAAATTTCGAAATTGCCCCAATACAAAATATCTAAAATTCTGAATACTTCATTGAATCAGAATTTTTATGATTTTATAAATACATATAGGGTTAATGAAGTTAAACAGAGACTTGATGATGGCGAAGCTGAAAATTTTAGTATTCTAGGCATTGCTTCTGATTGTGGATTCAATTCTAAAGCTTCGTTCAATCGCGTTTTTAAAAAAATAACTGGCAGTACCCCAAGTGCCTATATCAAAAGTATCTCTAAATAGATTCAGATCTTAATTTAACTGGGCAAAGTGGTACCATATTATCCAATCCAAATACATTTGCCCTTATTGAGACATTCTGTTTAGTATTTGCCTATATATTTATTAAAATTGGGCTATGAAGACTAATCTCATAATTTTGCTTTTATCTATCGCTTTTCTCAGTTTAAAAAGTCAAAACTCATTGATAAAAGAACTGGAAAACCTCCTAGGTTTTCATATAAAGGAGAATTATATAAGTACAATGAATTACAAAATATCCTTTTAAAATCTCCAAACACCAACATCATGTATCAACGGTCAATGCTCTATAAAAAACAGCATCAATATCTGGATTGATTTCACTAGCTACTTTAACTTATGGATTAGTTGAATTTTCACAGATTGAACAAGTTGTATATTGTCCAGGGTTTTACTGTCTCACCAATCATGCAGTTTTATCGTTCTTGGCATTTGTAGTTAGTGGAAGTAATGGAATAGCAGCGATTATAAACATGATTGTTGGCTTTGAAATACAAAGAAAATCAATTTATATCTTCAATCAATTCACAATAGTTCAATCAACTCCAAAAAATAATATTTTATTGAATATTGGAATACAAAAAAGTGGTATTGGATTAGCACTAATTTTCTAAATCTGACTCAATCTTTTTCCTAAATTTATTTCTTAATAATAAGACAGGTCTCTAATTATTCATGTACATCAACCTACTTGAAAATCAAAATTGGTCTAAAACCAATAAGGCAATTACTGGCTTCAACAACAACTTCAAATTTTGCACGAATATCATAACTCGTTGACATGTATGATCCACCCATAGCTACATTTGAATCATCTTATACATACTCAGCAACATTACCTTTCATATCTAACAGACCCAAATCATATGGTAAATAAGACCTGGCATGTCATCACATACTATTTGAAGTATATGGAGAATTTATGATTACTTTATAGGAATTGGTAGCCTGATCAAATACAATATCTTAACCTGAAAGACTTGTATTAAATTTGCCATAAACTTACCTACAGCATTTCTTAAAAAAAGCCCATTCCATCCGTATACATTTTCAGACTTTGCAGCTTTCGCTACAAATATCCATTCAATTTTGGATTCTATTCTTACATCAATATCAAATGGATTTATTTCTAGATTTTTAGCTAATTTTCTTTCAACCATTCCAGTACAAATTGGCTGCCTCTTTGCTAACATTTACAAATGGATAATCCTGACATGCCTAATGTTGAAAGTAGGTCTCCCCAGAGTTTAACACATCTTCATTTAAATCTAAAATCCCACTTGAATTTTTAGCATATTGTATATTGAAATGCTTTGTTTTTAATTAATCTTTAATAGGAAGTGGATACCTATTATTGAAGTTTACTCCAAATAATAATGAAGACAATAAGATAAGTATAAGCTACATGATTTGCGAATTTGTTATTTAGAAATAACACAATAAAATCAAATAGAATATTTCGAATAAGTCTTACTTAACTTGTTAAAAAAAAGAAATCAGCCTTTATCAGCTCTAAAATTTTGCAACTTAATTTTCAATTCATCTATTGTTACATTGTAGTATAGCTTATTGTTGTAAGCATAAGATGTCTTTCCGTTTTCTTCGGAAACAATAATGGTTAAGTTATTTGTGCTCTCCGAAGCACCTAAGGCTGCACGGTGTCTAAGTCCAGCTTCGGAGGGAATATTACCTCTGTCTGACACTGGAAGAATACAACTGGCAGCAACCAACCTTTCGCCCTGAATAATCACAGCACCATCATGTAAAGGAGTTGTTTTGTCAAAAATCGTTTCTAACAATTCGACACTTATTAAACTATCTATCAAAACTCCAGTATTGATAAAGGTAAGGTTGTCCACTTTCGAAATTAATATCAATGCGCCGATTTTATCCTTGCTTAATTTTTCAACAACTTTAATGACCTTATCTGAAACAGTTGATGTAAAGTCTTGATTTTCAATACCTACCATCTTAAGGTACTTTTCAAAAAAACTAAACCTTCCTCTTACTGTATTGTTACCAATCATTAGGAGGAGTCGCCTTATTTCTGGTTGGAAAATTACGATAATACTGATTAACCCTATGCTCGCAATGGATCCTAGAATTAGTGATAGCAGACGCATTTCAAATTCACGAACTATAGTTAAAAGAACCAAGAAAAGAATTACACCTATAAATATTCGGACTCCTGAAGTTCCTTTTACATACTTATAAATAAGATAGGACAAGTATGCTACGATGAGCACATCTAAAATCGCCAACACTGGGATTTCTATTCCTCCAACAGTAAATAGTATTCCTAGCATTAACCCTCTATATATTTAACAGGACTATCTGTATTGTAAAAGAAAAATGACCACCTATCGGCTTCTTCGTCTATTATTTTCGATGTCGGTTTGCCCGCTCCATGACCAGCATCCACATCGATTCTTAATATTACAGGATTTTCACCTTCATGGCATTCCTGCAACCTAGCCCCAAATTTAAATGAATGTGCTGGTACTACCCTATCATCATGATCCGCTGTTGTAATCATTGTCGCAGGATAAGATGTACCAGGTACTAAGTTATGCAGAGGCGAATAACTCAAAAGGTTATCAAAGTGTTCTTCATCTTCACTTGACCCATATTCGGGAACCCAGCCCCAGCCCACAGTAAACTTATGATATCTCAACATATCCATTACCCCAACAGCTGGAAAGGCAGCTGCATATAAATCAGGTCGTTGAGTCATAACAGCACCAACCAGTAAGCCTCCATTTGATCCACCGGCAACCGCCAATTTCTCTTTAGATGTATATTTATTATCAATTAAATACTCAGCGGCTGCTATAAAGTCATCAAATACATTTTGCTTTTTATGTAACATGCCTGCCTGGTGCCAATCCTCACCGTACTCTCCTCCACCTCTAAGACTAGGAAGTGCAAACACGCCACCGTTTTCCAACAATACCATTCTCGATGCACTGAAGTATGGCGTTAAACTCACATTGAACCCACCATATGCATAGAGGTAGGTTGGATTATTACCATCCAATTTTAATCCTTTTTTATGCACAATAAACATTGGGATTTTTGATCCATCCTTGCTAGTATAAAAAATCTGTTTTTCTTCATAATCATTTGGATCAAACTTTAATTCAGATTCAAAAAAATCTGAAGACTGGCCTGTATTAATATCAAACTTATAGATAGAATTGGGAATAGTAAAAGAAGAAAATGAATAAAAGAAGTGGTCATCACCTTTTCTACCTCCAAAACCTCCAGCACTTCCTAAGCCTGGCAGTTTTATTTCAGACTTATTACTGCCATTATAATCATATCTGTATATTCTTGTTGTCACATCTTTGAGATAGTTAGCCCAAAGTTTTCCGCCCCCAGTTGAAACGCTTTGCAATAGGAACTCATTTTGAGGAATGACATCGACCCAGTTTTTCTTAGTAGGGTTATTTATATCTACAGAAATTAACTTATACTTTGGAGCATCAATATCTGTGATTACTAGAAATTTACCATCTTTATGATCTATAATATTACTCTTGTTTTTAAAACCAGAAAATAACTTCACAAAGTTAGAATTGGGCTTCGTTAAATCTTTATAATGTGTTTCGAATCCATCAGTTCCAGTTGATACATACAGCACAAGAAATTTCTTATCCTCTGTAATTCCTGTAAAGTGATATAATTTTGGATTTTTAGGGTCAGAATACACAACTTTATCTTCGCTTTGTTCAGTTCCTAATTTGTGATAGTATACTGTATGGTATTCATTCGCGGCAGACAAGCCAGATCTTCCATCTGGTTTTGGATAACGGCTGTAATAAAAACCTCCATTACTCCAATTTGCTCCAGAAAATTTGACCCATTTCAAAACGTCAGGCATTTTTTTCTTAGTTGCAATTTCCATAACATGAATTTCTTGCCAATCACTTCCTGCATCTTGTCTTGAATATGCAACATATTTGTCATCTTTTGAAAATCCAATCAAGCCTATTGAAGCGGTACCTTCTTTTGACAATTGATTAGGATCAATAAAAACAGAAGGTTCGCCATTCAAACCTTTTTGATAGTAGATAACAGCTTGATTTTGTAAGCCATCATTTTTACTGAAGAAATAATACTCTCCTACTTTGAACGGAGAACTCAATTTTACATAATTGAACAATTCAGCATATCTTTCTTTGATTTTATCTCTGTATGGTATTTGAGAAAGGTAGGACTGTGTCACTTTATTCTGCTCACCCACCCATTTTTTCACATCATCAGCAGTATCCGTTTCCAACCACCGGTATTCATCTTTAACATCTTTTCCATGATAATTGTCAACTGTTTCTCCCTTCTTTGTTTCTGGATAATTTAACTTCATAGAATTCTTCTCAATTTTCTTCATCTCGCTGTTACAGCTCATTAATAAAGTAATTCCAATACAAAAAACTATTATCTTTTTCATTATAAGTGGTTATAAGGTAAAAATATCTGATTTATCATAAATATAAGAGGACTTGCACTTAAATTTACCTTTTTATAGACAAAGTGATTTAAATTGTTTACTGTTAAATCTATATACTTGCTTTTCCTTGTCATAAATAAGAATGTATCTTTAATTAAAATTCCAAACTCATCAAATACAAACGACATATTTTCTTTTTAATGCTACTCATATCTGTTATAAATATTAACATGAATGCTCAAGATGCTATTCCATGGTTTGATATTTACAATCCTGAAATAAACAGTGACGCTTTTCAGAGTAGAAGTGGTGATTGCATCATTGTTAAAGAGGGCTATGACGAATCACTAAAAACCAATGTCAAAGAGCTGGAGTCAAAGCAATGGTTTATGCACACTTTACCTGAATTTAAAAAATGGATGGGCAGCAAATACCTTGTTGAAGGTTCTGCTCATATTTATAAAGCAGACAAAGCCATCTACTTAATTACAGACTTCAAAATAAATTCTGAAAATGCCAAAGATACTTATGGCAGACTTGACTTTAGAGCAAAAATGAAATGTTTTTTAAGCAATGGAGAATTTATATATTTAGAAAACATTGAAAGAGATAAAGGCAAGGTCAACCGCAATAGAGACTTTACATTATATCAAGGTGTTTTTGCTCTTGAAAACTATAAGGTCAAGGCATTGAAAAAACATAGGATAGTAAGAATAGGTTTAATTTGGGAAGAAGGATATCAAGAATACAATATTCAAAACAGCGGCCTAATTCAGAATCAGTTAGAATGTTTAGAACATTGAATCAATGATTCAATGTCAACAATGCTTTAACACTTTTTAAATATTAAATTATATTAGTTTCTCATTGTAAATATTACCTAACTGATATATCTTCGAGCCACAATAAAAATACTATGCTGGGATTAAAATTACCAACAGATCCAAGGTGGGTCAATCTTGCTGAGATTAGTTTGGAAGATATATTGACAGATCATGCTTACTGTGAGCAAAAAGCAGCGACTTCATGTATCTCATTAATTCAAGGTTATCCTGATCATGAAAGACTGGTTAAAGAAATATCTCCAATCGTTACTGAAGAATGGGGTCACTTTAGGTTGGTTTTGAGAGAGTTAGAAAAAAGAAATCTCAAGCTTGGTTTCCAAAGAAAAGATGAATATGTCAATCAACTTTTAAAATTTCAAGAAAAAGGCGGATCTAGAGAAAAAGGATTACTTGAACGACTTCTTACATTCGCATTAATTGAAGCAAGGAGTTGTGAGAGATTCAGATTATTATCTCTGCATATTAATGAGGAATCTCTCAAAGAGTTTTATCATGGTTTTATGGTTTCAGAAGCAGGTCATTACAAGATGTTTATAGATTTAGCCAAGCATTATGCTGGTGAAGATGCTGTAAAAACGAGATGGAATGAATATCTCGAATATGAAGCTGGAATCATGAAAAACTTAGATTTAAGAGGTGATAGAATGCATTAATCAGTATTGCATGTTTAATTAAATAAGGTCATGAACTTAGATAAAGATTATTGGGAAAACAGGTACGTTGAAGGTACAACGGGATGGGATACAGGATATATAACAAGACCGATCAAAGAATATATCGATCAACTTGAAGATAAGAGTTTATCAATTTTGACTCCAGGGTCTGGACCTTCACACGAAGCAGAATACATTCACCAGCAAGGATTTGAAAATATTCATATAATAGACATGTCCGAGCTTGCAATGGATACTTTTAAAAAAAGATACCCCACGTTTCCTGAAAGTCAAATTCATGTTCAAGACTTATTTGAACATACTGGAAAATACGATATTATAATTGAGCAAACATGCTTTTGCGCTTTAGAGCCTCATTTAAGAAATCAATATCTGAATCATATAAAAAGCATGTTAAATTTAAATGGCAAATATGTCGGTTTATTGTTTCAGCACATGGAATTATCAGATACAGATGGACCACCTTTTGGTGGTGATCTCTCCTATTACTTAGAATTGTTTGGAAATCATTTTGAGATAAAAACTATGGAGGATTGTTACAATTCTATTGATCCAAGAGCAGGTAATGAATTATGGTTTTCAGTTGGCTAAAATTAAAAAGTGATTTAAAAAGTCAAGCAAATTTATATCAATTTACCAAAAATTTTAAATCACCCTATAACCTCGAACTATATAGTTTCGCAACTATTTTTTAGCTCAGTAAATTAATTTATAGCTATGTTTTCTTTTTGATCTCTTCCTCTGAAGTAATCATTTTCAGAATCTGAACTTACTTCTAATCCTCCTTTGTCACTTCTTAATATTCTTGAAAAGAGCGACAATTCATTATCAAAAATAAACTTCAACCATAATTTGGTCCAAGATTTATGATAAACCAAATTGTTATAATACTCAGGCGCTATTTCTCTAATTTTAGGTAAATTAACCCACGGTACGTAAGCGAAGTCATGATGTTCATTATGGTATCCAACATTAAATGCCAAGTAATTTAGTGGTCCATAATAACTGTATGTTTCTTGAGGAGGAGCAACCAAGAAATGCTCTTGTATCCATCTCGCTCCTAGAGGGTGTAAACCAACTGAAAAGAAAAATGAAGCTACAAAGTATAGAATAGCCATTGGACCAGCTATCATATAAACAACAACATCAAAAGCTAACACAGTTAATAGATTAACCCATATCCAAGAACTTTGGAACTTGATTTCTTTCAATCTTGGTGGCCTTACTGCTTGAAACAATGGAAAAAATAGCAACCAAAATGATTTACCAATAAAGTTAGAACCTATCAGTTTGGCTTCCCATTTACTTGCCAAGTCCGCATCAATATCATAGTGCCCTTGAAATGCATGATGCTTAAGGTGATATTTTCTGAACGCAGCAGAACTTGGAAAAGCGTTAGGAAGGTCACACATAATTCCTCCCCATAAATTGGCGACCTTACTTTTAAACACCATATTGTGTGTAAACTCATGAATCAACACGAACAAAGCATGATTTGCAAATGCTCCCACACCATACGCTGCAATCAACACCATCCACCAAGCTTGATCTCTAAGGATATAAGCGATTGCTAATTGTAATGCAACCACAAAAAATGCATATAAAAAGGTTTTCGGGTACCTTCCCATTAATTTCTTAATTTCAGGGTACTTTCGAATTATATCTTTTGTACGTTGAATATGTGGTTCTTCACCATTGCTGTACTTAAAATCCAATGATTTGTCAGACATTTGAAATATTTTTACAAAACTACGTATTATAGAACTCTTGTTTATAATATATTAACATCATTTTCTCAAATAAGTTCTCCGTCTTAATAGAGCTTAATCCTCTTTTTGTTCAATTTCTCCTTCGCCAACAGGCTCATCAGATGTTGTTATATAACCCTGGTTTAAATCAATATTAAAATAAAAAAACAAAGGTTTTTCATTCCTTAAAATATCAATAAACGCTGGAAATCTATTTGCATGAAAGTGCAAGATATATTTACTGCGATTGTTTACTGTTTCAGTATGTGAATTTTCATCTAATGCTACATCCCCAAACTTTAAAATTGCCTCCCCAGAAGGTAATTTTAAGTGTATTGCATACAGTTCGTGATTATTCTTTGTATTGCTATATAAAGTTACTTTGTACTTTTTAAATTCTTCGATTAAAAAATTGGCCATGGCTTAAATTTAATTCTGATTAATTAATAGTAGAAAAGTAAGCATTTTTATAAAACAATGAATACAAATTTGATCTAAATAATAGCACTTTAGAGTTTTAAACTACACGATTAGAATGGTTATAAATTACAAACAATCGCATTTTTCAGCCACCAACTTTTCAACAAGAAACAATTGTTCTTCTTTGGTCATATAGCTGTTGTCAATTAAAACCGCATCTTCCGCCTTTTGCAGTGGGCTGTCATCTCTTGAACTATCAATATTATCCCTATGATTCAGATTATGTTGGACTGCCTCATAATCGGTAGGCATTCCTTTGGCATTTAATTCTAAATAGCGCCTTTCAGTTCGAACATCAATATTCGCTGTAACAAATAATTTCAATTCTGCATTTGGAAAGACTACAGTTCCAATATCTCTACCATCCATGACCACACCTTTGTTCTCTCCTACCTCTTGCTGTAATTGGACAAGTTTTCTTCTCACAGCGCTTATTGCAGCAACTTCTGACACGATTGATGAAACGTCAATAGCTATAATTCGTTGTGTTACATCTCTACCATTTAAATAGATACAAAACTTATTGTCGACCGATTTTAAATCAATATTAATTTGAGGTAGCGCTAGAATCGCTTCTTCTTTGTTTTCAGTACTGATTCCATTTTCAATATAATATAATGCCACAGCCCTGTACATTGCTCCAGAGTCGATATATACATAGCCAAGTTTTTTAGCAATAGCTTTTGCTAAGGTAGATTTACCACAAGAAGAATGACCATCTATAGCTATATTTATTTTCTCATCAATCATACTGCAAAACTAAAAAAAATAGAAATATATGTATAAAAAAAGCCCATTTTGAAAAAAATCAAAATGGACTTATATATTTATTAGTATCTATAAGTGTTTAACACTTCAGATTCAAATTTATCGTATCACGGTAATATCACCAGATTCAACAACATCTCTGCCATCAACTTCCATTTCTATCATATATACATAAACACCTGGAATCACTTCTGGTCCACCATCTTCAGTCCATCTACCATCCCAAAGCAAATCAATACGCCCTTCTGCTTGCTCATTTATTACCTGATCATGAACAAGTTCACCCCATCTATCATATATTTTAACAGTTTTCACCAATATAGCACCACCTTTAGTGTACATTGACCATACTTGATTATTGGGATCTTCTGCAAATTCAGATATTACATTAGGTATGTAGTACTTCTGAATTTCAAAGAAGTCAACTCGAATTGATGTTTCAACAAAACAGTCTTCATTAAAGAATACCTGCACAACCAATTCTACATTGTCCGTATCTGGGAATAATGTTGAAATCAAACTTACAGGTTCACAATCCGTACCTTGACAAATAACAATACCATTTGCCAACCAGATAACATCACCTATGTTTTCAGCATTTGTATCTAAAGTGTATTCACCAGTTTCACCAACCAATACACTTAGAGGACCATTAATTCCTAATGTTGGTTCAACAGCTGCAAAGATTTCAATAGTTTGTTCAGTTGTACAACCATTAGCATCTGTAACCATTAAATCATGTAAACCTGGGGTTAAAACATCTATAAACGCAGGAAAATCTTGAGAAGGTAAATTATCTACAGTGTACATGTAAGGCTCAGTGCCTCCTGATACTTCTGGCATAATTCCACCGATTTGGGTTAAATAACAATCCGGGTTAATTGGATTGATTGCTGTAACCTGTGGTGCATCAAATACTGTTATATTAATACTTGTTTGATACTGACATACACTGTATTCAATAGAATAAGTTAACTCTTGAACACCCACCAATCCAGTTGGATTAAATAAACCAGAAGCAGATACGCCAGGTCCTGACCAGGATCCCATACCGGTTTCACCTGGAGGAGCATTTATCACATCTATTTCTAACTGTATATTTGATTCAGAGCCATCCAAACAAATTTCATTGTCAAAAGCCCCGATATCAAAAGTAGAATTTGGACATGCATTTGTTGTACAAACATCAACCAAATCTTCTATTGGACAAGAACTGTCACTGATAAATGAAATTGTTATTTCTATATTTTCACCTTCTGATAATCCATCAACTCTAAAGCTAGATTCAGTTTGAGTTGTTTGAAATACATTATCTATACTTATGCTATATTGGTTTACCCCTACAACATCGTCCCAATTCCATTCAACTGATGAGTTTGAAGCCAAACAATTGATTTCTGGTGTTATTAATTCTGCATCAACTTCTATACTCGTTACTACAGGATCAGATAAACAACCTTCGTTGTCCAAAGTTAAGGTGATCTCATATGTACCAGGAGCATCGAAAGTCAATTCATAGGGTCCAAATCCAGTTCCTACAGCATTAACACCATTTCCGAAATCCCAAATAGCCGTTTCATTGTTTCCAAATTCACTTGATCCTTCAACAGTTGTAGATTCTGTAACACATATATCATCATCAGAAACATCAATATCACCAATTGGAATTATGATTATTTCCACTTCTAATTCTGCATCGTATGTACAAGTACCTTCAACATATTCGTATTCGAGCATGTAAATCATATCTGTTTCAGCATCTGGCGTAAATAAACCATTTGCATCTACAAATGAAGAATTCCAACTTCCTGTTCCTGTTCCCAATACACCAGCTATTGTAGGATCCGTTAACTGTATACCACCAAGTGCAGCATTGTAACAAGGCTCATCAACAGGTGTAAAAGTAAATGTACCTTCTGGACATTCGCCAGCTGTACAATCTTTAGTTCTTGTAACATCAGGACAATTTGTTAAATCGTTTAGTGCTGTAACTGTAATTGTTACAATATCTCCGGCATCCAATCCGTCAACCAAATATGTGAGCTCAGCTTGAGTAGTAACTACCGTACCATTAATTGAAATTTCATACATACTTGCACCAACCACGGCATCCCATTCAAAAAATACGAAATCGATACCTTCTTCAGCACAAACTGGATTATTAAAGACTAAAGGAACACAGCTGATAGCAACACACTCAGCAGTTTTAGTTACATCACTACATTGATTTGGACTTAAAGCAGTTACAGAAATAATTACTTCATCATCTGGCATTAAATTATCAATCAAAATCGTAGACTCTGTAATATTAAGTTCAGTAGGCGGTGTTATATCATTAATAGTATAAGAGATATCATAACCAGTAGCACCCACAACATCACCCCAATCAAATTCAACGAAATCAAGATCTTGATTTATACAAGATATTTCGCCCATAATTAAAGTATCTAAGACCATAACATCAATAGAACTTGCATTTGCACAAGACCCTATTAAGTCTGGTGTTGTTACTGATACTGCTATTGTTTTCATTCCTGAACTGGTCCAACAAACTTGTCCATTTGCATCAATTGACCCGTCAACTCCATAATCCCAAGTCGCCACGTTATCAACATTACTATCATCAATTGTTATGCATTCTCCTAAACACACTTCCATTGCAGAAGCTGTAAAATCAGCACTAGGCTGAGGGAATACTACAACATTTATACTTCTAGACCTTTCACAATCTCCATTCTGATAGTTATATATCATTGTGACTGTAGTTGTACCTACTGGAAATGCAGAAGGATCAATCAATCCATTAGCATCTACAACTCCAGGAACACCACTTTCATATGATGCCGTACCATTTGCTCCACTTACGTCAAAACTGTATGCATCAATCAATGCATTCACACAAAAAGAAGTATCAGCCCAAACATTAAATATCCAATCAGGATCAGGACAATCCTGTGCTTGACATTCTAGTGAAGCAGCAGGGCCATTACCACATGGTTGACCTCCGGTTGCAACAACAGAAATTTCAACAATCGAGTTAACACTAAGTCCTGTAAAGTCTACAGATAATTCAGTAGCTGAATTGCCAATAAATGTTCCTGGCGGATCTGTTGGGTGCTGTAAAACTGTAATATCATATCCTGTTGCTCCTTCAATAGCTTCCCATGAGAATCCAACGGAAGATGCAGTCTCAGAACAATCTATAACTGGCGCTTGTAATGGCGCAATAACATCAAATGTTCTGGTTACAGGTAAAGATTGACAACCTTCATTGTTTACTATAATTAAACTTACTTCATAGGTACCCTCAACAGAAGCACTATAATCAACAGGTCCAGGACCACTTTGATTACCACTGTTAAAGTTATCCGAAGACCATATATATTCGCTTATTTGACTCTGATCTCCTGTAAAGTTTGCTGATGCCAATTGACCAACACATACAGGAGAAGATACAGCAAAATCAGGCACAGGTAAAGGTATTGTGGTCACAAAAACCTCAAAAGCTTCACTAATTCCACAAGGAGTATCAGCGATTACGAGCATTGGTAAATTACCACCAAAGTCATAATTTGTAAAATCAATGTCTGCCATATCGTTAGCTGGTGCATTTAAAGTTGAACCTGTTGCACCACCTTGGAAAGTCCAGGAATAAACATACCCATCAATTGGATCTGTAACATTAAATAACTTTCCACTAAGATCATTTACACAAAAAGTATTTTCACCAGTTACTACAGGCGGTAAAGCTGTACCACTATCTAAATCAAACGGTCCAAAAATTTTGGTACATTCTCCTACGACTTGCTGCGAAGCATCATAAGCTCCATCAATGAAACTGTACTCTAGCTCAACAAAATAACTACCAGAAGTTCCAGGTGTTACTGCAAAACATGGTCCTTGACCTGCATTAAACCCAGTAGCAGCATCTACCCATTTCATACCAAAATAATCTGGATTGATAGTAGGATGCATATCGTGATTATCTTCTAAAAGATCAATCAAAAGCTCAAAACAATATTCTGTTCCTGCTGGGGTACATGGCCCTTGAGTAAGTATACCTTCTACAATAGCTGTATCAACAGTTATCAATAGCAATGAATCACATCTTGAATTTTCCCAATCTCTTACTTCTGATCCTTCTGGAATATTCAAAAAGAAATCCTCCATATCCACATTCAGTTCATAAGTATCCTCTGGCCATTCCCAAATATAGGTATCAAGATCACCATCTTCATCTCTGAACTGGCAATCAAACATATATAAAGTAACTTCTATAGGTTCTAGGTTTCCGATTGGAATAATTTGCAGAGATTGATTAAACATACAACCACATTCTGGATCAAAAACTTCAAAAGTCATGATACCCATGTCATCTTTGATGGCATCCTCTACTTGCTCTAACATTATATTATCAGGACCTAACCACTCTATTCCATCACCATTAGGATCCTCTCCTACTATACCAGGATCCCAACCATTTATCTCTAATAAATCTTCAACACAAACTTCATAAGGACCAAAGAATTCATCAGGTAAAGGTGCAATAACAACATCTAAACAACAATCATCACATTCTGTATCTGAACACTCTGCTTCAATATCAGTCAAACAAATTGTCCATGTTGTAGGTACCATTACATTAGGGAATGTTATTGGAGGAATTGGAAACCCATCTTCTCCATCTTCACCAGTTTCCCATGAACCATCAGTTCCAATACCAGGAATAGGTGGACTAAATGTCCAAAAGAATTCAGCAGAAAGTTCAGGATTATAAGGTCCAGCATCATCATACTCGCCTTGATCAGAAGGAGAATCTCCTTCATGAAAAATATTAAATGTCAATTCAGTTTGAGGGCAGAATTGTAAAGCTGGAAAAGATATAACTTGATCGCATGATGCTTCAACAACAACTTCTTCAGGCGTATCAAGTACAAACTCCAAACCTTTTTCAACGGTAATTTCGTAATCACATTCTGCACCATTACACCCATCCACAAATATGTAATATGTATTACCAACAACAAATTCACTATAACTGAAATCAATTTCATCCAAACCGTTAGAGCAGTTAGCTTGACCAGCTAAACACATTCCATCATCATCTTCGCAGAAATCATAAACACCAGCTTGAAGCCCAACTGCTCCTGTTCCCATTGCACACATATTAGGTGCAACTGTGACACAAAGATCGGCACTTCCTGCCACAAATGAGAACCATGACATATTGTGTGGAACACCATTACCATTACATAATGATGGAGGCCAATCAAGAACACTTCCTTGAAAATTAGGTGTACATGATTCAAAACCATCTAATAAATCTTCAATATTACATGTATGACATCCGTCTTCCACCGTCCCACAACTCTGTTCACAAGCTACACCTCCACCTTCACAATTAGAGCAAATGATATCTACACAAAACTCATGAGTGATTGAATTGCCACAAGCATCAGAAACTATAAAAGTGATACATGTTTCACCACCATCGAATTGTTCTGTAGGAGGTGGTCCAATTTGTGAGAAAGTAACAGGTTGACATAAGTCTTCAAATTCAGATCCATCAGCTGGAGGATATATTGGCCAAATATCTCCATTGGCTTCATCTTCATACACTCCATTTGGAAAAGAAAACCCAGCATCACAATTTGCTAAAACTAAACTGATATCACCAGGTAAGTAATCATCTTCATCTCCAATCCATTCAGGTGGATCTTGATCATCCACAATAATAGTTTGAACATGCTCCCCTATTGAGTTACCACAATAATCTTCAAAAATCCAAGTTCGTTCTATTTCAACTTGATTATCACAATTCTCTATAATATAAACTTCTTCAAAAATAGCTGCTGGTGACTCACATTCGTCTGGCGTAAAAATATCCATACCAGTAGGAATATCAGAAGCGCAATCGTATGTTTCATCGACAGGTAAATTACCAGGTAAAAGTGGGTCAGTGGTATCTTCAACTGTAATTGTAATAGTTTCTAAAGCTGATTGATTGCCACACTCATCTTCTATGACAACATCAAAAATATACTGTCCAGTAAGTGTTCCACCAGGACAATCTGGATCTGGCACATCTGCCCCAGCTGGAGGAGTTGTATGATCTGGTGTGATAATTATTATCAAATCAGATGGATCAGTACAATCATTGGCATCTTCTAATGTAGCGGCACCGACTATGCTATTTATTAATGTTTCAAAACCTTCGCTAGTAATCACTTCATTGACACATTCTATTGATGCTGGGCTTGTTTCCAATCCAGTAATTGTTGGTAGCATTGTATCATCTATAATTATATTAGCACTGGTCTCTATATCATTACCACATAAATCTGTAATTGTAAAAGTTACCAACTCAGTATTACCATCACAATCCGGTTTAGAACCATCATAATCATTATCAATAATTAGGTCAAGAGCATCGGTACAGATATCTGAAAAAACCGCATTACCAACCGCATCCAACCAATTTTGGATATCAGTATCATTGGTTGCGTCATCGCATTCTAATACAAGATCCGTTGCAGCCGTAGTTACTTCTGGATCTGTTGTATCAATTAAAGTAAATGTTGCTGTATAAACTGTTGTATTTCCACAATCATCCTCGAGTGTAAACTCTACCTCAATTTCTGCTTCTGTATCTGAACAATCTGCGGTAGTAAAACCACCGCCATCCCAGTTATCAGTCAAAATCAATAATGACACATCTGTACAATTATCTGATATATTTAATCCTGCAATAATATCTGCCATATGTGAGGCAATATCACCGATATTTCCAGCACCATCACATTCAAAATCCATATCCCACAAACCATTTGCATCATTAAAAGAAGGATCTTCTGTATCTTCTAATGTAAATGTTGCTGTTGTTGGTGTGGAAGAATTACCAGCAGCATCTTCAACCCAAAAATCAACTGTTATATCACCTCCACAATCTAAAGCTATATCATTGATATCTACTGGATCTGGATTTGTAAACCAAGTCAATTCAGCATCAGAACTACAATCGTCCAAATAAGTTGCCCCTGCATGATCATCAACCCAGTTCATAAGAAGCGTTGCATTATTTGGTAAATCACAAGCCTCGGTCAGATCCTCAGCCGCATCATCCAAAGTTGGAGCTGTAGTATCTTCAATAGTAACATCAATTGGAACAATCAAATCTGGAGAAGAAGCACAGTCATCTTCAACTATTATCTCAATTGTTATGACATCGCCGTCTTCAAAATTACCAGGATCTGAATAATCCCATGTTATGAGAGGATCATTAGCACATGTAGCATCCATAGCGATAAGATCATTGAGATAATCTTCGATTTGGGTGTTGTTGTCATCATCGTTACATTCTAGTGTAAAACTTACAGGATCGGTATCGAATGTTAACTGAGCTATACTTTCGTTTACAAATAACCCAAGAATTAATGAGAATATCAGGTAAAGTTTTTTCATCAGATTAAGTTAAAGGTTGCCTTTTATTAAAAATATTTATAAAGCAGAAAGCTGTATTGACTTAGGCTAGTTCAGTCAATACAGTCTTCTATATGGCTTAAGTTTATCGTTAGTTTATCTCAAGATTGTTACATCTCCTCCAATAGTTTCATTTCTGCCGTCTACTTCTATTTGTAAAACATACACATAGACTCCAGTAGCTAATTCTGTATTATCGGATGTTCCATCCCAGAGTACAACTTGTTTTTCACCCATGGTTAAATTGAATACAGCTTCATGCATTAAATTACCCCATCTGTCATATATAGTGATACTTTTTGGAAACGTTTCGCTGCCTTTGATGAAAATTTTCCACTCACCATTTCCATCAACCGAGTTCAATGCTACGGTATTGGGAATATAGAAAGCTTGAATTTCTTTTACATTAACAGCAAACTCAGCAGCACTGACCATACAACCTCCATCATAAATGACATCTACATTTATAACAAAATCCTGAGATGCGCCTATTACAGTGTAGTTCAAACAATTCGCTCCACTGCAGACAACATTACCTGCAATTGTCCAAATGATATTCTCAATATTTTCTGCGTTTTGAATATCTATAGTATACATAGCGTCATTATCAATTATAACTGAATTGGCGCCCTGAATTGTAACACTAGGAGTTACAGGAGCTAAAATTGAGATAGAAGCTGAATTTGCACAACCATTGGCATCAACAATATCGACTGTATGTGTACCAATAGTCAAATTACTGAAATCCCCAGATGATTGTAATGATCCTCCATCAATTGCAAACATATACCCAGGTGATCCTCCCATTCCAATTGCTGTAATAGAACCCACATCATCCATAGCACAAGCAGGATCCATTGCTGTCAATTCTAAAGTAGGTTCTGGAACAAATGTCAATTGAACAGAAGTTGTATAAAAACATCCAGCTTCTTCGTAAGCATAATTAACATCATATGTACCTGCTGCTACTAAACTTGGGTCAACCTCCCCTATCGTTGCATTAGAGATAGGATCTCCTGACCAAGTACCTGTTCCGTTTCCTGATAAATCATCAGGAGTTGCAGTTATTGTAAATGATTGAACTGAACCATCTAAACAAAACTCATCAGTCACGTTACTAGAAAATGACCAAGTTGTTGGGTCACATGGTTTAGTTGTACAAGAAACATCTTGTGACATCACATTGCTACAAGCACAGACAGATATCGCTTCTACTGAAACATTTATTTCTTGATTCTCTGTCAATCCTGTGACAGTAAAATTTAAGTTACTGGTTGTTGTTACTTGAGTACCTCCTACAAATACAGCATATTCATCTGCACAATCAACTGAACTCCATGAAAGCTCTACTGAATTGATATCTGTTGAGTTACATGTTATGACAGGTGCTTCCAATTCTGGCTCAACTGTGATTTCTACGGACTCAGAAAGACCTTGACAGCCTTCGTTATCAACAAGAACACTAATCCTATAAGTTCCTGGAGTATCAAATGTAACTTGATAAGGACCAAATCCACTTCCGGATTCTGAGGCACCATCAAAATCCCAAATAGCCTCCTCGTTGGCTACTGGGGTAAACATACTTTCTACTGAAACTGAGCTTCCAACACAAATTACATTTTCCCCGACCAATTCCAAATTGGCAACTGGCTCAACATTTATTGTAAATGTAACCGGGAAAAGCGAAGTACAATTGCCTTCGGTAAATAAAGCCGTAAAGTTATATTCTTGGGTATCAGTTCCTGGTGTAAATTCATTGTTGCTATTAACTTCAGGTTCTAACCATGATAAAGTTCCAGTTGAATTTGGTGTTAAACTCATTGCTTCAACATCAAGAACAATTGGACCACTTCCTGGAGTATAACATTGCACATCAGGAATATTAGAAGTCCACGTTGGTTCTAAACAACTTTGAGCCATACAAGTAAATATATTTTCTTTATTTCCACAAATAGGGTCAATCGCCACTACTCTGATATCTACAGATTCTCCTGACGACAATCCGTCTATTCTAAAATCTGAATCTGTAGTATTTGTTTCAAAAATACCGTCGATATAAATTTCATATTCGGTCACTAAAGTTTGATCTTGCCAACCGAATTCGACAAAGTCAGTGTCTACATTTACACAAACAATGTTAGGTGTTTGAATTGTATCATTTACATTAACTTGCTCAGTTACTGATGCCTCAGGGCAATTTTCAACTACGTAAGTTACGCCAATATTAAAAACACCAGGAATGTCATAGTCCAATGTAAATTCATCTGGATTTATAAAACTTAATATACCATCTGAATTGTTAATATTTCTTATGACATCGTCAGGCTTAGGAGGTAAGTTTACTGTGACCACTTCATCGATACAAATTGAGGCATTATCTAAAACGATAGCTGGTTCTGGAACAACAATCACTTGAAAGTCAATAAAATCTACTGTCTGACACATATCCGATGGATTTGTGTATGTAAAAGTAGCGAGATAATCCCCTGCTGCCAATCCATTTGGATCAAATGTAGCATTTGTTCCAACCAATGTAACACCATCTCCTTCGATCGTAAATGTTCCATCAGCTGGTGATGCACCATCAACACGCATTACAATATTTACAGCATTTGATACCACATCATTACTACAAAAGATTTGTTGAGTCGCAGATAATTCAATTACAGGCACTTCACAAGTTCTTGCTTGACAAGATTCAGTATCCATTTCTGTATTACAGCCATTGTCAGCAACCGCTGTAACAATTATTTCAACCATATCACCTTCATTCAAAGCCAATTGACTGAAATCAGAATTTGTTTGAGTAGTTACTTCCGGAGTTCCACCTCCTATACTGACACTTACTTCGAACTCACTTACGCCTGTTATATCTTGCCAATCAAATTGGATATTATCAGTACCAGGTGTACAAACGATCACTGGTACCTCAATAACATCATTAACTGTCAATTCAATCATTCCTTCAGAAGAACATAAAGAAGTTGGATCTTCAACCATTACTGACACCATTTTGATACCAGGTGTTGTATAAGAAAGACCTGTTTCGTCACCTACAGCATCTGCACCAAAATCCCATGTTGCCACAGTGCCTGGACCAGATAAAGTGATTATTTCACCTACACATAAAACAGCCTCTGAAGGTACAATATCAGCTGATGGTATTTCATTTACGGTGAGCGTTCTCATGAACATACCTTCACAAGCGCCACCATCTGTAAAATCAAATGATATATCATAAGTCCCTGCAATAACTTCAGGAGAATTAGGATCAAACAATCCAGTAAATGGATCTACACCCCTTCCTGTATAAAGGCCTGAAAAATTAGCCGGTAAAGTAATTTCAAATTGAATGGGCATATTGGCCGGGTCTCCCAAACATATTTCAATTGATTCGAAATTCACAACTTGAATCCCAGAAATATCACATGAGGAAGCAGAACAAGTTACGTTATTAGGGATTTCAACACATGATGTTGGCCCAACAGACATGACTTGAATTGTAGCTTGGTCTCCAGGGTTTATGCCTGTAATTGTATATGTATTATTTACTGCATCAAAGTCAGTTATTGCTCCAGTTGGTAGTGTGACATCATTTATATCATATGAAGTTGCCCCAGTAACATCTGCCCAAGTAAATATAATTGTTGTCGGATCTCCATCACAAGTAACCATAGGGTTTTCAAGCGGTGCTTCAATATCTACATCATAAGATTCCATTGAAGTACATCCTTCCGTATCTGTTACCAAAAGAGTATAGCTGAACATTCCAGGTGTGTCATAAGTGATGCCAATATTTTGACTTGCTGCATCACCAGTTGTGATATTACCACCTGTAACATCCCAAGCATATGTTGCAATATTTGCTGCTGATCCTGAGTATCCTACCAAAAGCTCTGACCCTACACAATTGCTAGGTGCGCCATTAGTATCAATATCTGGACCATCAGTAATAGATATTGGTAAAGGTATTGAGTCACTTGTTCCACATCCATTTGCTGCTTGAGCATATAAAGTATCTGTTTCAACGTAAGTAGAAATACTAACAGCCAAACTGTCTTCCGATTGGAATATTACATTATATGAAGGTGGAATAACCCAAGTATAATCAGTATCGGGTAAAGTGTCAAGCGTAAATGTTAATAAACTGAGATTGTCACCACAATAGACTTCTTGATATGGTTGAATTTCTGGTGAAGTAGAGGACCCACCAACGAGATCAAAAGGACCAAATATCTGGGAACATTCAGAATCTAAGGTAATCCCTGCCAATTCATCATCTGTGTAATTGAGATCTTGTAAAGATCCCAAGAAGTCCACATAGTATGAACCAGATTCCAAAAGTGCAGTACCTCCTGTTGCAACAACAGAATTACTTGTCGAGTCAATCCATTCTATAACTGGATTTGTAATAGTAACATCATTACCGTCAGGATCTAATGCTGTAAAAACAAAAGTAAATTCGGTTCCTAAAGAAGTACAGTCTCCAATAATAATAGTGTCAACTATTGTAAGGGGTATAATTGTAATTGAAACCAAACTATCACATACATTTCCATCATAATCACTTTCAGCAGAACCCTCTCTTAATACTTCTTCTTGGCCAACAGGCAAGTCGTCAAATTCATCGAATGTTATATCATACCAAGTGTATGGCATCATACATTCCCACACGTATAACTCTACTTCTTCTCTATCAATAGTTCCTGCAACTATTACTTGAATCATTTGTTCAAAATCGCATCCACAATCATCTTGAGTTTCAATGCTTATAATTCCATCGCTGGCATTTTCAACTTGATCTAAAGTTATTGGTCCAGCAATCCATGGGTTTCCATCTTCGTCTTCAAAATCAGGCTCCCATCCTACCAGTAAATCCAAGGCACAAACTGAAACGACACCAAAATCTTGCAACCCTGGTTGAATTATATTAATCTCCCATGTTAGCTTACCTTCAGTATTTCTATCGCAAAAAGTTTCAACATTGTTTAAACAAATTGTATATGTTCCAGGATCTGGAAAAACAACATTTATACCGTTTCCTTCCAACATTTCTCCATCAACATCACCAATTGTCGCTGGTGATCCTTCTCCAGAAAATGCACCGAAATCCCATTCGATATCACCTATATTGGGTCCCGTAAAACTCCATTCCCATTGGGCACCAAGTGTTTCGTAAAATTCGTCATCAACTGAGAAGTTGACAGGAATACCTGCACAGAAATTACCATCTCCCAAAGCATTATCACAACCACCTCTAATGTTATATTCTGCATCTTCTTCATCAACGTCATCTAAATCAGGCAAGGCAAATGCTGTAGCAGATGTAATATCTACAGAAACAGTACAAATTGAACCACCACAACCATCAATTGTGAGGTTATAGGTTTCTCCAACTACCAAATCTTCAGCATTTAAGGTAATTGGCGTATCATTACAATCAGCATTACCAGCGACACACATTCCACCTGCACCGGGACAACCTTCCCAAAGTGCAACTTGGATTCCTGTAAGTCCACCCGGAGTAGTATCACACATCATAGGTAGAGGAGTTACCAAAAGTTCAATTTCAGTAGAACCGGCAACAAAAGAAAACCACCCTGGATTATGAAAAGCACCTCCATCGGTGCAAAGAGCATCTGAAGGCACATCGGAATTGGCTGGATCTGGGTTGGTAAAAACCACCCCATCTATATCATCAATATCACATAAAGCATTTAATTCAGCATCATCACAATTTAGTTCACCTTGTGAAAATGAAATGGAAGCGGACACAAATGTCACGCATAAGACGAGTAAAAGGTTCTTTATCATGGTGTATTAAATCGGTAAAAAATTATCATTCAAAAATTAAAACAGTAAATGTATCAATTTTGTTTGGTTTTAAAGGTTATCTAATTACTGTAACATTTCCTGTAATTAGGGATTCTGTACCATCTATCAGCAATAATTTTGCCACATAAATATAAACGCCCTGCTCAACGGATTTTCCATTAGAATTTCCATCCCAAATCAAAATATCATTCTCATTTAATATTTCAGAACGAAAAAGTACTAAATTTCCCCATCTATCCATAACTCTGAAGTCAAAAACTTTCAAAATGCCGCCAGAGAGATAAATTGATAAATTATCATTATCCCCATCATTGTTTGGCGAAAATACATTTGGCACAAATAATTTGATATCATTATCTATGAAAATCTGCAGGGTATCACTCACTTTACATCCAAAATCATCGGTTATTTCAAGTATCAGAATTTCGTTACTATACACTGATAATGAAGGAGTTAAACAGTTAATGCAGCTTAAAGAATCCTTGTTACTCCATTCATAAATTGCAACATCACTTTCATCTATATTCAGCTGCCCATCTATTGTTAATTCAGTGCCAAAGGCCGTTTGCACATCTTCACCAATATCCAAGGTCAATTCTCTTCCTTTTTCTATTGTAAATACAGTATCAGCGAGGCATGAATTTTCGTCAATAATTTCAAGTGTATAATCACCGGGAGTCAAAATTTGCAATTGTGCATTATTAATAACCAAATTACCGTTTAGGAAGATATCATAAGCATCCAAACTTAAGGGTGAAATCTCAATGATACTGCCGAAATCATCTTTACAAACTGGCTGTACCAAATCTATTTCAAAATTTTCAAATGGATTAATAATTTCCATGATTGATATCATTTCTTCGTAAAAACATTTGGTTAAAGTGTCTGTAACAACCAATTTTATCTCGGTTGGTTCATCAACAGTAATAGAATTATCATTGCTGATGAGGCTAGGGCCTTCAACCCAATCATAAATGAGATTGGCTTGACTTCCAATAACTTCAGCTTCAATAACAATTGAAGATTGGCTACATGACAAAATATTCGTTTGAGGGTCAGTGCGCAGATTTACTTCAATTGGAATTCTCAGGTCATTTATAAAAACAGAATCTGTCCCAACACAACCATTATCATCAATAGCTTCTAGGATGTAATTCCCTGGATCAAATGCCATAAAACAATTATTTTCAGAGATTGTCTCACTATTAAACATCCAATTTACTTGTTGGTTATTGCCATTATCGTAGCAGACTTCTGATGATTGATTTTCGCAATCAATATCTGTATATGTGATATCTACAGGAAATGGAACATTATTAATAGTATAAAGAATTGACTTTGATAAAGTACAGCCGTTAACCCCAAAAACAGTCAGGGTATAGATCCCCTCATCAATTGGAAAATCCATTAAGTCATCACTTGAAAAACTATTGGGACCTCTCCACAATATTGAATCGAAGGGTGAAGAAATTTGCGCTTCTAGATTTGGAACAACTTCATCGCAAAAATGACTTAAATCTTGTACATCAAAAACTGGATCATCCTGCTCTTCTAATATTGTAAACGATTGAATTAACTCACAACCCAATTCATCAATAACTTTTATTGTGTATATACCTTTCAATCTACTAAAGATAGTATCTGAAGATGTCACTACAGATTGAGGTCCAGACAATTCAAAAACAGCATTTATGGCATTTGTATTAATCACAATTTCAGATGAATCCACCAAACAGGTTATTACAGTAGAAGATACTTCAAGAGTCAATTCCGTTGCCTCATGATTTAAAATAAAAACCAAGCTGTCATTGCATGTTCCAAGGTTTGCTTCAATTTTATATGTACCTTCTGTAAATGTATAAAACAACATATTGTCAATGCTTTCAACAGCTGCTGGTCCGCTAAACATAAAATCTACATTACTAGGATCATTGTTGACATTTAAAACAAAACTATCTAAATAACATAAAGGGGGAACGACATTTAGACTCCATTGAAACGTATCAATTTGCTGTATAACAATAGAATCCGAAGCAAAGCATTGTTCGGATTGGGTTGTCAAATAATAGATGCCTCCAGAAGAGACTTCAGCAATCGGGCCAATATTTATTTCGAAATTGCCATCATTTGTTGACCATTCATAATTGTTAATTTGCCCTAGATTACTACTGCTGTTATTTCCATTCAAAAATACTGAACTCCCACATTGGGAAACATTGGTATTATTGTCAATAATTGAAGAGACTATTCTTTTGCGTGCTGACAGAGTAATTAAAGAATCACATCTGTCTTGTAATAGATTTGAAATTATTACAGTTGTATCTATTTCATCATAAAATGTCTCTCCAAAAAAAGAGATTGAATCGCCATCACAAAAAATTGTATCAATAGTAATTTTGTTTTCGATTTCCAAGATTCGAAGTGTGATACAATCCTCAGTTAAGTCAGCACAAAGGGATCTGTCATCAATTAGGGAATCAAGTCGCGACAGCAGTTCTTGTTGATAAACAGTATCTTCAATACTGGATTGATATGCCAAACCGCATAACTTATAAATCCCTGGAATCAGATCCGATATCTCATTGGGTGAATCACTAAATTTTACAATTGAGTCATTATGGCTGTAAATAAAAGTATAATCTTGGCTGCTTGTAAGTATAGAGTCTTGATCTAATCTAAAATCCATTAAATCAGAAATTGGATCCGTTTCGCAAAATGAATAAATTCCACCAGGTGTTGTAAAGTTAAAATTGCCTGCAAAAAGGAAACATTCTGAACACATACTTCCTGCAGGGTCGCAGAATATCAATTGAAAAAACTGGAGTATTCCCTCAACATCACCTAAGTTCTCTATTTCAAGCGTCCATGATCCATTTGCAGACCCCAAATTAAAGTCTTCAAGACAATTATCAAATGGGTGATACACGCCTGTGTATGTTGTGAAAGTAGACCAAGGTTCTCCGTTGTCCCAAACTCCAGAAATTCCCGAATCTGGTGAAGGAGGTACACTGCAGGGAACAAATGCCACATTCCAAGTGATAGCAAAAGATGGATCTGAATTTATCCTACCTGGCCCTACTAAGGTCACTCGTTGACCAGAAGGAGAAACCAATGTCATACGAATATTTTCAACCAAATCATGCTTAAAAACAAGCCTGACACCACACAGTGTTTGATTGTTTGCCAGATCATCGTTAATGAGGCCTTCTACATTTAAAATTACATTGCTTGAACCATCAGCAACAATTGTCAACTCACTTGTTATAGCACAATCTTGATTAAAAGCAGTCGTGGGTAAAAGTAAAGTGCATAGCCCCATAAACAGAACTGTCAATCTGTTTGACATTAAAGTCTTAAACAAAAAAGAATTATTATCAATCAAAGGCTACAAATGTATTATCTGATATAAAGTGAAGTGATTTACAACATAAACGCGATTAATTTTAACTATGTTTTAAAACCACAGTATAAAGTTAAAGCATTTAGGAGTAAGAAACTTGGTGATTCCTACACATAAACCATCTAAAAACAACAATGTCCCTACCAAGATAACTCAGTATGGACATTGCTTATATAAAACTATTTTTTTAATTCAGTTCATTTAGATAACTTATCTTAAAACTGTTATATCCCCTGCAAATGTTTCGGTAGAGCCATCTGTAAATAAAATTTTGACAACATAAACATAAACACCTTGGACTACAATTTGATCATTGAATGTCCCATCCCAACCTTCATCTTTATCATTTGGACTGTGATTTGGAACTGCAAAGAATACAAGCTCACCCCATCTGTCATATATTCTAAAATCCTGAACAAGATCTACATACTCGTCAGACTGAATAAAAAACACATCATTGTTACCGCTGGTTGGATCAAATACATTAGGAATATAAACGTCTTTTACAACACGTTCTCTGATAAATACGCAATCTTCAGATACACATCCATTGATGTCCGTTACTGTTGCACAATAAGTTGCCGCACCATCAGGATCAACCTCTATAATAAAGCATTGATCTACCCCACCCGAGCAAATAACATTTCCATCTTCTGTCCACACAATAGAAACAATTTCCTCTACTGGTACAGAGGTTGCTAACTCCAATGTTATAAAATCGTTACTGGCTTCTATTTGTCTATCTTCACCAGCATCCACACTAAATGGCCCAGGTTCAGAAACGGTAATATTTGGCATCGTAGTTTCGCATCCATTCTGATCTTGAATCATTAAAGTATAAGTCCCTGGAGCTAAATTATTAAATATCGGATCTGATATCCATGTTAGACCTCCATCTATCGAATATAAATAACTGCCTGATCCACCTGGAACACTTGCTACGATAATCGACCCTTCGTTTGCTTGGGCACAAGGAGAATTTTCAACATCTGGTTGTACTTCAGGAGAAACTATTAAAGTAACAGCAATTGCATTGTTTGGACAAGGAGATATATTCTCAAAAGCATATATAAATTCATATATACCAGGCTCTTGTCCATTTGCTGTAAAAGTACTATTGACAAAATCAAACGCTGACGTATTGATAACGGACGACCATAGACCTCCGCTTGTTTCATCGTTCAACATATCTGCCAATTCAATTACTTCGCCATTGGTTACACACAAATCGGTAAACGCTAAAGTTCCGACTGAAGGATTCGCAATTACCTCAATTGATGTAGTTCCCATTTGGTCACAATCAGAAGAAGGCATATTTACAGGAATATATGAAAAGCTGTATGTACCAGGTTCTGCACCCGTGAAGTCTGTTTGATCTTGAGTTATCGCCAAACTTGTGGTTCCTCCTGTTTGAACAAATGTTCCTTCATCTATATTGGCTGTTTCCAAAATAGACAAATCAAATAGACCAGAATCATTACAAATTTCCGGGCCAGCAATCAATGATAGATTTGGACAATTACAATCTTTAACTGTAATCTCTGTTGTATAACTTCTTTCATCACAAGTTGTTGATCCAGAATCTGTATTGAATACAAAAGCTAGGACTTCTCCAACATCCTCACTGTCAAAGCAAATATTTGAAACGTCAGAAGCATCACCATCATATCCTGCTGGGATAGTCCAAGTTCCTGGAGCACCTGATAAGAAATCATTTAAATCTAAACAAAGTGGGCCATTAATACTTGTTGTGTTACAAACATCTGCAGAAGGCACATGGATCACATCAGGAGGACTAACTACCTCAACTGAAATTTGTCCAAAATCAGGACAGCCCACAGGAACTTCATTTATTGTATATTGAAATAAATAAAATCCATCTAAAACTGAAATATCTACAAACGAGCTATTGGCGATTGCAACTGCAGGTGTTCCATTTATAAAAGACCAAACGCCTTCAGGAGCATCAGCTGGTAGATAAAGGTTTAGATCCAATGCGGGACCATCATTACATAAAGGCGTAGGCGGTATAAAGTTAACTGATGGACAGTTACAATTTCTCACTTCTACCTGCATAGTGTATTCCACATTGTCACAAGGAGCAACTGCTGAATCTGTTATGAACGTAAAAAGATACATTCCGGGATCAACACCTAAGAAGTCAACATTTGTAACATCATCAATTACACCACCTTTAAAATCAGCGGGTGCCGACCACACTCCTGTAGCGCCAATTGCCAATTCTGTGAAGTCTAAAAATGTAGGTAAAACAGTAATGTTTGTGCCATTACACGCAGCAATCGCATCAACTACATCAACAGAAGGAGGTGCTAAGAAATTTAAAATTCCAGAAACTTCGTTTGTGCACGAACCACCAAATGTATTTGTAAAAGTAAATGTGAATTCATATTCTCCATCTAATCTGCCATCTGAGAAAACACTTGTCCCAACGAGAGCTGTATCATCTGGTCCATCTACAGTCCAAACCCCAGCTTCGCTTTCTGGATTTAAAAGAAAGTTCTCTAAGTCAAACGTTCCACCTGTTGTACATAAATCTGGCAAATCCGCCAGAGCCAGTTCAGGACAAGAACAATCCCTAACTCTTATTTCAACAGGAATAGAAACTGGATTACATGGAGAATTTAAGTCCTCCATAAAGTAAAAGAATGTATAATCTCCTAGATCTTGTCCCATAAAAGAAACAACATTATCTGCATCTATTGTCAAACCAACTTCATTGGTTGACCACACTCCTGGGTCACCAGAAATAAAAAGATCATCTAAATCTATAAAGTCAGGACCATTGCCAGTATCCTGATTACAAACCGAGTTATCTTGTTCTATATCGGCAGACAAACTTTCGAAAACTGCAAACTGAACAGTCGAGTCTATTGCACAAGCTGAAGGTTGATTTATATCATCCAGAGTAAAGGTTAAATTATAAATACCACCAGAAGTATTATCATTGGAAATTAAAAGGTTATTGGAAATTTCCATACCGACCGGGCTCACCGACCATGACCCTGGCTCTGAGGTAATTGTAATAAGATTAAGGTTAAAAGTATCCGCTTCATTACAAAAATCACTCGGTGTGCTTATTGCAACACTAGGACAACCACAATCAGAAATATCAATTGCGAAGGTATATGTATCATCCATACATGGCGCTTGTGCCTGATTGGTTACAAACTGATAAACTAAAAGACCAGGTAAGCTTCCATCAAAATCAAGGCTGGTAGGATCGATTATTGGCAAATTGTTTTCATCTAACCAATTTCCAGATATGCCAGTTTCAAAATTCGTTAAATCTAAAGTTGTTTGTAAACCACCAGTATTTATATTGCAAACGGAAGCACCTAATGCATTCAATGCATTAGGAAGCGGATCAAACTGTTCAACTGTAAACATATCAGATCCTGAACATGCTGAAGCGCCAGAACCCAAAACAACATTTAAAGTATAAACACCACCTGTAATGACATCGATTGTTTGAGTTGTGCCTGCTGTTCCGCCAGCTTCATCTAACCATTCATAACTATCAAAACCAGGACCACCATCTAGAGTCGCAGAAGATCCAGTACATAGGTTTTCACCATCAATTTCTGGATTTAACTGTGCATTTTCATCTATGAAAACTGATTCAGTTGCCAAGCACCCAGAAGGCGTTAACACATTAACAATCCAAGTACCTACAGTTGAGATAGTAGCCGTTTGAGTTGTAATCATTGCCCCACCTGGACCAGTCCAAAGATAACTATTATTGACATCACCCTGAGCCGTTAATGCAGTTTGAGAACCAGGACAAATTGAAGTTGATCCTGTTATCGAAATTTCAGGCAAAGGATTAACTACAATTCTAATACTATCTGTAATTTCACAATCATCGCTGGTTTCAGCAACCAGGTAATATGTTATTGTATCTGAAGGAGTAGCAACTAAAGTAGCTGTGTTGTCTCCGGTTGACCATGTAAAATTTGTGTACTCATTGCTATTGGCAACGGTGATTGTAATTTGAGTTCCTTGACAAATTGTATCATTAGGTAAAACTTCAAATATTGGGGTTGCAACTGGCGGAAGATCTAGTTCTACGTAATCGTTACATCCGTTTGTAGATGTTCCCAGTAATATATAAGTACCATTGTCTTCTGCCAGATAAGTAATATTATCTCCAAAGACCTGCGCTACAGATACTGCATTTAAAATAGTCACTCCATCATAAAGCCAATCCCCTTCTGCATCAAAAAACAATTCAAAAGTAACTTGTAAACCATCACGGTCATAGCCAATCAAATTAAAAGAGGTACCAAAACATTCATCTACTTCTAAGACCATATCTGGACCATTGTCTACTGTCAATTCCGCCTCTGTGGTATATTTACAACCATATTCATCAATAACAGAACCAAAGATAGTATATGTTCTAGCACTCGATTCTTCTTCATTGATAATTAGATTTTGTTCTTCATTACCATTTTCAAATTGAAGTCCGCCTGGGTTTGAGTCCCACTCAAATTCATACGGACCAGTTCCGATAGATTCGAATTCTAAAAATAATTCTGGCAGATCCAATACACCGTCCTTACAAATACCGACAACAGGATTGATTATCATTGGATAAACAGGTTCGATAATTTCGTATTGAATTACTTCTTCTTCGGTACAACCAAAATCATCAGTTACAACCAATATAATTTCGTAATCACCAGGAAATAATTCTAGATCGAGAGGTAAGGTAATTGATGGATCATCACTACCATCCTCCCACAAGAACTCATATGGTCCACCACTTCCACCAGACACTATTGGAGTTATTTCTTGAGGATCTTGATAGCAGATAGGATATGGGTCATCGACATCTATTTCAATTTTTGGATAGACAGTTACCTCTATTCTAGTTCTTGGTCCTTCACATACCGAGTTAGGATCAAGGGCATAAGCTTCATAAACGAGAATTTCTACATCTGAACCATCATTTTCAATTTGGTCTGCAATTGTACCCATTCCTCCAGAGAACTCATTGCTAGATGCTCCAGAAGTATTTCCTTCATCAAGTACATCAACTATAATATTAACAGCTGATCCATCTTCTGATTCAAGAGGTATATTTAAGACTCCATTGCTACATATTTCAGCATCTTCGGCAAGAATAAATACCAAAGATGTACAATCAAGAATCGCGTTAAATGTTACAGGTGTATCACCTGAACATGAGTTGTTAGACCAACAGCCTGTTTGTCCATCAGCCATTGTAAACATGTGCACTTTTAAATCTGTAAAGTCTTCATCATCGCATTGCCCAATGTCATCTAGAAAACCAACTTGTAAATCAAAACAGAATTCTACATCCTGGGTAGAACCACAACTTGCTGGTAAACCCCACATTGTGTTAGGATTTCCATCATTGGAGCATCCACCACCTCCATCTGAAGTAGCCCACCAGCCACCTGGTAGAAGATCTCCATTTGATAAGCTACCTGGGCCAAATTCTAATCCAAGTCCATTAGGTGTATCAATTAAACCTAAAGCTGAGCTAGGTGCTAAGTATGCTACTGATTCCTCAGGCAACCAAAACCAAGAACCTCCAGGTCCTTGAATATCTAAAGGCATAGCTTCTAAATCCCATCCTCCGCCAATAGTAGGAATAATACCTTGAATCCATTGACAATTATTTCCTTGTCCAATAGGATCGACGGTAAAGGTTACACTATAACAAAAATTAACTACTTCACCCGGGCAGTAAGGTCCATCTGGGTTTTCACCAGGATATTCAGGTCTTGTTGGATCTAATTCTCCAGTAGAACATTCTTGCTCACTTTCATCAGTTGCCACACACAATTCAAAATCACCAGGAGTTCCACCCCCACCAGTAGAAACTTCAATATAATAAGTTACATTTCCACTTACAGCTATTTCTGTAATATTACCAGATGGGCTTCCAGCACATCCGATAACAGCACCACTGCCACATTCATCTTGAAATAC
>CAJQRD010000022.1 GCA_905480605.1 uncultured Saprospiraceae bacterium | reverse complement strand
TGGTCCGCATCTGTTGGCGGTAACATTACTGCCGGTGATAACACCGCTACCCCTACTGTCGATGCTCCAGGTACATATACCGTCACTGTCACTGACAGTGATAATGGTTGTACAGCTACTGATAATGTTGTCATAATTTTAAACATTACATCACCACCTTGTTCTGTAACTGGATCTAATTTAGTACTTATAAACACAACAAATATCTATTCTGCCCCGGCTGGATATACATATTTCTGGAGTATAACTGGAAATGGAGCAATATCTGGATCGAATACAAATCAAACTGTATCAGTATATGCAAACGCAATAGGTTCTTACAATCTTAGCTTAATTGTCACAGATAATACAAACGGCTGCACGGAATCTTGTAATCTAGATGTAACTGTCTATGGAGAAGCAGATTTAAGCTTGATAAAAGGTGTGGATAATCCAACTCCTCTTGTCGGAGATTTAATAACTTACAATATAACTATTAATAATTTTGGACCTGATAACGCTACTGGTGTAGACATTGAAGACATAATTCCTAATGGATTAACCAATATTACATCAATCAGTCATGGAGGTATTTTAAATGCTGGCATGATTAATTGGTCCGGCTTAACTGTTCTTGCCGGTTCAAATATAGTATTAACATATCAAGCAGAAGTTCTTCCGCCGGGACCTGGTGTTTCATACTCTAACTCCGCTCAGGTCACAAGCTCTAATGTTCCAGATCCTGATAGTGATCCTAATACTGATAACACTGTTGATGAAGACGGGGATGGCGATGGTGATGATGATGATGAAGACGAACTTACAATTACGCCTCAAGTAGCTGATCTTATGTTGAATAAGTCTGTAAATAACTCTAATCCTAATGTTGGGGATGTAATAACCTACAGTATACTTGTTAACAATATTGGTCCAAATAATGCTACAAGTGTAGATGTCGAAGATATAATTCCCAATGGATTAGCAAATATTACATCCATAAGTAATGGTGGTAGCTTTAATGCCGGCGCAATCCAATGGTCGGGCTTATCTATTCTTGCCGGTTCTAATGTCGTGTTGACGTATCAAGCCGAAGTTCTTCCACCTGGTCCTGGTGTTTCTTACTATAACTCCGCTCAGATCACAAGCTCTGATCAATTTGATCCTGATAGTGATCCTAATACCGATAATACTGTGGATGAAGACGGGGATGGCGATGGTGATGATGATGATGAAGACGATCTCTTAATCACTCCTCAAGTGGCTGACCTTATGTTGAATAAGTCTGTAAATGATTCTAATCCTAATATTGGGGATATTATTACATACAGTATATCAGTGACCAATGATGGTCCTGATGATGCCACAGGTGTTGCCGTTGAAGACATAATTCCTAATGGCCTTGATAATATTAGCTCTATAAGCAATGGCGGATCATTTAACGCTGGCGCTATCCAGTGGTCTGGAATTAGCTTAGCCGTAGGAGCTAGTTTAACTCTCACCTATGAAGCCCAGGTATTGGCTCCAGGAAATGGCGTAAGTTATCTGAATTCCGCGCAAATCACTGATTCCGATCAATTTGATCCTGATAGTGATCCTAATACTGATAATACCGTCGATGAAGATGGTGATGGCGATGGTGATGATGACGACGAAGATATTCTCACTATTGATCCCCAGGTTGCTGACCTGATGATAGTTAAGAGTACAACTAATGTAAATCCAAACATAGGAGATATTATTACTTATACATTAAGAGTGACTAATGATGGTCCTGATAATGCTACAGAGGTAGCAGTTGAAGACTTACTCCCCAATGGTCTTGGAAATATTGTATCAATAAGCAATGGAGGCGTAGCTAATGGTAACATCATTACTTGGAGTGGATTAAATATTAATGTTGGTTCGACCCTACTTCTTACTTACGATGTTGAAGTAATGCAACCAGGTCCAGGAGTCAGTTATGTGAACTTCACACAGATCACAAGTTCAAGACAATATGACCCGGACAGTAATACTTCAGACGATGAAACTGTTGATGACAATGATGATGATATTACTGATGATGATGAAGATATGTTCTGTATTTTCATTTATGAAGGTCCTGAAAATATTCAAGCATGTGTAGGTAATTCAGTTATCTTTTCAGTAAACACATATGGTTTGAATTACAACCTTCAATGGCAATCCAGACCTAATTCTTATTCAAATTGGACAAATCTTTATGGAGAAACTGGCAATGAACTTGTAATTGACAATATTACTTATGATTTGAGTAATTATGAGTACAGGGTAATTATAGAAGATGCCGTTGATGGATGTTCAAGACCTTCAAAACCTGCTATTTTAATTGTTCAACTTCCAGAACCAGAACAGATTGCATGTAATGATCACTTAAATATTTCAATTGATAAAGATTGTAGTATAAGTGATATTCACATATCAATGTTTGTGCAATCTGAATATGATTATGATAACTATATTTTAATTATTCATGATCAGGCCGGAAATAACATAGATTATGAGTCAACAGAAGTTTTGTTAGAACATTTAGGAGATACTTTGATGTTCATTATTATGAATTCTTGTACCGGTAATAAATGCTGGGGTACATTAACTTTTGAAAACAAATATCTCCCAGAAATTAATTGCGATTGTCCGATCGGAGGTGAGACAGGAATTGGAGATTACTCTGAGGAATGTATGTTAAGTTGTTATGAACTACCGATTATAAAAGGTAATTATTCTGATAGCTTAAAAAATGAATTAATACCACAAGATTTAAATGATTTTGTTGAAAATAACATAACAATTGTTTGTGAGTCTGTGTCCCCAGATCAATTGAGCTACAATGATGAATATATTGATCTAGGTTGCGAGGGCACCATATTGCGAAGAACTTGGATCTTAGACTATGATAATGGTACTGGCTTAAGTGAAACGATGATGTGTACGTCAGAATATTTCTTTAAACCTTTTGAATTAGAATCAATTGATACTGTAGAAATTGAAATAGCTACAGATTCTCTTAATGTTTCAAAAGGTAAATTATTCATGCCTTTTGGAGTAGTTGAAGTAAACTGTCTAGAGGACATATCACCACAATCCATCCTTGAATACTTTGATGATCCAAACACTAGCGATTTGAAAACAGTAATAGATCAAAACAATGATTCTGATGGAATTATAGAAAATAATGAAGGTGTTTCGTACGCTTATCCTCATTATTATGTAAATGGAGCAGATCTTTCAAAACTACACCCACAAGCCATTTCAAACGAAGTATGTAATCTAGTATTAACATATAATGATAATCAGATTGATGCTTGCGGTACAAATTGTGTTGGGAATATTAAGGTCCACAGAACATGGACTATCCTGGATTGGTGTGAGGGAGAATATATTAGTTATACTCAGGTAATAAAGGCTATAGACAGAGACCCCCCTATAATTGAAGTTGATGATATAAGTGCTAGTGTTGATCCTTGGAGATGTGCTGTAGATGTTGTACTTCCTGAACCATCAAATATATACGATGGGTGCGGTGGAAACGTAGTTTATACTATTGGAAATGTTTCTGGCAATTTAACGGTATCAGAAGATCTAAACGGAGCATATATATTGAAAGATGCAATTGCAGGACAAATTTATAATATCGAATATATAGCTGAAGATTGCTGTGGAAATACATCAAGTACTTATATAAAAGTACACATTGATGATCATACCCCTCCTGTGTCGATTACTAAAGAAAACTTAGTGATAAGTCTCATTAATCAAAGTAATTCAGAAAATGAAGCGACCGGAACAGCAAAAGTATATGCTAGAGATATTGATAATGGCTCATATGATGGTTGTACAGATATTGAATTAGCTATACGAAGGCCAGAAATTAGTTGCTCTCCTCAAGATACAATTTGGTCAGATTATGTAGTATTTTGTTGCGGTGATTTAAATGGAGCTGAATATGTTGAAATTGATGTAGAATTCAGAGTTAGAGATGCGTATGGTAATGAAAATTTCTCTTGGTCCACGATCAGACTTGAGGATAAGTCAAATATCAATATAAATTGCAGTCCCGATCTAGTAATGACTTGTGATATGGACTATAACAATTTAAATATCACTGGATTACCAGAGGAATTTGGGGCATGCGGAGAAATAGAGCTTGATTGTGATATTGATGAGATAATTGCTGATACTGAACCACGTGTCAAAAAACCATTTGATGGTCACTTTAACGATCCAAAATACGACGGGGTTGAAATACCTGCGTACGACCCTCTATGTGGATATGGAGCACTTAGAAGGCGATTTAGGTCATGCAATAATTGTGTTCAATGGATAATTATAGAACCTATTAATCCATTTGACACAACATCTATTGTATTTCCTGAGGATATTATAACTAACTGTGACGGAGAAGACTTTGGCAAACCTACTTGGAACGCCAACGTTTGTCAATCAATTGGTTACTCTCTTGAAAGTGATACTTTCAATTTTGATGGTAATTCCTGTTTGAAGATTTTAAATCATTGGTCAGTCATTAATTGGTGTGAATATGATCCAACTAGTCCCGACTCTGTTGGCATCATAAAACATACACAGGTTATAAAAATAATTGATACCGAAGATCCAGTAATTTCAGGTATTGATAGCTTGATATTCGAAGTTGACTTGGAATGTAAAGGGCTTGGTGGAGAATTGGTAGTCAGTGCAATCGATGAGGGTAAATGTGGATCAGACTGGTTGAGTTGGGAATTAACTATTGATTTGAACTCAGATTGGACTCAAGATTTTTATTACAGCAGTAAATTACCCAAATATATCGATGGTGAAAATAATCCATATTACATTCCCTCCACAACTAATGGTGAAAATGTTATAATACAAATACCTACAGGATTACAAGCCAGTAGTATTTGGCATAGGGCAGTTTGGAACGTATCCGATGGGTGTACAAATACTACTAGTTTTGTCCAATATTTTCAAGTTCAGGATAAAAAAGCACCTACTCCATATTGTATTAACATAGGGACTGCATTAATCGAATCCAATAATGAAGTTGAATTGTGGGCTATTGATTTCAATATCGGAAGCTATGACAATTGTACGTCAAGTGATAATCTGATCTTTACTTTTACCGATGTTCAACCTCCAATAAGAGATGATAGTAGGTATGATAGTTCAACCGACTTAATGTGGTACAATGGAGATTACTGGTATTATGATTCTGAAACAGGTGATTATGCCAAACAAGATGACTACATGAATAATGATGCTCACAAGTGGGAGCCTCAGTTAAGAAGTACTAGTAGAATATTTACTATGGATGATGCTGATTCAAATGGCATTGCAAGTGTGAATATTTATACATGGGATGAAAATGGTAATAAAGACTTTTGTATTGTAAATATCTTATTGATAAGTAATAATGTATCAAATAATGGAGAAATCTCTGGTTCTATAAAAACAGAGCAAGGTATTTCAGTAGAAAATATTACGACAGAAATATTAAGTGATTTATCCAATTATCCTAAATATGGAGTTTCAAACAATGAAGGTTTATATTCTTTTGAAGCCTTAACAGCCAATTCTGATTACTTAGTAAATGCATATAGTAATGAGGATTATTTAAATGGTGTAAGCACCCTGGATTTGGTATTAATTCAAAGACACATACTTGGTTTGCAACATTTTGATAGTCCTTATAAAATGATTGCAGCGGACGTTAATAATGACTTCGATATAACCGCCTTGGATCTTATAAACTTAAGAAAGTTAATTTTAGGTATCTATGAAGAGTTGCCAGAAAATAATAGCTGGAAATCAGTGGATTCAAATCAAAAATTAACTATTCAAAATGCTTGGCATTACAAAACATACCTTGAATTTGAGAATCTAACCGAGCCAATAAATGAGGCAGATTTTATCTCAGTCAAAATTGGTGATGTTAATAACAGTGCATCAACCAAATTAGGTCAAAAAATGCCAAAAAATAATTCACTTAGTATTATTGACCTGGTATTTGACAAAAGCACAGTTGAAAAGGATGAAGAAGTCGAATTAGAGTTGATTTCAAACTCCTCTGAGCTATATGCCTATCAAATGACATTAGCAATTCCAGGTTTTGAAGTTTTAGGTATTGAAGGATATAATTTTAAAAATGATAACGCTGGTATGTATGAGGATAAGTTGACTTTAAGTTACGATGGGATCTCACCTTTAGGTGCAGGTAAAATATTAACTATTAAACTTAAAGCAATTGCCTCTCAAAAAGATATTAGTGACAGAATTAAAATTACTTCAGATATAACTTCAGCAGAAGCATATGTTGGTGAAATGTTGAATGTTGTCAATATATCAGATGCATCTAACAGTAATGATAATCAATTAATTCTTTATCAAAACCGACCAAATCCATTTACAGACTATACGACAATCGAATTTGTATTACCTGAATCTGAATTAATTAAATTGGAATTTTTCAATATTTCCGGACAACTATTACACGAAATCACAATTGAAGGAGTAAAAGGAAATAACTCAATTGAACTTAGTTCCTCAGAGTTGAATACTTTCAACAGCGTAATTTACTATACTATAACTTCTGACAAATTTATCTCTACCAAAAAGATGACAATAATTAGATAATTTAAAAGTTTAAAAAGATTGAATAACTAACCCCTTAGTAATAATCATAAAACCCTGAGAGTTTTTTCTCTCGGGGTTTTATTTTAAAAGTAAAAAAATATCGTATTATACTAAATCGACTATTCCCCTTGCGTTAATAAAAATTGCCTTGTGTCCTTTAAATCGTAATGGATTTAAACTCTTACCATATATAATTCTGGTTCAATAAGTTTTCTAAAAAAGCTTATTAATCGGGGCAGGGTAGGTCATTGCCCATAGCTCATCAGGTGTAGGGTAACGGCTAACATCTCCTTCCTTGCCTTCTTCCATATCTACTCCATATATCTGAAGTCCATTGGTGCAGTATGTGAAACGGATATTTAATCTCTCAGTATAATCTTTAGCTTGAGGCAATCCGTCAGTAATATACTTGTCTCTTGCCTTGGCTTCTATAACCGCAATTCTCCTTTTCTTGTATTCTAATACAATCAGCACTCAGTTTTGAACCTCTTCTTCCGTTACCTACTTTCCTTCCGTCAGTAATTGGAAATTCTACTCTTATATAACTGCCCTCAAAAACACCCCAACCTGCTTCTCGTAAAGCTGGATCTATAAAGTTGAGTCTTGTTTGGGCTTCGTTCATATTGTGGATTCTGCTTGTTGTATGATTTCTCTTGATGATGTAAGCTCACCTGAGAATGCTTTTTGTAGGATAGATGATTGTAACTCATCTAACTCCAGAAGATAGTTTCTACAGCTATCCTTAAACTCAACTATCTTTCTTTTCAACTCAAACAACCTGTCTGAAATCAGTTGTTGTTCTTCATAGCTTGGTAAAGAGATATGAAAACCAAGCACCTCTTTCATATTTGCTCGCGGCATTCTTGCTCCAGTCCAAGTATCATTTATTTTTTTAGCTGTTTTAGGACTAAATAACCAAAAGAATAAAAACTGTCTAGAAAGCTTTTCCTTTGGAAGGATTGGGAATATTTCAGATGAACAATGCCCAACAAAGTCTGGTATCAATATCTTGTTTAAACCTTAATCTTCCATACAGAACGTGTCTCTCATCAAAACGAAACGTTGTGCTTTTTACTTCTCGGCACTCTGTTGTACCTATATGCTTTCCAGTATCAGACTCAATATCCTCTAACCCAATGTATGGTAAACTTGTATTATCATGCTTAGTTTTGTCATACTCAATAAGCGATTTTAGTTGATAATCTTCCCATCCTTCGCCCTTTTGACTAAACACCTCATTCAGCTTACTCTGAAACAGCTCTTCTGCATTCTGAATGTTCTTTTCAATATTGGCTTTGGCTTGATCAATAGCAGCAAAGGCTTTGTCAAGGATGGAGACTATCTGTTTTTGTTCTAGAAGTGGTGGAATGGGAATTATTCCGCTTTTTACATCTTTATCTGACACCGCTGGGTAGCTAGCTCCTTTTTGTAACGATTCTATCCTCTCCATAAAATCAATCGTTTGTAGATAATAGAAAAGATATCCAGACGTAAGTTTATCATCAATAGGTCTTAAAACACAGTACCCTTTTACCCAAATAGGTATTCAAATCTTATCAATTAAATAAATAATTGTACAGACATTTTGATAATTCTTAAGAAATAGAAGTAGACATTTACCTATAGACTATTTCCACTTCCATTTATAGCTTTTCAATGTAATAATAAAGCAGACTATTCCTTTCGGACTTCAGACATACATCATCACCTTCAATCTTACCTATTACCACACTATTCTTTAACAATTATCTCAACTTGCTATCTAAAGATTTATCAGACATCGAATATCTTAGCTTTAGTTTATCAAGTAGTTCTCTCCTAGGTAATTTATCAGTCAAGACCTCCAATAGAAATCCTTTTAGATCAGAGTCTGAAAATTGGCTTGTATCTGCGAATGTGTATCCATTATTAGTCAATTCTAATGCCTGTTCGGATTTATTAAAGCTAAACTTAAATATTGGTGGTATAGCCGTATTTCTGCTTTTTATTGTTCTAACAGAGACTGTCTCTCTCTTCCTTTACCTTGAATACATTTGTGGCCTTGTTTAGTAACTCAGATCCTAGATGACCTCGAGCCTTTTTATTGATGTGGCCTGGATTCTCATGTATCACACAAACTACAGTACAATCTAACTCATTAAGAACAGATGTTAGTTGTCCAATTAGGATAGAACTTTCAACTTGGTTATTAAAGTCAAAAACTAGATCAGAAACAACATCTATAACAATCACAATATGCTTATTGGTAAACTTGGAGATATCATCAATATAAGTAACCATATCTACTAGCCTATTTGACTTACTTGTTCTAATAAGGCTTGTTAAGTGTAATGAGGTTTTTGTACAATAATAGCCTGCAATATTCGAGATTCTCATCCTTGTCTGTGGAAGATTATACTTGATTGATCTTTCTGTATCAACATATATAACTTTACATGCTTCCTTACCTATAAATCCATTCTTGGTAAGATATCTAGAATTATTGTTAATTAATATTCCAGCCAAGTGCTCAGCAAACCTTGACTTATGTGAACCATATTGCCCTTGAATAAGATTGATAGTATTCTTGAATAGAACACTATATCCTTGTATATCAACCAACGAAGGAGGAGTAGACAATCCTGCATTCTGATATTGCCTTATTTGACTATCAATTCTGCTTAATGTATTACCTGCTCCCATAATCAATATAGTTTTGATTAATAAAAGCTTCCACATCTGATAACTTATATAGCACCTTCCTGCCATATTTAATAAATGGTATCACACCATTTTTCCTCCATCTCCAAAGAGTTACGTGTGATACTTTGATAAGCTTACATACTTCAGAAGTATTTAGATACACTCCCTGATTAACTTTTACTGTCCTAGAGTACTGTGAGTATGACATACTAGAAACGGGTTCATGAATTTGCTTCATGATTTAAAATTTATATTATTAATATGCCCGTTGAGGTTACACCAAGCAAGAATGCTTGGCTTTTATCCCTAGGCCTCTAGTATTCATAGGGATTCCTTCCTTGCTTTGGAGGCGAGTTATAACACTTCTAATGATTTGATGCGGGTAAAAGTTCCAATGGATTAAAAATTATTCCATAATTCTGTTAATTCATCCTTGCGCTTATCAACCATCTTGGCATAGATTTCTGTAGTAACAATACTTGTGTGGCCAAGCATTTTACTTAACACATATAAGTCAGCGCCTAGCTCTATTGACTGCACTGCAAAAGTATGTCTAGCTATATGCATACTCAGATTTTTTTGTAATCCCTGCTCTCGCAGCCAAATCTTTCAGCCTCTTATTCAAGTAAGCATTCTAAGACTCAATTTTCTTTCTTATAGTGGTTTTATCGTTGCTTTGACACTTTGATAGCATCGGAAACACATATCTTTTATCACCGATTGATAAATAACGTAAAAGAATTTCTTTGGCTTTATTATTCAAATTATACTCTAACGGTTCCTTGGTTTTCTGTATGAGGATCTTTAGCCGTATTATATCATTCTTCCTTATAAAATACTTCGGTTGTAATGTACATATATCACCAAAACGAAGTCCGGTAAATACAGAAAACAGAAATACATCCTTGGCCAATTGATAAGAATTTGTACTAGCATCCACTTGATGAAATGCAGAAATTTCATTCCTGTCTAGATACTGCCGTTTAGATCTAGTCCTTTTAATCTTAATATTGGAAAAAGGGTTGCGATCAATTATTCTCTGCTTTATTGCTAGTCTTACCAGCTTCTTTATGACCTTGATATTCTTGTAAACCGTGGCAGGTTGTAAACCCTCAGATTCCAACTTTTTTCTGAAATCTACGATATGCTTCTCAGTCAATGCAGATAATCGCGTTTTACCTATAAATTGACTCCATTAGTTGAGAGAAGTTTGATAGTATTTAAGTGTGCTGAAGGACAAGTCTTCAGGGTTTGCTTTAATGAAGGTGTCCATATAGTCTCTCAAGTATGGATTATCAATATCCCTAGGCGATAAATCCTCCTTAAAATGAAACGTTACATCTTTGAGTGCAAACGGCTTACCGGACTGCTTCAAATCAAAAACGATATCTTCTATTTTTTTTCTCTCATCACTGATAATCTTATTGAGCATCGCGCTTCTGGGATGACTAGACTTGACTATGCCTTTGCCAAAATCAAAATGCTTCTTCGACACATACTCATTGATAGATATTTCAGTCGGCTTTCTATTGTGGATGACCTGAATTACTATACCATATAATCCAGCCTTGTTGGCATTTCTTCTTAATTTGACTTTTATACTGGTAGGCACAGTGTAATTTTAACTAGCATTTAACTAACAAATATGTAATTTAATGAAATCCAAAGAAATGCAAAATATTACATACTTACCTATTTATCAGTGATATATAAAAATATTCTAGTTCATATAACTTCATAATATTTCAATAATCAAGCCCTTGTGGAACCACATCGAAGGTTGTTTTTCAATACTAATTGAGAAATAACCTTTTTTTATTTTGGAATTATTTTTTATGTTACTCTGGAAGGCAAAGTAGATCTCTTTAGTGTCTATTAATTCAACTGGTGTTAACGGTTGAAATAAGTGTTATAAATTATGAGAACTCAACCATTACAGTAGAAATTGAAAAAACTTTTGAGTAAAGATCCCACTCAACAGTTTTCCAATTTTCCTGAAGATTTAATTATTTAAATCCAATTCTAATTCCAGCATTTATTAAAAATAAATTTTTCTTTGCCTCAATAGCTGAACCTTCTATCCAATTGCTTAGACCGAAGTTATATGCTACATCAACGAACAAAATACTGACGTCAAGTCCTGCTCCTGCAACACCACTTACTCTGAAAGACTTAAAGTCATCAGGAATAATACTCGTAATTGCATCTGCAATATCTTCGTTCACATGCAAAGCAAAGTTTGGTCCAGCAAAAAGTCGGAAACCAAACTTATTACTTTCAGTTCCTAAATCGTATCCTACCATAAAGGGAATATTGATATTGCTTACATCAATATCTCCGACATTTGAGACGGAAAGACTAGAAGTCTGAAAATTTAAACCTGGTTGAAAATATAAATCCCCACCAATTTGCAAATCAGCACCAAATTGAAAGCCAACACTGCTACCCCAATCTCCTATAGCTAGATCATCAGAAATTGAAGGTGAATTAACACCAACTTGCGGTCTCAATGACATTTGAGATATTCCAAATTGGACTATAGCAAACATTAGCAACACAGTACAAAATAAATTTTTCATAGTTTTTTTTTTTTGTTAAAATATTGGTCTAAACTATAATAAAAAATATTTTTTATATGTCTTTAAAATATTTTTTTACTATCTCCTCTTTTTCTAATACCCAAAATCTTAAGTGTTATTCATTTTATTTGGTAATTCACTAAATTTTAGATATTTATTTTGGTTTTTTGTTGCTCATAATAGAAAAACGTTCTAAGTACAAGATAGTATGACATTTTTTCGGCTTTGTCTGAAAACTGTATTGAGATTCTCTGTTATTTATTGTAATTACAAATTCTAATTTATATAAAAATGGTGACTGGTAGGTCACAATTGGCATGTAATTGATTTAATTCTCTCTTGTCATTTGGTTACTTTTGCTCTATGAAAGATATTTTCAACAAAGCTGCGGGTGCTGCAAAATTTATAAAACAGCAAATTGATGATCTTGGTGAACTATGTATAATCACAGGTTCGGGACTGAATCCAATCTTAGAATCATTTACAATAATAAAAAGTATTGCATTCTCTAGAATTCCTCACCTTAGAGACGCGACTTTCCATAAAGGGGAGTTTCTTGTTTTAGAACATGAAGGGAAGAGGTATTGTGCACTTAATGGAAGATTGCACTATTACGAAGGCTATTCAGCTGCAGAAGTGGCCTTCCCCATTAGAATTTTATTTTGCTTGGGGGTTAGGAAATTGATTATGACCAATGCGACAGGTGGATTACAATCTCACTACGAACCAGGCCAAATTGTTATGGTCAAAGACCATATAAATTTATTACCAGACAATCCATTGAGAGGTTATAATGAAAGTAATTTTGGTCCCAGATTTCCTGATATGTCAGATGCCTATAACAAAGAGTGGAGACAAACAACATTAGAATTGGCAAAATCGCAAAACATTAACTTGGAACAAGGAATTTATGCTTGTTTTCAAGGGCCTAGCCTAGAAACACCAGCAGAATATTTTTACCTCAATAAAATAGGTGCTGATTTGGTAGGCATGTCAACAGTTCCTGAGGTAATTGCTGCTAATCATTGTGGTATTAAAGTTCTAGTCTTTTCAGTAGTTACCAATGTATGTATGCCAATTGAAGATATTACACCAACAACGGTTGAAAGTGTGATAGAAGTCGCAAATAGAGCTATACCAGTTCTTAAAAAACTTGTTTTTGGTTCACTTTAATGTTGTAACAATTGGAGTAACTGCCTAAGGTATATAGACAATAGTACCAATTTCATTGAATTAATAGCTTGAACGACTCCGTTACTTATTGATTTAACCTTGAATAATTGCTAATATTATTATATATTTGCAGCAGATTAAATGAAGAGGGAGCGTTAGTTCCCTCTTTTTAATTTATATATAGTGGAAAACTTAACAGACAAAATACAAGCAATTATTGAAGAAAGGTTCCAAGAACCTGATCTTGAGGATTGCTTTTTGGTTGAAGTGATACTTAATAATACCAAGTTGGAAATATACATTGATACCGATGAAGGCGTTAGTTTTAAGAAGTGTCAAAAATTGAGCAGAGCTGTAGAAGCTTATCTTGATGAGTCTTTAGCCATTGGTGAAAAGTATACATTAGAAGTTTCTTCTCCCGGTATAGGAAGACCACTTAAATTTAAAAGGCAATACCCACGTAATATTGGCCGTAAAATCAAATTGCAGTTGAAAGACGGTTCTAAGATTGAAGGCAAATTTATTGCGATGGAAAATAATATTTTGACAATTGAAAGCAAAGGTCAGAAGAAAAAAGAAGTAATAAAAAATGAAATCGAATTTGAGTCTATTGAAAGCTCAAAGATTTTAATAACATTTTGAAATTATAAAAGATGAATACTAATGAATCTTGTTGAATCCTTTTCGGAGTTTAAAGCAGGGAAAAATATTGACAGACCTACAATGGTTAGAGTCTTGGAAGATGTATTTCGTACCCTGATCAAGAAAAAATATGGTTCGGATGAAAACTTTGATGTCATTGTAAATACACAGAATGGTGATTTAGAGATGTGGCGTGTGAGAGAGATTGTGCCAGATGGTGAAGTTACAGATGAAATGAGTCAAATATCTTCTTCTGAAGCACTATCTATTGATGAAGACTATGAAATCGGAGAAGAGTGTTATGAGCAATTAGGTCTTGAAGACTTTGGACGACGCGCAATTTTAGCAGCACGTCAAACATTGATCTCGAGAATTATGGAGCTAGAGAAGGATGAAATCTACAAAAGATATTCTGATCGAGTTGGTGAAATGATTCTTGGAGAGGTTGCTCAAGTTTTAAAAAGAGAATTCTTAATCATTGATGATGTGACCGGTAGTGAGTTAATCCTACCAAGAAACGAAATGATTAGAGGCGATTATCTCCGTAAAGGTGATATGATAAAAGGAATTATTAAAAAGGTCGAGATGAAAAACAACAATCCAATTGTTGTAATGTCTAGAACTGATAGTAAATTCTTAGAGAAACTTATGGAACAAGAAGTTCCCGAGATTGAAGATGGTCTAATTACCATTAAGAAAATTGTAAGAATACCTGGCGAAAGAGCCAAGGTTGCTGTTGAATCTTATGACGATAGAATTGACCCTGTTGGTGCCTGTGTAGGTATGAAAGGATCTAGAATTCATGGTATCGTAAGAGAGCTCAAAAACGAAAACATTGACATTGTTAACTATACGGCTAACGTTTCATTGTTTATTCAAAGAGCTTTGACACCGGCTAAAGTATCCAAAATCCAATTGGATGACGAAAAGATGACCGCAGCAGTATTTTTAAAACCAGATCAAGTATCTTTAGCTATTGGTAAAGGTGGATCTAATATTAAGTTGGCTTCTAGACTATCTGGTTACGAAATTGATGTTTACAGAGAAGACGACGATCCAGGAATGGAAGATGTTGATCTTGACGAATTCTCTGATGAAATAGAGGAGTGGGTAATTGATTCTCTTAAAGGTATTGGTTGTGATACAGCAAGATCTGTACTTGACCTAAGCAAAGAAGAATTAATTAGAAGAACAGATCTTGAAGACGAAACCATTGATTCAGTTCTAAAAGTTTTAGAGTCTGAATTTGCAAATGATTAATCTTTGATCTAATTATGTTTAAATTTTTTATAAAGCAGTACATGGCACAACGCTTAGTTAAAATAGCGAAAGAATTAAATGTAGGGACGACTACGATCGTCGACTTCCTAAAGGAGAATGGCTTCGAGATAGAAAACAAGCCTACTTCTAAGGTTTCGGAAGAAATGCATGATGCTTTGTTAAAAGAGTTCAGTAATTCTATTGCTGTTAAGGAAAAAGCAGATAAACTTGTTATCGGTAATAGAAATCAGCAAGAAGAAGTGCCTGTTAACGTACCTGTTGTCAAGGAGGTAGTTAAAGAGGTCGTCAAAGAAGTTGTTGAGGTTCCAGTTGTAAAGGTTGAAGAGAAGCCTGCCGAGCCTGTGGTCGTGGAGAAAGTTGTTGACAAAACTCCAGAAAAGGAAGTCGTAACACCTCCAGTAGCTAAAGAAGAAGTGAAGAAAGAGGCGAAGACGGAGGAAGTTAAAAAGGTTAAAGCTAATGAACCAAAATTAAAAGTAGTTGGAAAAATAGATCTTGAAGCAACAAGGCCTAAGAAAAAAGATAAGCCTAAACAAAAGCCAATTAAGGCTCCTGTTCCAATTGCTAAAGCTTCAGAAGATAAACAAGAACCAGTTAAGCAAGTAGCTCCTAAAGTTGAAAAGGAAGAGGCAAAAAAGGCTGATAATGCAGCTCCTCCAGAGGAAATGATAAGAGCTAAAACACCTCAATTGGCAGGTCTTAAAATTCAGGGTAAAATTGATATCAAGAAATTTGATAAACCAAAGAAAAAACCTGAAGATAAATCAAAACAAGGACAAAGACCTGGACAAAAAGCTGGACAAAAACCAGGACAAAAGACAACTGGTTCTACTACGGCACCTAAAAGAAAGCGTACAAGGAAAAAAGTTACTGCACAATCTTTTGTGAACAGACCTAATAAGGGGCAAAGCGCTGCAAAAGGAGGAGCAAAAGGTAAAGGTAGAACAGACGAAATAAAAACAGTTTCTAAAAAAGAAATTGAAGAGAAGATCAAAGCAACCATGGCCAGACTTTCTGGAGGTGGTAAGAATAAGAGACAAAAAATAAGAAGAGATAATCGTGCCGATAAGAGAGAAAAGCAAGATTTGATCGAACAAGAAAGTGTAGAAACGAAGTTGAAATTAACTGAGTTCATTTCAGCTTCAGAACTTGCAAGTCTTATGGATGTGAGCGTTGCGGAAATTATTACCAAGTGTATGAACTTAGGTGTAATTGTTTCTATAAACCAAAGAATGGATGCCGAGATTATTGAACTGGTAGCCGGTGAATTTGGTCATGACGTAGAATTTATTTCTGTTAGTGATGAAGAAGAAGATGTTGAAGAAGAAGAATTAGATGATCCTAAGGATCTTATTCCTAGGGCTCCTATTGTAACAGTTATGGGTCACGTCGATCACGGTAAGACTTCTTTACTGGATTACATTCGTAGTGCGAGTGTGGCTGAAGGTGAAGCTGGGGGTATTACACAGCACGTTGGAGCTTATTCTGTTCCTGTCGGCGATGGTATGATTACGTTTTTAGATACACCGGGTCACGAAGCCTTTACGGCAATGAGAGCTAGGGGTGCTAAAGTAACTGATATCGTGGTTGTTATTATTGCAGCTGATGATAGAATCATGCCTCAAACAAAGGAAGCTATCAGTCACGCTCAAGCAGCAGGTGTGCCTATTGTATTTGCAATCAATAAGATTGATAAAGAAGGTGCGGATGCTACTAGAGTTAAACAAGAACTTTCTGAACAAAACATATTGGTGGAAGAATGGGGTGGTAAGTATCAATCTCAAGATATTTCTGCCAAAACAGGATTAAATATTGATTTGCTTCTAGAAAAAATTCTTCTTGAGGCAGAAATATTAGAATTAAAAGCCAATCCTAATAAAAATGCACTAGGAACTGTTGTCGAAGCAAGTCTTGATAAAGGTAGAGGTTATGTTACCAAGTTGTTGGTGCAAGCAGGAACACTTAAGGTGGGTGACGCTATGGTTACAGGTGCTTACGCTGGTAAAATCAAGGCCATGTTTAATGATCAAGGTAAAAAGATCAAAGAAGCAGGACCTTCTGTTCCAGTTGCAATTCTAGGTTTAGATGGTGCACCTCAAGCAGGTGAGAAATTTAAAGTAATGGAGAAGGAGCAAGAAGCCAAAGCCATTGCATTGAAGCGTTCTCAAATTGAAAGAGAACAATCTAACAGAGCCAGCAAACGTATTTCTTTAGATGAAATCGGAAGACGTCTGGCTTTAGGAACATTCAAAGAGCTTAACTTAATTGTAAAAGGTGATGTGGATGGTTCTATTGAAGCACTATCTGATTCATTGATCAAATTATCGCAAGAAACTGTTCAAGTTAATGTTATCCATAAAGCAGTAGGTCAAATTGCTGAATCGGATATTCTATTAGCGTCTGCTTCTGATGCCATTATAATTGGATTCCAAGTAAGACCTTCTTCTGGTGCAAGAAACCTTGCTGAAAAAGAAGGTGTTCAAATCAAAACTTACTCTATTATCTACGAGGCTATTGATGAAATCAAAAAGGCAATCGAAGGTATGTTAGATACGATCAAAGAAGAAAAAGTTCTTGGTAATATCGAGATTCGTGAGACTTATAAAATCAGTAAGATTGGTACAATCGCTGGATGTTATGTAACTGACGGTAAAGTTACAAGAGATGCGAAAATAAGATTGATTCGAAATGGTATCGTTACTTACCCAACTAAGCAAGGAGTTTCTGCTGAATTGGGTTCTTTGAAGCGTTACAAGGATGATGTCAAAGAAGTTAGAGCGGGTATGGAATGTGGTTTGACTGTCAAAAACTATAATGATATCAAAGAGGGTGATGTTATTGAGGCTTACGAAATTATTGAAATCAAACGAACTTTAGAGTAAGCATATTTCAATTTATCTAAGTTTTACATTTTGAATAAAACGCAATTAAAAGCTTTTTTAGAAACACACGTTTCTATAGTTAATACAGCTGATTTTATTGCCAATGATCCTATTTCTGTTCCTAAAGGATATAGTAAGCTTCAAGATATTGAAATCTCTGCATTTTGGACTTCAATGTTGTCATGGGGACAACGTGTGACTATCATTAATAAGTGTAATGAACTGTTCAGCCTTATGGACAATGCACCTTATGACTTTATAAAAAACCATAAGGAAAAAGATCGCAGGAGATTTTTAGACTTTAAACATCGAACTTTTCAATATACTGATACTTTATACTTTCTTGAGTTTTTAAATTGGTATTATAATTCTAACGATTCCTTAGAAGATGCATTCTTAAATGGTGACGATACTGAGTCTAGATTGACTAATTTCAATCAGCTTTTCTTTAGTCTTGAAGATGCACCTAAGCGCACTCAAAAACACATAGCCTCGCCAGCCAAAAACTCAACTTGTAAAAGATTGAATATGTTCTTGAGGTGGATGGTCCGAAATGATGAATCAAATGTAGACTTTGGATTGTGGAATAAGTTCTCATCCTCTGGTTTGATGATTCCTCTAGATGTGCATGTTGATCGTGTTGCAAGAAAATTAGGATTGCTTAAACGCAAGCAACGTGATTGGAAGTCGGTTGTTGAATTGACAAATAATTTGAAAAAATTCGATCCAGCCGATCCGGTTAAATACGATTATGCTTTGTTTGGCTTAGGCGTTCAAGGAGAATTTTAACAGCAGTTTCTTTTTAAAGCACCAGAAACAGAATATAATTTGGTTATTTAGGGTGTTATTGAGTAGGAGACCCCTCTCTTTCAGAGACCCCTCCCCTTGAGAAAAATAATTTTGCACAAGTTTCGGGTAAGAAAGATGGAGACAATGTCCATAATGTAATATATGCATTGAATGCTGAGTGATTATATTAAGAATTTTACTCTATCTCAATAAACTTCTAAATCTCACAGAGCAAACCTTTTTCACTCCTCCTATTTCCTCAACATGAATAAAGATTCTTAATCCTTCATTTTTAGCATTGTAAACTTTAACAATAAAATAGTTGTCTTCGGTATTGTCAGCTTTTCCTTTGTGCATATCTTCCCATTTTACTGGTCTAAACGCACGCATCTTATTTTTGATTTTTTTTATAGCCTGAGTTCTACTTAGCGTTTCTCTGTCTCTTTTAAACTCAATATTTACTTCATGGTCAAAATGTGTTGCAAGAGTTTCATAATCACCAGATTTTAGCAAACCTGTTAGGTTTTGTGCAGAAGTGTTTATTGAAATAAAGCTTAAAGTGCTGAATATCAATAATGTAAATAGATTTCTCATAATTTGTCCTTTTAAAATAACTAGAAACAAGCCTAGTTAAAATATACAACGTAAGGTTAAAGTTATTCGTTTTATTTAGACTTCTAATATTTTGTTAATAAACTATTTAAATCTTAAAATCAATTCTTAAGTAATAGATTATCAACGACTTATGTAATACTTTGTTTTTCATTAAAATTGTAGAACTTTGGGGTATAATTACACTAAGTATCATGACAAATAAAGCTTTTTTAATAATTTTGGACGGTTGGGGAAAAGGTTTGATCCCAGAAGTAAGTGCAATCACACAAGCTAAGACACCTTTTATTGATAGTTTATACAGCAAGTATCCAAACGCCAATTTAATCACCTATGGTGAAGATGTTGGCCTTCCAGAGGGGCAGATGGGGAATTCAGAGGTAGGACATATAAATATAGGAGCAGGAAGGGTAGTTTATCAAGAGTTGGCTAGAATCAATAAGGAGGTAAGAGAAGATACTTTAGTTAAAAATGAAACAATTCAAAATCTTATCAACTATGCACAGAGTCAAAACAAACCTGTTCATTTGATGAGCCTTTTATCAGATGGTGGGGTACATGCTCATATTGATCATCTGATTGCTATCTCTAAGATTTTGACAGACCAGAAAATCAATGTTTATATCCATGCCTTTATGGATGGTCGAGATACTTCGCCTAATGGTGGTGAAGGATATCTTCAAAAGATTTTGGATAATGTAAATCCTGAATTTTGTAAGATTTCAACAATCATCGGTCGATATTATGCAATGGATCGTGACAACAGATGGGAACGTATCAAAAAAGCATATGATTTAATTGTAAATGGCATTGGTAAAAATGTTTATGATCCTGTACAAGCTGTTAAGGACTTTTATGAGGAGGGTTTGACTGATGAATTTATGGAAGCTATAAAAATAGGTGAGGACAATGAAGGATTGATAAAAGATGGAGATGCTGTATTCTTTACCAATTACAGAACAGATAGACCGCGTCAACTTACAAATGTATTGACCCAGAATAATAAGCCTGATTTTGAAATGCATACTTTAGATACACATTTTGTGACTATGACTCAATATGATGAAACATTCCAAAATTTGAAAGTTGTATTTGAGAAAGATAAATTGGTAAATACTTTGGGTTCAATAATTGAGCAAAATGGCTTATCCCAATTGCGAATTGCTGAAACTGAAAAATATCCGCATGTTACCTTTTTCTTTTCTGGGGGCAGAGAAGAGCCCTTCAGTGGTGAAGATCGAATTATGGCGAATTCCCCAAAGGTAGCTACATATGATTTGGCTCCTGAAATGAGTGCGCAAGAATTGACCGATAAGGTTAGTGAAAGTATAAAGAACAATCCACCAGATTTGATCATCATGAATTACGCCAATGCTGATATGGTTGGCCATACAGGTGATTTTGATGCAGCCAAAAAGGCGGCTGAAGTTTTGGATGAATGCATGAGTCATTTAATTCCATTGACAATGAAAGCAGGGTACAGAACCTTAGTAATTGCTGATCATGGCAATTCTGATATTATGAAAAATCCTGATGGTTCACCTCATACAGCACATACAACCAACTTAGTACCAGTAATTTTAATAGATCCGAAATCTGAATTTAAATTCATAAAAAGCGGAAAATTGGCCGATGTTGCACCTACTTTATTGAAATTAATGAATGTTGAATTGCCAAAAGAGATGACAGGAAATACTTTGGTTTGATATTGTTTGGTTCAATCAATTTATTCAAATTCAATTGGTTGTTTTCAAATTAAATTTGATATTTAATGTTGATTTATTGGAATTTTGAAGAATTTATACTATATTAGTGATAATAAAAACAATACATATGACAATATTTTACGCAATTCTGGCTTTTTTTGCTGCTGCTGTTCTATTTTCTTACGCAATGTATAAAAAGAATGTTGATGCATAGTTTAAGTGAATGTAGAGTAGAAAGACAAATAGAGCTTTCAAACTAAACGAGGTAAGATGTATACATTTTACCTCGTTTTTTTTATTCTTTGCAATTTCATAATTTGCCTGAAAGTATTGTTTCAGTTATCCAATAATAACTGGCTTATTTATATAGAGGCACACCATCTAAGTCATGCGTCAAAATATCCGACATATAATCAAAAAATGGCCTCACATTTTTAAAAGTGCCGATAACATTTTTTAAGAAATCAGGGGATGTTACTTCACTGTCTTTAAATGTTCTCATGACTACAAAACTTTTATACTTCAAAAGATCTATATCTTTATGATCAGGTTCATATCCACGTGGCGCCTTTTGCAATAAATCTCCATCCAATTGACCAAACATATCTTTAAACTTTTTAGATTTTAAAATTTTTCTTAATGGACTTGAATCTGTTGCTATATGGCTTCGAATTAGTTTTAAATCTTTGGATTCTGGTCTCCAAAATCCACCGCCAATCATAGTTTCATTTGGTTTTATTTTCAAATAGTATCCACCTCTTCTAAAGGCACCTTCTCTGCTAAAAGACATACTAAAATGACCATTGTAAGGTGTCTTATCTTTTGAAAATCGTACATCTCTATAAATTCGAAATAACTTAGCTTTTTCGATGATATCTATTTTGTTCATTTCGTTTTCAATCGCAGCCATAAAGTCTTTCATGTTTTGATTGGCAGTTTGAAATACTTCTTTATTTTCATTAAACCATTCTCGATTATTATTTTTAACAATAGTCTTTAAAAATTTGATACTAGATTTTTCAATAATTGGCATTTGTAATATTTTAAGTTGACCTCTTTTAATAATAAAGCTTGTAATATATAATTGTTCAGAATAATTACCTGTTCATTTTTTCTTTGACGACTTCGATTGCTTTTAATTCTAACCGGTCTTCAATTTCTTGTGTTGATAGATCATTGACAAAGGACTCAATAATAAACAATAATGAATTGAGTTGCTTTCCAATAGTTTCATAATATTCTTTGTTTAGAAATGAGTCATTCAAACTTGGATTTGGCTCATCAAGGAATTTCATGTCAGATTCTATCATCAATACAATCTCATCTTTAAACGTTCTTATCCTGACATCCCCTTGTCTCTCTATTAAGTATTTTATAAATGGAAATAAAGGTTTTAGCTGTTTGTCAAAACCATCAAAATTATTGGTGTCATACCAAAATCCAAATTCTTCGTTTTCTTTAAATGAACTAAATATTTGTTGAAGGAATCCATGTTGACTTTCAATTTGGGCATCAGGAAAATGTTTGTTTTTAATTTTAATCCTGAATAAAAGACCTTTAAAAATGGTTGTTTTTCGCCTGTTGTTGTTCCTACTTCTTGTTTCATTCTGCAATTTTATTTCAGACAAATAAAATGATGCTTGATCTGTATGACCAATTACTACATCTTCTTCATTGTAGATATCTGCTCTGATCAATCCAGAATTTTGTATTACCTCTCTAGAACTTTGCTTATCAGGATAATAGGAAAAGCTTGTATCAGGGTGATGTTCTTTCATGAATTCATCCAATAGGACAGCTCTAAGTTCTTGATGTAATTTTTTAAAAGGTGCTTGAATACTTGTGCTATAAAAAATGCCAGAAGCAGCTATTGCAATTACAGTAGAAAATATTACTCCCATAGGGTTTGTAAAAAAAGTAGAGACGAGGAGTACCAAGGCAGGAATGGTAATTAACCAAGGCAAAACACGTTTGCTTTTATTTTTAATCTCTTTGCGTTCATTATCTAATTCTACTATTGTCTTCCTTATTTGTTTTGTTACGTCCATATTGCTTCGATAAAAAATTTAATATAATGAATTGTGATAAGTTACTTCAATCTAGTTTTAATTTCTAGTTCCCTTGAGCATATATGCTGCCATTTCTTTTATGAAATGACCTTGCAAGTATCAAGAAAACTTTGCCAAACAAGTTGTTGTGTTTTCTTCAATTAATGTTACAATCATGTTTAACATCTATATTGGGCCTATTCTTAAGGTGTTTACCCGCTGGCAATGCGCTGATGAGGTCAATAATTTCTAAACCTTCAATGACCTCTCTTAAAATTGTGTATTGTAAATCCAAACCTGGATAGCCACCTTTGACCTTATAAAAAGCGCGATTCATATCGGGAAATTTATAATTCACATTTTCTATTGAGTTAAGTTGTTGAACTGAATGCTTATATACTTGAATTATAAAAATTGATATCCAGAAGATAATTGCTCTGAATTGTAGTTAACAGGAAGTCTTGCTGCTGCCAATGTTCCCTTTTTATAAAATTGATTTCTCCGAATTTCATTTTGATTCTTAGGGCAATTGTCAACACCTAGTGCTTGCGTAGGACTTGGCTCAATAGAATTAAAGTCACCACCTTGAATCATAAAGCCACTAATTACACTGCGGAAAAGTGTACCATCATTATAATTTCCTGCTCTTGTAAGTGCACTGAAGTTATCTCTATAAAGAATAGGTGTGTCATGATATAGCAAAACGATAATCTCACCAAAGTCAGTACTTATTTTGACCGTCTGTCCTTCTTGTTCCCACAATGAAGTTGTAAATAGAAATACAGCAAATATTATTAGTGATTTTGGTTTCATAAGAATTACGTTATCCAAATTAAATATGAATGATAAACTTTGTGAATAGTGAATTAAGCTATAATACTATACGTTTTTTCATAACTTCATTACAGTATTAAAATAAAAAAGGAGATGAGTAAAACCCATCTCCTTTATATATTTTGAAACCCAAATAATGAAACTTATTTCATTTTGATTTTTCTCATTCTTAAGCTCAATGGAGTAACCTCAAGGTATTCATCCTCTCTAAGATATTCCATAGATTCTTCTAGACTAAAATTAATCTTTGGTGCAATTTTAGCGGCATCATCAGCACCAGAAGAACGCATGTTACTTAATTTTTTTCCTTTAATAACGTTTACTTCCAAATCATTATCTCTTGTATGCTCTCCGATCACTTGACCGATATAAACCTTATCTCCAGGTTCAATGAAAAAACGCCCTCTATCTTGTAATCTGTCAATGGCGAAAGCCAATGCTTGTCCTTCCATTGCTGATACTAATGATCCTTTGTTTCTTGAAGGGATATCTCCTTTAAATGGTGCGTATTCGTTAAATCTATGTGTCATAATTGCTTGACCTGAAGTAGCTGTCAACATATTATTTCTTAATCCAATTAATCCTCTTGCAGGAATATCAAATTCTAGGTGTTGAACATCTCCCTTAGGTTCCATGATTGTCATCATACCTTTTTTCTGAGTTACCATTTCAATTACTTTTCCGGCAAACTCTTCAGGAACGTCAACAACCAAGCTTTCCATGGGCTCCATCTTTCTCCCATCAATTTCCTTGATAATTACTTGTGGTTTACCTACTTGAAGTTCGTATCCTTCTCTACGCATTGTTTCAATCAATACAGATAAGTGAAGAACACCTCTTCCGTGAACATTGAATTTATCCTCAAATTCTGTATCCTGTACTCTTAGTGCTAAGTTCTTTTCTGTTTCTTTATACAATCTATCACGCAAGTGCCTTGATGTCACAAACTTACCTTCTTTTCCAAAAAATGGAGAAGTATTAATTGTAAATAACATTGACATTGTAGGTTCATCAACTTCGATTCTTTTAATCGATTCAGGATTTTCTAAATCTGAAATAGTATCTCCAATATCAAAATCATCAATACCAACTATAGCACAGATATCTCCTGCTCTTGCTTCATCAACTTTTGCTTTGCCTAATCCTTCAAAAACATACAATTCTTTAATACGGACTTTCTTTTGGACATCGTTTTTTTGCATCAACATTACATCTTGACCTGTCTTCATAGTCCCTCTAATGATTCTTCCAATTGCAATTCTACCAGTGAATTTTGAAAAATCAAGACTTGTAATTTGCATTTGAGATGGCCCTTCAGTAAAAGGCGCTGCTGGAATATGATCCACAACTGCTTGAAGTAAAGGAATAATATTATCAGTTTTGATTTCATGATCAAAACTCATCCACCCAAACTTAGATGATCCAAACAATGTTACGAAATCCAACTGATCTTCTGTTGCTCCTAAGTTAAACATCAAATCAAAAACATCACTTTGAACATCTTCTGGTCTACAGTTTTCTTTGTCTACTTTATTGACAACAAGAATCGGCTTTAATCCCAATTCGATTGCCTTACTCATAACGAATCGCGTTTGAGGCATTGGGCCTTCAAATGCATCTACAAGTAAAACAACTCCATCTGCCATTTTTAAAACACGTTCAACTTCTCCTCCAAAATCGGCGTGACCTGGAGTATCAATAATGTTGATTTTTACACCATTAAAAAATGCTGATACATTTTTGGATGTAATTGTGATTCCACGTTCTCTTTCAAGATCCATGTTGTCAAGGATCAATTCTTTTACTTCTTTTCGATCATCCAGTACTTTACATTCTTGAATGATTTTGTCAACAAGTGTTGTTTTACCGTGATCAACGTGAGCGATTATCGCTATGTTTCTTATGGATTGCATACGTCTTAAATTAGCTGCAAAGATGAATAAAATATAGATACCATGGCGATATGTTTTTATAAATCGAAATTGCAATAGCCTTACGAATATAAATATGCTTTTTTATAAATAAGCAGAATCAAATTTGCTAAAAATGACAACTACCAATTCTAGTTCATTAATTTGATTTTTCATTTATTCCCTATACCAAAGAAAAAATTCTTGATATCGTACTTTAAGAGCCCTGATTGGCGTGATAACAGTAGTATTTTTTAATACTCTTGAGCTGTAAGTTTCCTACTTACTTTTAAGTATATTTACTATATTCTAACCATAAAACACCTCTAATGAAATATCTTATAATCTTCAGTATACTTTTATTTATTTCTTGTAAGAATTCAAAATATCAAGACCAATTTGATCCTTCTGTAATTACCAAGTCCTCAGAAAAGATAAATGTTAATGGCCATGAGGATGAAAAGACATGGAGTCAAACCCAGTGGAGAGCAATTGATAATGTTTGGTTGGGGGAGAAAATGAAACAGGGCGACTTTAATGGAAAGTATAAAATGCTTTGGGATGAAAGCTATATTTATATTTTGGCAGAAATTGAAGATGATGTGTTAATGGATATTCATAAAGATGGATTGGATAGGTATTGGGATGATGATTGTCTTGAAGTATTTATTGATGAGGATAATTCAAAGGGAAATCACCAATACAATCACAATGCTTTTGCATATCATATTGCCTTAAATAACAAATCTGTAGACATTGGTCCTGATAGTATTCCTCATTATTATAATCATTTGAAAAGTGCTCGAAAAACAACAGGCACAAAGAGTACTTGGGAGTTAGCTATGTCTGTTTACGATAATAAATATATTGATGGAGGAGACAACATTCCAGTAAAGCTGCATGAAAACAAAGAGATTGGTTTTATGATAGCTTACTGTGATAATGACAACAGTGATGAACGTGAAAACTTTATAGGCTCTATGAAAGTAGTTGGAGATGACAAAAATAGAGGCTGGATAGATGCAGGCGTTTTTGGCAGTTATCAACTTAAAAAGTAAGCTTCTTTGCAAAAGGTGGTTGTAACTTGAGATCTATAGACAGCTAATTGTCAATTGTACGCCTTGGTTTCTTTTCTTTTTTAAATCCAAATATATTTGTCTAGAGAACAAATAATATTGTAAGTAGAAAACAAGATCAAGATTAAATAAGATATTATAACCCTCCTTTTAAAAAAAACTCTGTTGTGATACCTTCGGCAGAGTCCCTTTTTTTATCTAAAACATATACACAGGTTTTATGAAAACAATGAAGTAAACGTAACACATTGATCTAAGTCTGTAATATGGTTTCTAGATAGATTTTAATCAATACTTAAATTAGAATCCTGCCCTTCTTCAACCTTACGGATAACTCTTAGTGTTTCAATTTTAGTGTCATCAACTTCTTCAACTTTAAAAACAAAATCACCCAGCTCTACTTCTTCATTTAAATCAGGAATTGTTTCACTGGTCATAACTACATAGCCAGAAAGTGTTTGATATTCACCTTCAGGCAATTCAAGCTCTGGAAATCTTTCATTTAAAAAATCAATTTCAAGACGGCCTGAAAATAAATATTCTCCATCATTTAACTTTTGAATGATGTGATCTTCAACATCATGTTCATCTTCGATTTCTCCAAAAATCTCCTCTAGAATATCTTCCAATGTTATAATACCCGCAGTGCCTCCAAATTCATCAACCACACAAGCAATAGATGTTCCTTCTTTAATAAATTGCAACATCAGGTCCTTGAGGTTCATGACTTCAGGAACGTAAATAATATCAAGTAGAATACTTTTGATTGTTTTAGGGTTGTCCAAAAGCAGTTGATGGTGAATATATCCTTCTACGTTATCAATCTCTCCATCTGTTACGATAATTCGAGATAACTTTGATTTCTTGAATGCCTTTAGGGCATCCTCCAAACTGTCATTAATGGCAACTGAAACAATTTCTGTTCTAGGGACCATGCAGTGAGCTACATTGTTATGCCCTAATGTCAATGCGTTAGTTAATATTTCTTTGTCAATATCATCTTGATCATCACTAATTCTATCTAGAATATAATGTTCTAAATCAAGTCGAGTAAATGCTGCATCTGAATTTTCTGTTGGGACTTGTAAAATTCTCTTTAAAATGAAATTGGAAATCCTTGTCATAAAAAAAGTTGGAACGGCCAATATCGTTTTGAAGAAACTCAAAGGTCTTGCGAATAATAGCAATGCCTTGGTCGCGTACATACCAAATAAAGTCTTAGGCAGGAATTCACCAAACAATAGAACGATCAATGTGATAATCATTGTGTAAATAAACAAAGCCCAAAAACCAGCACCGAAAGATGGTTCTATCAATGGTTTCAACATCATTGTTGTGAAGTAAGTAAATGCAACAAGTGCAATATTATTACCCACCAACATTGTACTTAAAAAATCCTCCCTGTTTTCATAAAAGCGGGCAATTATGTTTCCACGTTTGGTATTTTGTTCTTTCTTTATCGCAATACCTAATTTGTTCGCAGAGACAAAAGCTATTTCAGACCCTGAAAAGAATGCAGAAAGCAAAAGAAAGATGAATATTGTAATTATTAAGAGCATATGTCACAAATCTACTTACTTTATCAGTAAGATTCATGCCAATGTCCAGAGAACAGGGCTATAAGTTTCAGTATTTTGACTCGAAATAACATTTTTATGTATCTAACTTGATAATTAATTTATTATTTGAAATAGAAGAAAGATCAAATTTGAATATTTAAAAGCAAGATACTTTTTCTTTAAGTTACAGCTTAATTCATTATATGTAGTTTTTGGCACTTAATTGTGATTATTTGTTTTACATGCAAGCGTTTTAGAGGAGAACACCATAGAAATATAATATTATCTATCTTTGCGCGATAATACTGAAGTGAAAATAGACATAAGAAATATAGACAAATCGGACCTCGATAAATTCATTCAAGAATTAGGTCAACCCAAATTCAAATCCAATCAAATATGGGAGTGGGTATGGAAAAAGTCTAAAACTGACTTCAATGCAATGCGCAACCTGCCTAAGGATTTGATTGCAACTCTCGAAGAAAACTTCGTATTTCACCCTGTAATTGTGGATAAAGTCCAGAAAAGTAACGATGGCACCATTAAGTCTCGTTTAAAACTTCATGACGAGCATTTGGTTGAATCAGTTTTGATACCTGTTGAAAAAGACAATAGGTATACAGCTTGTGTTTCGTCTCAAGTTGGATGTAGTTTAACCTGTAGTTTTTGTGCAACTGGAAAAATGAAGCGCATGCGTAATTTAGGACCAGCTGAGATTTATGATCAAGTGGTTTTGGTGGACAAACAAACACAAGAGTATTTTGATCATAAGTTAACAAACATTGTGTTTATGGGTATGGGGGAGCCACTTTTAAACTATAAAAACCTTCTTACAAGCATCAATTATATATGCTCAGACGAAGGTTTGGGAATGTCTCCGAGGCGTATTACAGTGAGTACGGTAGGGATTGCGAAAATGATAAAAAAATTGGCAGATGATGATGTGAAATTCAATTTGGCCTTATCCTTACATGCCCCTACGGATGAAAAACGTAGTAAAATAATGCCTATAAATGAGACAAATGATCTGTCAAGTCTGATGGAAGCTTTAAAATATTACTATTCTAAGACCAAAAATCGCATCAGTTACGAATATATAAGCTTTAAGGGTTTTAACGACACATTGGAAGATGCTGCCAATTTATTTAAACTAACACGTTTTTTTCCTGTTAAAATCAACATAATTGAGTATAATCCAATAGATGGCGTGAAATTTGAGAAGTCTTTATCCGTAAGTATCGATAATTTCGCTAAATACTTAAGGGAGAGAGGCGTAATGGTGACAGTTAGACGAAGTCGGGGTAAGGATATTGATGCTGCTTGCGGACAATTGGCAAATAAAGGGTAAACCCTGATTTTGTCTTTTCGCAAATAAAACTAATTTTGAGTCTTCCTAAATTTGATTATTTAAAGAAAGAAGTAAGAGTAAATTCGAAGTTTAATAATCACTTTATAGCTATTGACCTTTATAAGCAAATTATAATATTCCCTATTGTTTAACAATAGCTCTTTCATTTTATTTCGTAAAGAGCTACAAAGAAATCATTCGGTATGCGTAAAGCTTTTATGCCAATTATATTTTTTTGCAGTTTGTCATTAGTACTAAAAGGACAATCTGTAATTACTGGCTCCCTATTTGAATCCAGCATAGTATTTGAAACACTTGATGCTAATATTTCAGACTATCAGATTTATAAAATTGATGTTAATAAGTCAGAAGTAAATATTACTTCTAAAAATCCATTTTTGAATATCAAGTTGGGCAATCAAATTCATGAATTAAATTTATACAGAGGTAATTTAACGACTTCTTATGAAATGGAAAATAAGCCATTGCTGCTTGGAGGGTCAACTAGAAAAGGTGGAACTGTAAGTATGACAGTCAATGATGATTTTATTTTCGGCTATATAAAAGAAGGCAGTTCAAAAATTTATATCGAACCTCTAAGGCATTTAGAAAAATCCGCCCCAAGCGATTTGTTTGTAGTTTATGATGTAGCTCATGTTATTGAAACTGGAGAACATGTTTGTGGAAGTGACCAAATTAAAGGTTACACAATTAAAGATGAAGAGTTGCAACGAATGCCAACAACATTGTGTAAAGTAATTGATTATGCAATTGCAAATACAAGAGATATGGTTACGGCATTAGGTACTGTAACTGATGTTATGAACTTTAATCTAGCTGTACTAAACGACGTACAAACGAATTATCGTTCTGAGTTCGATGCTAATTTAGAATATGATGTAGTAGCAAATTTTGTGCCTAGTAGTTCAGCAAATGATCCGTTGAGTCCAAATACTGGAACTACAAATGCAAGTACTCTTCTAGGTAATTTTAGAAATTGGGCTAGAGGTCCTGGTAATGCAGGTGGTGGTAATTCTGGAGGAGCTACAGGCGAATTTGGAGTAGATTATACAATTGCTGGACTTTGGACAGATAGAGATATAGTCTTTAATGGCAGTTCAGGTACTGTTGGATTAGCATATACGCCAGGCTGGCATCATTTATTAGAGAATTATACAGCACCTGGTCCAAGTTTGAGAACAATGGTTTCACATGAGATTGGGCACAATTGGAATTGTGGACATGATAATTCAGTTACTAATATTATGTTTCCGAGTGTATTACTCACTGATGTATGGGCTGCAAGTAGTGTGAGTTCTGTTAATTCAAGGGTTGCTTCACAAAGCTATCTAGATAATTGTTCAACATTAGGTGCACCAAATGCAAATTTCTTTCAAAGTGCTTTAGCAGTTTGTGATGGAAGTTCAGTCGAATTTGAAGATCAATCGCAGTATGGGGCGACCAGACTCTGGGATTTTCCAACAGGGACACCTTCTACATCGACAGATGAAAAGCCAGATATTACTTATAACACTACAGGGTTACATTATACAAAGGTGACATCAACTAATGGAGCAGGATCAGATGACTTTCTAAATTACATAGATGTGCAAGCGTCTCCTCCAAGCCCATGCACCCCTTCAGGAAGTGGTGGCAGTGGAGGAATTACAGGAGTATCTATTGCTAATATTTCAAACTCATCAAGTGCTACAGGAATTTATGAGGATTTTTCATGTGATGATATAGCAACAGTTGTAAGTGCAACAACATATAATATGATTGTTGGTGTAACTGGTGTTTCAAGAATAAGATATTTTGTTGATTACAACAATGACGGTGACTTTCTTGATACAGGCGAAGCATCGCCACTATTTACTTTTGGTGGAAATGGTAACTTAAGCCTTAATTTAACTACGAACTCATCTCCTGTAACGGCTGAGCTTTTAAGGTTTAGAATTATTGTATCAACAAGTTCAATCGCAGCGAATGGCTGTACTTCACCTTCTACTGGGCAGGTTGAGGATTACAGCATGTACTTTGGTGTAACTCAAACTTTAGGCTGTACGGATCCTGCAGCTACCAATTATGATCCAAATGCCACAGTTGATGACGGATCTTGTGAATATGGATCAGTAACATGGTACAGAGATTTTGATACAGATACATATGGTGATCCAAATGTAACCCAGCAATCTGCTAATCAGCCAGCAGGTTATGTGGCAGATAATACAGATTGTGATGATAACAACAGCAATGCATTCCCTGGAAACCCTGAGGTGTGCGATGGTGCTGACAACAATTGTGATGGCAACATCGATGAGGGTGTACTATTAACATGGTATAGAGATTTAGATAATGACAATTTTGGTAATCCTAATATAACATCACAAGCATGTAGCCAACCCACAGGATTTGTTGCTGATAACACGGATTGTGATGACAATGATGCTCTAGAATTTCCAGGACAGATTTGGTATAAAGATTTTGACGGTGATGGATATGGTGATGGTGTAACAGCTATACAATGTAATCGACCAGCAAATTATTATGTACCTTCTGAACTTATATCAACAACAGGAGACTGTGACGATGAAGAATCAAATGCGTTTCCAGGTAATCCAGAAATTTGTGATGGCATTGATAATAACTGTAATAACTCAACCGATGAGGGAGTAACGACAACGTTTTTTAGGGATCTTGATAATGACACTTATGGTGATCCAAATGTTTTTACTCAAGCTTGCAGTCCACCTACTGGCTTTGTTTTAGACAATACAGACTGTAATGATAATGAAGCCAATGCATTCCCTGGAAATCCAGAGGTATGCGATGGTGTTGACAACAATTGTGATGGCAGTATAGATGAGGGTTTACTATTGACATGGTATAGAGATTTAGACAATGACAATTTTGGTAATCCTAATATAACATCACAAGCATGTAGCCAACCCACAGGATTTGTTGCTGATAACACGGATTGTGATGACAATGATTCTCTAGAATTTCCAGGACAGATTTGGTATAAAGATTTTGACGGTGATGGATATGGTAATGGAGCAACAGCTACACAGTGTAATCGACCAGCGAATTATTTTGCACCTTCTGAACTTATATCAACAACAGGTGACTGTGACGATGAAGAATCAAATGCATTTCCTGGCAATACTGAGGTGTGTGACGGTATTGATAACAACTGTGATGGCAATATTGATGAGGGAGGAATGAATACTTACTATAGAGATATCGATCAAGATGAATTTGGTGATCCCAATGTGTCGATGATGGCTTGTACAATTCCTGCTGGTTTTGTTCTTGATAACACGGATTGTGATGATTTTGATGAAAATGAATATCCAGGGCAAAAGTGGTACAAAGATGTAGACGGAGATGGATATAGCGCAGGTGCAGTTGTGACTCAATGTGAGAGACCTACTAATTATTACTTTGATACTGAATTAACTCAAATTGGTGGTGATTGTAATGATAATGAGACGACTACAAATCCAGGTGCTCAAGAAATTTGTGATGATGGCATTGATAACAACTGCAATGGATTTATTGATGAAGTTTGTGGACCTTGCGATGGTACAAACGTAAATGTTACAAATATCGCGAGTGATGAATATCGTGCAAGTAATCAGATTATTTCAAATGCCACTTTGAATAATAATCAAGATTTATTATTTACGGCAGAAAACTCAATTTATTTAAATGCTGGTTTTGAAATTGAAGCTGGGTCTGTGTTCTTAGCTGGAATCTTTCCTTGTGATAATTCAACTGCCCAAGAAGACAATGATCTTCCGATTTCTTTGATCGATAATTCTTTGGATGAATTGGAGTCTGGAGTTAAAGAAAAACTTGGTTCTGAAAATACATTTACTCTTAAAGTTCTAAATAAATTTGGAGAAGAAGTTTTTGTGAAATTAAATGTTAGTTTGACTAACTTGAGAGGAATCTTAAAATCAAAACTGACAAATATAGAATCAGGATATTATATTATAAATGCAACCACTATCGAAAATAGTTTTACTAAAAGTATTTTCATAGAGTAGAAATTATAAATTGATTTTAGAAGAAAAGGAGCAAAAGTTATTTTGCTCCTTTTCTTTGGAAATTTTTTTAAACGATATTAAGTGTTAAAGCTCTATAGACCTTTTAGTAAAGCTCTTTTTAGGTTGTGTATTTCTGCGAAGGAAATGGCTAATTAATAACAAATCCCATTTTTTCCAAATGTTCCCAGAAGTCAGGATAGGATTTGGATACAACCGTTGGGTTCATAATTTTGATTTCTCCAAGTATTGATAGTGGTGCAAATGCCATTGCCATCCGATGATCTTGATAGGTTTCAAATTTAGGACTATTAATATTGATCTTCCCGAGCTGTTCAAATTCGTATTGACCATCTACCGATTTTTGGAATGAAACTTCAACTTTTAGCAATTCATTTTGTAGGGCATTTATACGATCAGTTTCCTTTATTCTCAAGGTTTTCAAGCCATTAAATTGTAAGTTCATATTCTTTGCCGCACCCATAACAGCCAATGTTTGTGCAAGATCTGGTTGTTTAATATAATTATAGGAAAATGAAGATTGATGCCCGATGTTAGATCTAATAATCAATTGTGATCCTTCAAAAGTTGATTCAACACCAAATGCTTCAGCCATTTTTACAATAGCTGAATCACCTTGAAGGCTGCTTTTAAAAAAGTGGTTAAGTCTGATCTCGCTTCCTGGCAATAATGAAGCTATAGTAAAGTGATAACTAGCCGATGACCAATCAGATTCTACCAGGTAATTTTGACTCTTGTAACTTTGAGAGTTAATTGTTACGCTATTGTTATCGAATTGCGACGTAACTCCAAATGTTGACATGATACTTAAGGTCATATCTAAATATGGCTTTGATACCAGCTCACCTTCAAATTCTATTTTCAAGCCATTTTTTAATATTGGAGAAATCATGCATAATGCTGAAATGAACTGACTGCTTAAATCCGCTTTGATTTTAATATTATCAGATTTTTGTTTCTTAAACGATTTAATCCGTAATGGAGGATAGCCATCATTTTCAATGTATTCAATATCAGCGCCAATACTGTTTAATGCATCAACCAACGGCCCAATAGGCCTTTGTTTCATTCTGTCAGAACCTGTAAGAATTTGCTCACCTTCTTGCAAAGATAAATAGGCTGTTAAAAATCTATATGTTGTACCTGCATGATGACAGTCAAAGATATCCTGATCGCCGTTTACTAATAACTTCAATAAGGTGGACGTATCATCACTGTTGGATAAGTTGTCAATTTTAAATTGAGATTGGGATAAAGCACGAATCAACAATACACGATTCGAAATGCTTTTTGAACCTCCGATTTTAATGCTTGCATTTATAGGACCTTTGGGCCCATTTAAAATCAATTCAGACATAAAATATTTGCTGGAAAATTATAAAGTTATTTTGACCAATTAATAATTATATTTTCTTCTGTTTCATCATGCAAGCTTAATGCTACAGGGCAATTGTGTGCAGCCGCTTCTAATATTTTTTTCTCTTTGGATGCATAATCATGATCCGGCATCGTGATGGTAATATTTATCTGTCCTATTCTTCTTGGATTAGATGTCATAATTTTTTCTACATCAGCCTGAGTGCCTTCAATATTTATTTCATGCCTGCTTGCTGCAATACCCATGATTGTCAAAATACAACTTGCTAAAGATGTTGAAGCCAAATCAGTAGGCGAGAATGCTTCACCTTTTCCATGGTTATCTACTGGTGCGTCAGTATATATAATATTACCCGACTTTAAGTGAGTGGCTTCTGTTCTTAAGTTGCCTTTATATATAACTTTTGAAATCATTTATCGTCCTTTCGTGAATCTACTTTCTTGTCCCTGTAGTTGTCTTCTCTTTCCCTTTGATCTTTATATTGGTGTGCATCTTCTTCATATCTATTGATGATATCTTTCACCAATTTGTGTCGAACAACATCTTCTGAAGTTAATGTTAATTTTGCAATTCCATTTAATTCCCCTAAAATATCTAATGCTTTAAACAAACCAGATCTTTGATGTCTGGGTAAGTCAATTTGAGAAAGGTCACCTGTAATTATACATTTTGCAGAAGGTCCCAATCTTGTTAGAAACATTTTTATCTGAACTGATGTACAGTTTTGTGCTTCATCCAAAATGATAAATGCATTGTCCAAAGTTCGGCCCCTCATAAATGCCAAAGGAGCAACTTCGATTATTCTAGTTTGCATGAAATGTTCTAGCTTTTCAGGGGGTAACATGTCGTCAAGCGCATCGTACAATGGACGCAAGTATGGATCAACTTTATCTTTTAAATCACCAGGTAAAAAGCCTAAACTTTCACCAGCTTCAACAGCGGGTCTGGTCAATATAATTTTCTTTACCATTTTGGTTTTCAAAGCACGAACTGCCAAAGCAACGGCTGTATACGTTTTACCAGTACCAGCTGGACCGATTGCAAAAACAATGTCATTCATTTCCGACAACTCAACCAATTTCTTTTGATTGCGCGTTCTTGCCTTAATCCCCTTAGCATTTCTACCATAGACAATTACGTTAGATTTTACAGGACCATCTGATTCGGTATTGTCTGAGACATTTTCTTCTAATTCATAAGCCATGTTGCCGTTGAGAACATCCTTGACCTTTTGAACATTGACAGTATGGTCTCTTCTTATTAGTTTGACCAATTGTTCTATTTTAGATTTTGCCTTTTGTGTTTGCTTCTTTTCTCCCGATATTTTCAAAGTTTCTCCTCTTGAGTTAAATTCAAGATCAGGGAAAGCACCTTTGATAAGATTCAGTTTAGAATTTTTTTGACCATATAATTCCAACTGATCAATGCCACCAATGGTTAGTACGATTTCACTCAATGTATTCTTTCCGATATTTTCCTTTTTAAATGTTTATCAAGCCTTCTTCTAACAAAAAAGCTTCGTAAAGTTAGTAATAATTATGGACAGATATTTGCAGATTATGCTGTTCGAGTGTTCAATTCATATTCAGAAGTGAGGAAATATGAATATTTTAATCGTATTAGGAGGGAATCTGGGACTCATTCATACCAAAAGCTTAGTAAATAATCAATAGTTAAGACTGAAAATCTAAGTATTTAGAGAGATCAATGGAAAATGGTTATTCTTGAATTTGATCATATTGTGGGCTTTAAGTGTGGGACTATTTAAGCAGCATTAGAGGAATTTTACGAAAAAATGTCAATCAAAAAATACAAAAAGCATATATAAATGCTTATCAACGTGCAAAAGAGCTATCTGAGTAGATTGTAATGCTCTTCTTTTGTACTTTTGCACTCTTAAATAAAAAAATCAACGGATGGATTTTAAAAAATTAGTATCGCATTGTAAGGAATATGGTTTCATTTTTCAATCTAGTGAAATCTATGATGGCTTGTCTGCTGCATATGACTATGGTCCATTGGGATCTGAGTTAAAAACCAATATTAAGCAGTACTGGTGGAAGAGTATGGTACAAATGCATCAGAATATTGTGGGGATTGATGCTTCAATTTTTATGCATCCAAAAACATGGAAAGCTTCAGGTCATGTTGATGCTTTTAATGATCCTCTAATTGACAATAAGGATTCCAAAAAGAGATATAGAGCAGATCAACTAATAGAAGGTTATGCTGAAAAAATAGAAGGTAAGATTACTAAGGATGTTGACAAAGCGAGAAAACGATTTGGAGATGCTTTTGATGAAGCAGAATTCAGATCAACAAATGGCCGTATTTTGGATCGTCAAGCCAAAATTGACAATGCAATTGGCACAATGAATAAGCAATTGGCAGCTGAAGATATGGAAGGTTTGAAAGCCTTAATTGAAGAACTGGAAATAGCTTGTCCAGACAGCGGATCAAGAAATTGGACAGAAGTAAGACAATTCAATTTGATGTTTTCTACTCAACTAGGTAATATAGCAGGTGAAGAAGGAAAATTGTATTTAAGACCTGAAACAGCTCAAGGTATTTTTGTGAATTTTTCAAATGTGCAAAAATCTACTAGACAAAAAGTACCATTTGGAATTGCTCAAATTGGAAAGGCATTTAGAAATGAAATAGTAGCACGTCAATTTATCTTTAGAATGCGTGAATTTGAACAAATGGAAATGCAGTTTTTTGTGCGTCCGGGTGAAGAAATGAAGTGGTATGACCACTGGAAACAAACACGTTTAGATTGGCATAAAGCATTGGGTACGCCAGCTGAAAATTTAAGATTTCACGATCATGAAAGTTTAGCGCATTATGCTAATGCCGCAACGGATATTGAATTTAAATTCCCATTTGGTTTTAGAGAACTTGAAGGTATTCACTCACGTACTGATTTTGATTTATCTGCTCACCAAGAACTATCTGGTAAGAAGTTACAATATTTTGATCCCGAATTGAATGAAAACTACGTACCATATGTTGTTGAAACATCTATCGGTTGTGATAGAATGTTCTTAGCGCAAGTCGCTCAAGCATTACAAGAAGAAACGGTACCTGATGCAGATGGTAAAGATTCAACCAGGACAGTTATGAAGTTACATCCTGCTATTGCACCTGTAAAAGCTGCTGTTTTACCCCTGCTTAAAAACAAGGAAGAATTGGTTAATGCAGCTAATGATGTGTTTGATAAGTTGAAAGTTCATGTCAATTGCCAATATGATGAAAAGGATGCAATAGGCAGGAGATACAGAAGGCAAGATGCAATTGGGACTCCTTATTCTATTACAATAGATTTTGAGACTTTGGAAAACAATACGGTGACAATTAGAGATAGAGATTCACTTGATCAAAAGCGTGTCGCTATTGATGAAGTTTCTAAAATAGTCTCTGATAGTACCAATATCAATTCTCTTTTTTAATAAATGTTGGATAAGAATAAAAACACAATCATTTTCGATTTTGGAAATGTTTTAATTAATCTAGATTTTGAACGTTTTTTCTTAATGTTTGAAGAGATATTAAATGTAGATTGGTCTGAAAGAAAGTTACCTCAACCAATATTAAACGCGGTTCATAAATATGATCGTGGACACATTTCGGATGAATTTCTGATTTCTGCATTCCAGAATTATAATTCTTCAGCTGACCCAGGAGATATTAAAAAGGCTTGGAATAGCTTGATTGGCGCTATGCCACCTAAGAGATTTGAAATGCTAAACAACTTAAGTGTAGATTATAATCTCTGCATTTTAAGTAATATCAATAATCTTCATTTAAATAATATTATAAAATATTTTAAGAAAGAGTATCGGTTATTGGATTTTGAAGATAAATATTTTGATCGTGTTTTTTACTCTCATATTATTGGTAAGCGAAAGCCAGATGAAGAGATTTATAAGTACGTCACAGAGGAATTAGAAGTTGATCCCAATACAATTTTATTTATAGATGATTTACCTGAAAACATAGAGGCCGCAAAATCAAATGGATGGCATGGCCATGTCCATAACCCAAATGATGAAATAGTCGATAAAATTGATCAATACTTAAAAACGTCTTACGTTAAACGTTAATCGTTTAACACAAGACGTTTTAACATACGTGAACAAAGTCTTAAGCATTCCTTATAACCTCAATTGTAGGAAATGGAATATCAATTCCTTGTGCGTCAAATTGTTTTTTAACATTTTCATGCATGTAGAACTTGGTATGCCAGAAGTGTTCACTTTTGCAAAATGGTCTGGTAGCTAAGTTAACAGAACTATCACCGAGTTCTGCAACTACAACACCTTGAGATGGATCCTTTAGTATATATGGGCAGTCATTTCCAATATTTAAAATTATATTCTTTGCTTTATCAATATCAGCACCATATCCGATACCGTAACTTAGTTCCACCCCGACTATGCCTTGACCTGAAATATTTACAATATCATTTCCAGTAACATTGCTATTACCTATAAAGATACGCTTGTTGTCTAAAGTTAAAAGAAGTTGTGTTAAATGCATTGATGCTTTCCACAGAACCACTTCTTCCGCCCCCAATCTCAACCACATCACCTACTTTAAATGGCTTAAACACCATAAGCATAACTCCTGAGGCAACATGTGACAGTGTACCGTTTAGTGCCATTCCAACACCTATCATTAATGCACTGATAATGGCAATAAATGACGTGGTGTTTACACCAAACATTCCTGCCACTGAAAACAATAACATTATCTTTAAACCTGCACTTATCAATGAAGCTAAAAACTTAGCTAATGTCTCATCAACAGCGTTTTTTTCGATTGCTTTATTGACATAATTTACTATCCGCTTTATTATCCATAATCCAATAATAAGGGTTAGCAATGCCGCTGCAATTTTTGGAGCATAATCAATAATTGCAGCCGACCATTTAGAAGTTAATTCAGAGAAATCCATAATACTAAATTTGTATGTTGAGTAATTTGTATTTTTGAGTAAACGTAAAGTATAAACATTGTAGATGGAATACGAGAAAGCATTGTTAAAATTACAACACTATTGTGCTTATCAGGACAGATGTCATCAAGAAGTTCGTACCAAGTTATTAGATATTAAAGTCTACGGTGACGAATTGGAAAATATAATGACTGACCTAATTAGAGACGATTTTCTAAATGAGGAACGATATGCAAAATCATATTGCAGGGGTAAATTTAGAATGAAAAAGTGGGGAAAAAATAAAATACTTCAGGGGTTGAAGTTGAAACGTATTTCGGCTTACTGTATTAAAAAGGGAATGACCGAAATAGAAGATGACGAATATATTGGAACATTGCTATCAATTCTAGATAGGAATATTGAAAAACACAAAAGCCTAGGCTTGATGTTGGCTAAAGACAGGGCATACAAATATGCTATGTCGAGGGGGTACGAAGCAAACTTAATTTTAGAAAATTTAAAAGACTTTAATTAGTTAAGATACCCTTTTCTAAAAATGATACCTTTTTTTGCATCATAACCAGGTTTGATACCTCGGTGCATTAATGCTTGTTTGTATTTATAAGTCCTGCCATCTACAATGTAAACTTTGCAGCCAATTGCTTTTTCCAATTCAGAGTGTCCATTTTTCCAGATATAAGCTAACTCTTGTGCAGTTGCATTAAAGTCTTTAGACCATTTTTTACTTAAAACTACCTCAATTGAAAATATTCCGTAAGAATAACTCAATAACTTTGACGATAGACCGTATCCAACACGGTAGTACATATCTGTCTCAATAAAGTGCCGCCTATTTAATTCTTCTATATTCATCGCAACCTACAAATACAGAAACTATGCCATTCTAAGCTTAATATTATGGCGTTTTATTATATGAAAAAAAAAATTACAATTTTATGATTCTAGGGATATTTGTAAACGGTTGATTATTAGTTTAATACAAATAAATATGCCTTTATTGCCTTCACTTCACAATAGTTCTATTGAAATGTAACTTAAAATCCCATCAAAAGGTTGGTTTTGTAGCATATACGTTGGATATTTGACCTTTTGAATCAAAAAAACAATGTATTTTAAAGGTTTTATATTAATATATTTTATGAAAAGTATTTGCCTTAGCTTATTTGTTATCATTTATTGTATTTCCTGTAGCTCTGACACCAAAACTGTAGTATCTAAAGCAAGGCCAATTGAGACTTGGGTTTTCCGATCTGTTATTGATCAAAATCCAAGGATGATATCTGCAGCATTGCATAAAGATTTGTATTTATCTTATTTCACGCAAACAGGGACATTGTATAAAGCATGGAAAGGAATTGTAAATCTTGAAGGTGCTGTTTTTAATGGGGCACATGGACCACAGCCGACTACGGTTGGTGATGCTTATATCATTCAGGATAATTCAATACCGACATGGCAAGTTTCGAAAGATGGGAAGAATTTAGTTCACCAGTATAATTATCTTGGTCACAGATTCAGCAATGGTGATCTTGAACTGATGTACAATCTGAGTATTGAGGGTAATAATAGTATTAATGTTTACGAAAAAGTAAGTCATACAAAATCTCAATCCGGAAACCTTGAGTTTACAAGAACATTTACAACAGAAGGATTAAACGCTAATGAGGCGGTAGTATTCACAGGAACAGCAACAGTTGTTGATAAGAGTAATATTAAGTCAAATGGAAGTTTGACGTTTGATAAAGGTGAAAAAGTTATAAGGGATGATGCAGAATTTATGAGGTATCAATTTACGCTTTCTCTTGAATCTAATGGATCAGAATCTCTTACAATTCCAATTTCGAAAGCAATGTATGAAGATCCAAATATAGATGATGGTTTTGGAGAAGATGTTTCCAGTTTACCAGAAGGAGGGATTCTTATTTCAAAGCATGATTGTAAAACTTGTCATAACAAAAGCAAGAAAACAGTTGGGCCTTCATATCTAGCAATAGCAAAAAAATATGAGCATACAGATGAAAACACAATGATGCTTGTAAACAAAATCAAAAAAGGTGGTTCAGGAATTTGGGGAGAACAAGTTATGACTCCACATCCAGAAATTTCAAATTTTGATTTGAAAGAAATGATTTCTTATATATTTACTTTTGGAGAATTCGAAGGCGAATCTTCTAAAAAAGCAGGCCAGGAAGAAATTGCTTTTGAAGCAAAGAATATAGATTCGAAGGATTTAATTCCAGGATCAATTACTAGAATTTATAGTATAAAATCAGGAGTTCCAAAAATTCCTACGAACTTAGAAAGTAGAAAACCAATTCAAGCTGGGATTTTACAGAACTTTGATAATATTTCAGGAGCAGACTTTAAGGAGTTGGAAAACGACTTTGCATTAGTAAGTATAGGATATTTAGAAATCAAAGAAGATGGTTTATATAACTTTAGAATGTGGAGTGATGACGGATCTAAAATGTACTTGCATGATAAATTAATAATAGATAATGATGGTTTGCATGGCACCGAAATGAAACAAGCAAAATTGAATTTAAAAAAAGGATTCCATCCGTTTAAAATTGAATTTTTTCAAGGTGACGGTGGCCGCTTCTTATCATGGAACTATAAACCAGAGAATGATAAATTTTGGGCTGTGATACCTTCTGAGTTAATTGCTCATGATAAAAAAGATCAAGAGCTAGTGGGGATGCTTTCATTACCAATGTCTGTAAATTCAAAAATACCAGGTGATAAGTATTCACTTAATGATGTGCATCCGTCTTTTGATATGACACAAGCAAGGCCAAAAGATTTTGATAAAAAAATAGGTGGGATGGATTTTCTCCCTAATGGAAAATTAATTGTGAGTTGCTGGGATTCAGAAGGAGGTATATATGTTTTAGATAATGTTGATTCTGGTGATGAGAATTTAATTACGGCTAAAAAGATTGCTCAAGGTTTAGCTGAGCCTTTAGGCGTGAAAGTTGTCGATGGTAGAATTTTTGTGATGCAAAAACAAGAAATTACTGAACTTATAGATACCAATAATGATGAAATTATTGATGAGTATAGAACTCTTTGTGACAGTTGGGGAGTATCTGCAAATTTCCATGAGTTCGGATTTGGACTTGAAGAAAAGGATGGTTACTTATACGCAAACTTAGCAACAGGAATTCAGCCAGGAGGTGCAGGAGTAGTAACTCAACATATCAATAGAGGCAATTGTATTAAAGTTTCTATTGAAGATGGTTCTATAGAATTTGTAGCCAATGGGTTGAGAACACCTAACGGTATAGGAATAGGGCATAATGATGATTTGTACATAGCAGACAATCAGGGAGATTGGTTGCCGGCAAGTAAAATCCTGCATGTCAGCAAAGGCGCATTCTTTGGTTCACGAGCCGTAGATTTTGAAGGTACTGAAGGCGTAAAGGAAAAGAAGCCAGTGGTTTGGTTGCCGCAAGATGAGATTGGAAACTCACCATCTACACCATCATATTTGAATGTTGGCCCTTATAAAAATCAGATGATTCACGGTGAAGTTACACATGGTGGTATTAAACGTGTATTCGTAGAAGAAGTTGAGGGACAATATCAAGGAGCTGTATTTAGATTTACACAAGGATTGGAAGGTGGAATAAATAGAGTTACTTGGGGCCCGGATGGGGCGTTGTACGCAGGCGGAATTGGTAATCCAGGAAACTGGCAACATACCGGAACCAAATGGTATGGGCTTCAAAGGTTGGCTTATAACAATAAATCAACTTTTGAAATGCTTAGCATTAATGCTAAGTCAAATGGAATTGAAATAACATTTACAGAACCATTGAAAGAAGGTGAAGGTTGGAAAAAGAAAGATTATGAAATCAGACAATGGTATTATCTGCCAACTAAAGAATATGGTGGTCCAAAATTAGATGATCGTGAACTTAATATTAAAACAGTAAGTGTCTCTGAAGATAGAACCAAGGTTTTTCTTGAGATGGGTGGAATGAAAGAAGACCATGTTATTTATGTTCACCTTAAGAACCACTTTGTAAGTTCGAATGAAAGTTCATTATGGTCAACAGAAGCTTGGTATACTATGAACCGTATTCCAAAAAATGAACCAGGCGTTGTAAGAAAAAATAAAAGTCCATTGCGTAATAACACGCTGACTGCAAGTGAAAAAAATGATGGGTGGGAATTGTTATTTGACGGTAAATCAATAAATGAGTTCCATACATTCAATTCAGATAAAGTGGACAGTAAATGGATCGTCGATGGAGATGCCATTAAATTTAATTCAAAAGGAAAAGGAAAAGGGGGTGATTTGGTTACAAATGATATTTATGAAAATTTTGAATTTTCTTTGGAATGGAAAATTAGCAATTGTGGAAACAGTGGAATTTTCTTCAATGTTCAGGAAGGTCCAAATGAAATGCAAGGAGGGGATAATTTTTGGGCGACTTATCAGTCTGGACCTGAAATGCAAATTCTGGATAATACCTGTCATCCTGATACCAAGTTTGTTACTCATAGGGCAGGTGACCTTTACGATATGATAGAAACAAAATACTATACTGTAAACACTGCTGGGGAATGGAATAAGATCAGAATTGTTTCTAATAAGGGGGAAATGCAATTTTGGCAGAACGGATATAAAGTGGTTGAATTTACTATGCATGATGAGATTTGGGATGAAATGGTTGCCAAAAGTAAGTTCAAGGATTGGAAAGAATTTGGAAAATTCAAATCTGGACATTTAGCTGTACAAGATCATGGCGACGATGTTTGGTTTAGAAATATAAAAATTAAAATTTTTAAATAACTTATAAACTAATTAGAGAATGGATAATAATAAAAAATTGTTTTATGCCAGTTGTGTTGCACTGACGGTCACGTCAATGACTTTTGCAATACGAGCAGGGATTCTGGAAGAACTTAAAGTTGACTTTGGTCTTGTAGATACCCAATTGGGTTGGGTAAATGGCATGGCTTCATTTGGGTTTCCGATAGCAATGCTTTTGTTAGGCTTGGCATATAATGCTGTAGGGCCAAAGAAATTAATGATCATAGCTTTCATTTGCCATTTATTTGGATTGATCATGACAATTTTTTCAGGAGGTTTCTGGGGATTGATTTTGTCGACGTTTGCAATTGGTTTTGCAAATGGTTCTGTTGAAGCGGCGTGTAATCCTATGATTGCAGATATGTTTCCTGAAGATAAAACAACCATGTTAAATAAGTTTCATGTATGGTTTCCTGGTGGACTTGTTATTGGTTCATTGATAAGTTATTTTTTAGCAGATTCTTTAGGTTGGCAATTGCTCATTGCAACGATGCTAGTGCCTACTATAATATATGGAGTAATGATATTTGGAATGAAGTTTCCAGAAACGCGAAACCTTGAATCAAACACAGGTGAAAATATTAAAGCTATAATGAAGAGTCCATTATTTTGGTTTATGGGCATATGTATGACTCTTACAGCAACAACAGAATTAGGAACAACACAATGGATAGAACGAATTATTAAAAATGATGGTATTCACCCAATGATAGTGCTTGCTATGATTACAGGTCTTATGGCAGTAGGAAGATATTTCGCAGGTCCTTTGGTTAAGAAATTTAATCCAGTTGGCGTATTGTTGATGTCTGCAATTGTTTCTGCTATTGGTTTGGTTATGTTAAGTCAGTTTTCTGGCAGTATGATTTATTTAGCGGCTATGGTTTTTGCAGTGGGTGTAACATACTTTTGGCCAACAATGATAGGTTTTATTGGAGAAAACTTACCAAAAACAGGTGCATTGGGGATGTCATTAATAGGTGGATTTGGAATGTTCGGATTGACAATTTGGAATCCAATAATTGGAAACTGGTTAGATAAGGAACGTGCATTGGCTTTAAGTTTGGGAGAAACAAAAGAGGCGGCAGAATTGATAGCTGGAAAAGCAACACTTGATAATATCGCTGTTTTTCCAGCCATATTGGTCGTTGCTTTTGGTGTTTTGTTTTTTGTAATGAAGAATAAAAAGACATTAGCGTAATAGTATTTAATATAAATTCATGTTAGAATTAGCAGGCGTAATAATTTTAGGAATATTGGCACAATGGTTTGCTTGGAGAATAAAGGTGCCAGCTATTTTGCCATTGTTGCTGACGGGATTGTTGGTTGGACCATTATCCACTTTATGGACAGACGATGGAATGAAATTACTTGATCCTGTTTGGAATGGTCAAAATGGTTTGTTCGCTGGTGATCATTTATTTCATTTTGTGGAACTCTCAATTGGGCTTATCCTTTTTGAAGGAGGGATGAGTCTTAAACGAGATGAAATAAAAGGAGTGGGCCCTTCTATAATAAATATTATCACCTTGGGCTCATTCATAACCTTTGTTGGAGGAGGCTTATTGGTGCACTTTATCATTGGTTTACATTGGGATATTTCGTTCCTGATTTCAGGACTTATTATTGTTACGGGACCGACAGTTATTGGTCCAATATTAAGAAACCTGCCACTTAAGAGAAGTGTATCTACCTTGTTAAAATGGGAAGGAATTTTAATTGATCCAATAGGTGCTTTGGTCGCTGTATTGGTTTATGAATTTATTCATCTTTCACACAGTGCTGAATTTGGCGGTAACGGCTTGTTCACAGGATTAGCTCTAAAACAATTCCTGATGATTGCTCTAGAGGGCACTTCATTGGGTTTCTTTTCTGCTCATGGTCTGAAGTATTTATTAAAGAGAAATTTAGTCCCTCATTATTTATTAACGGTTTTTACCTTGGGCTTTGTCTTAGCAGTATTTGTTGGTTCACACTATTTGGTTCCAGACTCAGGATTATTGACTGTGGTTGTATTGGGAATGGTAATTGGAAATATTGACATACCACATAAAAAAGAAATAGCCTACTTCGGAGAATCAATAAGTATTTTACTAATAGCAATACTATTTATTTTATTGTCAGCTAATATGAATATGTCTGAATTGTATCTGATCTTAGATTGGAAGGTAGGCGTTTTATTTGCTGCCATAATATTTATTTTACGTCCTCTTGGTGTATTCTTAAGTACTCGAAAATCAGCTTTGTCTACCAAAGACAAAATGTTTATCAGCTGGGTTGGACCTCGGGGAATTGTTGCAGCAGGTATTGCCTCTCTTTTTGGTTCTAAATTGGTTGTAGAAGGTGTTGCTGGTGCAGAATATATAACACCAATTGTTTTTATGATAGTTTTAGGTACTGTTATATTGAATGCGACAACGGCTGGGATTGTGGCAAAAGTTTTGGATGTGTTATTATCAAAAAGCAATGGTATTTTAATCATTGGAGCTCACAGAGCATCACGACTTATCGCCAAGTACTTAAAGGAGAATGATGCTCATGTGGTTTTGGTAGACAGCAATGCTGCAAATATTGAGAAATGCCAAGAGATGGGTTTGGAGTCTTATGAAACAAACATCTATTCTGATGATATAAAAGACAACAGTGACTTAAATGATGTAGGATATTTATTTGCATTGACTGGAAGTTCTGAAGTAAATGAATATGCTACGAATAATTTGAAAAAGGAATTTGGAGAAAACGGGGCTTACAGTTTAATTTCAATAAATGAATTACAATATCCTGAAGTTATTTCAGGTAAACGACTGTTCTCTTCACATGATGACTTTATCAGTCTTCTGGAAGTAGCAAGAGATTATCCAACAATTAATGAAGTGCCGGTTTCTACAAAAGATGATTTTGAGAAATTATTGCTGCGGATTAATGATCAAGAAAAAATGATTCCTTTGTTTATTAAGGATGGTAATACAAATGAATTTAAAGTAATCCTTACTGATAATAATGACTTGATTTTAAATGAAGGTGACAATCTTGTATACTTAGGAAAACCATTGCAGAATTAGGATAATAGATAATATATTCCAAATAAAAATAGCCAGCTTTACTTTAGCCGGCTATTTTTTTATGTCTAAATGTTTAGGTCATATAGTTATTAATAATTCCTCTTTTTATGAATTGGAATATTAGATTGATAATCTTTTTCATAATTCATATTTAATTGGTTAAAATATCATTGTTTTAAATCCTTTGCTGAAATCATCGAATTTATCTTTTATATCTATTATGCTTTCCTGTACAGTTTTAGCGATGTTGTCAATATTGATTTCTTCTCCTTTCATGGCGAGGTAATCACTTGATGTTTCAGCTTTAGGTATTGCAATCATCATGATAAGGTATGCAATAAATCCTGAACCTCCCATTAGGAAAAGTAAAACAAAAAATAATCGTATAAAAATCGGATCATTGATTCCGAAGTATGAACTAAGTCCGGCAGCAACGCCACCAATTACTTTGTTTTCATTATCTCTGAATAATTTTTTCCCTGTTTTTATTCCACTTGATCTCTTTCGAGATCTAACAGGCTCGTCATCATCATCAGTGAAATCTTCAGGTCTCCCCATTGTATTCATAACACGATCTAACTTAGACATGTCTATGATGTTTCCATGTTTGTTATCTTCTTCAAATAACTCACCCATTCTAACCTCAATGTCATACAGGATCCCTTCAAAACCTTGAGATTTAGAAAAGTGATTCTCAATAGTAATTAGATAGTTTTCCAGCACAGAATATGCATCATTGTTAATAGTGAATTCCTTACCGCCTAAATTGATATGAACTACTTTTTTCATTTTATTTCTGTTTTCTAGTTGTTATTTTAAGAATGGGTTTGGGTTTCTTTAGCATGAGCTATAGATTTGTTAACGGCTTTGTCAAGGTCTTTCCAAGTCACAATTAACTCTTCTAAAAATTGAAATCCTAATTCAGTTATTGTATAGTATTTACGTGGAGGTCCTGAAGTAGATTCTTTCCAATGATAACTTAATAAATCATCATTTTTCAGTCTGTTGAGCAGAGGGTAAAGCGTACCTTCTACCACAATCATTTTCAATTCCTTCAGTTTCTTAATAACATCAGAAGGATACATTTCATTTTTCGATATGATAGAAAGAACACATAGTTCCAGGAGACCCTTTCTCATTTGTGCTTTTGTATTTTCAAGTTTCATAAGTATAGTTCTAATTTTTAAAGATGATTCAATATTAGTCTAAGTTGTTATACTATTGAATCAATACAAATATACTACATTAAATAGTACTATGCATAACATAGTTCTTTGTTGTAGACATTAGTCTTTGAAAATAGGATGAATACTTATAATTTTCGGACTAAAAGTATATGACGAGCCTTGCTATTGGGCTTTGATATTATGTATTTGATACTTTAATTTGGAAGTTCTTTGATTTATATGACATAAAAAAAGTCCTGTATAAAAATACAGGACTTTAATATCTTAAAACATTAAGTGTTCTACTTTTTAGTCATTCTTAGAACCTTCAATATATTATTTGACTTATTTAATAATCTAACTAGGTATATACCTTTGCTAAATTCTGAAACATCATGAGATTGACCTTTAATATGATCATATGATTTTAGTTTTTTACCAACGATGTTGTAAAATTCAATTTGTTTAACATCCTCATCTTCAATCAAGTTAATCACATCAAGTGCTGGATTTGGATATAAGCTTATGTCATCATTGATTTCAGCAAACTCTGTAGATGAAGTGATTTCAACTTCAAAAGTTATTGGAACATCAAGGACAGAGGTTGTTCCGTCACATTCTGATAAAATGGCAAGATTAATTGCACCAGTACCCACTACGCCATTAGATATAATATGCATCATCAAAGTTCCAGACTCATTCGGGCCTAAAAGGTTAGGCTTAGAACAAGGGCAACTCTGAATGGCAGTTGTGTAACATAAATTTACATCACAAAGGTAAAATTCCCATTCTACAGGCACACCTTCACGATCTATTGACCAATAGAATTCAGCATCTCTACCTAAATTATTGGTAATGGTCATATCAACTTTTTTGTCAACAACTTCTTGTCCTAAAGTTAAAACCACAGGATCAGGTGTTACTGTCAAGTCTTGACTAAAGACATTCAAGCTAATAAAAGTAAATAATAGAAGTAAAGTTTTTCTCATATCTAAACACATTTACTCAAATATAGTCATTTCATTCAAATATATTCTCTTAATGGTACGTTAATATCAAGCTCTTTTATCATTTTTATACATAATGTCAAATACTATTCCTTTATAAATGACTTTGTTAGTAAACCGTTTTGAGTTAAAATGTTTGCAAAATAAATACCTGGATTTAAATCAGAAACATCTATTTTGTTGTTAATTTCTTGATTATCAAACTGATAAATAGTTTTTCCGATACTGTTAATGATTGAAATTGCTTTAATTTCAATAAGTTTTTCGAGACCATCAATATTTAGAATATCAACAACTGGGCTTGGATAGATTTTTATATCAGAACTTATAATTATGTCTTTATCAGCACTTATTGCATCTCTTTTTACATAAATATCAATTGCCTCTAAATCAACTTTAAAATTTGTCGAGTTTTCAATATTATGTTTGTCTTTAATCAATGCATCATATTGATTGTAAAACTGTATTCCTGGGACAGGTGTATTTATGCCATTTTCGTCAACACCCCATTGTGTCCATCCATCTCCATAACTATCCTGTAAAATCAAATTTAGACATTCAGCATCTGAAGGGATTTCAAATTCATATTCTAAAGTGCCCCACGGCTCCACTTCATCTGGAGAGTAGCTATCAGAGGCAATTTGTACTCCAGACTCAGTTTGTAAAATCCATTGTGTTTCTTGGGGAAATTTGTCAAATGTAATTTTCATTTTTAAAATTTCTGTATTGAGTACTGGCTCAATAACATTGGCTTCTATAATATTATATTCATCGATTGGATAAGTTTCGTTATTTACATTTGAAATGAAAATAGTTACTTCTGAATCTGAAGCAACCAATTGATCATTGGTTTCAAACTCCAAAACCGCTAATGGGCCAACATTTTGATTAACTGGGATTGTTTGTACTTTACTTTGACCAATATAATATTCTAAGACTAGGTTTTCAATTGGGTTTTCACCCATATTTATAATAGAAATATTACTTGAAGGAATTGTATAGCCACCACAAAAACTGGCATCACGAATATTGCTGTTTAATGTCAAGTCTGTACTTTTAGGAAAGAGGGCCCTTAATTGAAATGATCTATCCAGTAATGCACCATTTCGGTTAAGTTCTATCATTGTTCCATCTGGCCTTATTACGTAAGTAATTGGAAATAGATCAGTGCTAAATGCCAAATTAAATGATGCGTCATCTATAATTGGAAACGATGAAATTGACAACCAATTGCCATAACTCTTCAAGGGTCTTGTACCAGAAATTTCCATTTTTAGATGATCGGGACCATTATCTGGTTCTGCCTCTATCCCAACTATTCTTATTTGATTTGATCCACCTTGTCCAAATTCTGCATTAAGTTCATTAAGCCAATTTGTATTATAGTAATCCCAACTTTGTTTACTCCAACTGGTAAAAAAGCTGACGATAACTGGCTTTCCCTCATCTAACCAATCTTGAACATTAATATCTTGATTGCTTAAAACATCTTTTCCTTCAATATTTTCTGGATAAATAGATCCATTGTCTAATTGAGATAATAGAGCATTTGAGAATAAGAACATGAGAACAAATGCTTTTACTGTGATTTTCATCGGTATAATTTTTAATTTAATACGAATAATGGTTCCTAAAATGCTATAATAAGGGTGGTGTTATTTTGACATTAAAATCAAAAAGGTAACGTTAAACTTAATTGTTGGTCTTTGATAAAATAGACCAGAAGGGTAGGCATAAAAAAACTGGCTTCAAAAAAGAAGCCAGTTTCTTATTATAATCTATATATTTTAGAAAAAAATTAGATTTTTACAAATTTAGAAACGTTTTGTCCGTCTTTTGTCATTATTGAAAGACTGTAAACGCCACTTGTCAAATCAGAAACATCAACAGAAGTTCTGAAGTTTGACTCAGAGTATTGACCCAAAGATTTCACTTTATTACCTAAAGCATCAGTAATGAAAATTTGGAAATCTACATTTTCAGAAAATCCTAATTCGATATTTACATTATCTGCAACTGGATTAGGGAATGTTCTGAAATGAGCTAGATTAGTAATCTCATCTATAGAAGAAGTCATAAATTCAATATCTCTATCAATGTGAGAATTGTATGCTGCTCCACCATTGCCTTGATCTAAAACAACCGCTACAATATTCAATTCTTCCATGTTAAATTCAGCAGGAATTGTATAAACTTCTGAAGAAGAGTAACTTTCTCCAGATACAAGAGTTGCAGGAATTATACCAGTCAAACCAGTAAACCCTCCAATCGCTTCTCTCAATGTATGGCTGAATTCGATATCATTTCCAGAAGCAGGGTTAGCTAATAACTCCCAGCCTCCCATTGGACCAGCTCCGTTATTTGCATAATTATTTGCTTGTCTGTAATCAAATCCATCACCAGTTACATGATCTTCGGTGATCAACAACATAACTGTGAAATCTCCATCAATATTACTGTGAGCCGTTACATTTAAATCAATAGCCATTTCTCTTGTCCAAGGATTAATTTCTGCATCTACTCTTAGTCCAATTGGTGAAGGTCTAGAGTTTGTAAAAGCTACAAGTTCTTGACCGAAAGCTGACATATCATTAATTCCAGGAATACCTGGGTTAGATGATCTGTCAATTAACAAAGTTGGAAAACCACCAACCATACTTGCGTAAGTAGAAGGATAATCTCCTGCTATTTCCATAGGGTCTGCAAAAGAAGGTACACCAACGTGAACAGCAACTCCAGCAAACACTTCACTTATTTCTTCTTCCATTAAATCCATGAAAACAGCACCTCTTGGACACCAAGGACACCATGTTCCAGTTGACTCTTCAACAAATATCATTTTGTCTGGAGCATTTTCAACACCAACACCTTCAAATGAATCAGTATTATTTGTATCGTCTGCATCTGCTTCGCCGTTTGGATTAGACGCAGTTACATCTAAGCTAAAACCAGTTGGAGCAGCAATTGGAATATTAATAGAAAACTCAGTAGTTTCAAATGGCGCTATATCCAATCCTGATAATGTTTCATTGTAAGTGTTAGCACCTTCTGTAACCATAAGGTCAATAGAAGTAAGGTTATCACCACCAATATTCGTGATTATTCCACTTACATCAAAACCATTACTGATGTCAGCAAATCTGTATGCATCTGGATTAAAAATCAACGAAATATCATTTGGAGGAGGAACCTTCAAAGTAATATTATCTAAAGCAGCTCCATATACCCATCCACCGTCGTCATTATATAAAAAACTTAAAGTTACTGATGCATTTCCAGCTAATGCAGAAAGATCAGCATTTGCAGACCCCCAAGTAACTGAGCCTAAACCTTCTATAACTGAATAGTTTTCCCATGTTGTACCACCATCGTATGAGATATCCAAGCTAAGTGATTCTGTAGCACCGCCATATGTAGCACCAATAAAAGCTATGTCATAAGAAAAGAAAATTGAACCTGTTACTGCTGATAAGTCCATTGTAGGTAGAATTAATCTGTCCTCGCTTTTATCACAGTTACAACCGTCATCATTTGTTGCAATAAAATTTGATCCATCCGCAGGTTCACCAACTGGCCAATAAGAGCTGGCAAGTTGAGCCGCATTACCTACAATCCATCCTCCGTCAGAAGCTTTTGTATCGATACTCCAATCAGATGGAAGGCCAGAGTTAAAGTCTTCACTTGTCAATGTTTGTGAAAACATCATGTTTGCAGTGAAAAGACAAACAAAAAGAAGTAAATATTTTTTCATGTTAAAAATTTGATTAATTAAATACTGTGAAACTAGGTTCGAATATACCTTAATTTTATTTCTTTCTATATAAATGGGTTGTGTTCTTGTTTTGTGCCCTGTCTTTTTAACGACATTTCTGGATGTCATACTAAGTCATTTGAATATGTAGAGATTGAGAAGAGGATGGCTAACAATATATAGTTCAGATTATTGGCGAAAATCAAACTAAATTAATTCATATATATGGTAAAAACACAAAATGAAGAAATTTCATTTTTTGAAGTGCTAAATTCAAGAATTTGTCTCTTATATTTATGTTCTGGAATTTAACTTTTAATTTTTTAGAAATTTATAATTATGCAAGGTGTAAGTAAGTCCTTATTAAATGCTTTTATTAACGCTGCTTTGCGTGAGGATATTAAAGATGGTGACCATACTTCTTTAGCATGTATTGACCCAAATTCAAACGATACAGCTAAGTTATTGGTAAAGGATAAAGGAGTTATAGCAGGTATCGACTTTGCTGAGTTTTTGTTTAAAAAACTTGATCCAAATTGTAAATTTGAGCGATTTATTAATGATGGTGATAAAGTTTCATTTGGTGATATCGCATTTGAAGTCACAACGAGTTCTCAAGTTCTTTTAAAAGGCGAAAGATTGGCTCTTAATACAATGCAAAGGTTGAGTGGTGTATCCTCAATGAGCAGAGCATTTGCTGAAATAGTTAAAGATCTGCCCGTGACTATCTTAGATACGAGAAAAACAACTCCTTTAATGAGATTTTTAGAAAAGTGGGCAGTTAGAGTTGGTGGTTGTACCAATTATCGAGATGGTCTTTATGATTGGATAATGATTAAAGACAATCATATAGATGCTTGCGGTGGTATAGGGAAAGCAATCCGAAAAGTGAAATCTTATTTAAAAGAAAATAAAAAAGAGCTTGGAATAACTGTTGAAGTAAGAAACCTGAAAGAACTAAATGATGTTCTTGAAGAAGGAGGTATAACAAGAATTATGTTGGATAACTTTAAATTAGAAACTTTAAAAAGAGCTGTTGGAATCATTGGTAAACGATTTCAATCTGAAGCATCAGGTGGTGTAAACCTTAAAACAGTTAGAGCAATAGCCGAAACAGGGGTAGATTATATTTCAGTTGGGGCCTTGACTCATTCTGCGGGATCTCTTGATATGAGCTTGAAAATTAAAAAATAATTATTCTTTACTAAGTTCAGACCACTTTAGGTTTCCTATTTTATTATAAATGAAATAGGAAAATATTAAACTAACGGCTAAAAATGAAATCAGTACAATTTTATTTTCTCTAAACATATAATGTGCAAATCCGACCACTCCTAGAATTGTCATGACTATAAACATTATAGAAGTATTAGTACCTTTTGATTGATCTTCCCATGCATTTGAAAATGGAATGTTCTTCATAGCAAATAGAGTCATGAGGTATAATATCAAAATGGCATTTCCCAAAGCAATAGCTATATTTAGATACCTATCCAATCCATACATTAGGAGTACTGCAATTGCACATGTCAGAAATGTAGGGAGTCCAAATTTTATTAAAATGGCATTGCAATTTCCTCTTATTAAAAGTCCAGGTTTTTTTATTGGCAATGCTTTAAAAATTGAAGCTGCTTTATGTGATTCTGCAAATTTTGTATTTATAAGGGGGGTAATTATCGCAAAAAGAGCGAAGTATAATAAAGTAATATCGCTGCTGCCATCTTGCATGGACTGATACCTTTCTGATAAATTACCATCTCTATCTAGGGCAAAATAAATAAAAAAAGCAGGTATCATACCAAACATAGGATAGGTTCTTAGTTTGTACATTCTGTTTAGAGCTGTCATCATCCAACTCATTCTAAATCCTGATGATTCGACTCTATTTTTATTTATCAATTTGTCCCAAAAGTTCATATAACCATAAGTGTTAGAATCTTCTGTTTCTATTTTTAGATCTGCTTTTTTTGTATCACCCTTTATATTAATACTCAACAGTTTTTGATTAAAATTTCTACTTAAAACATTCGCCACTAAATATATTCCTCCGAAAGTAAAAACGTGCCCTAAGATTGACAATATTATCATTTTGTAGGAATGATCACCTTCGAAAATCACATTGAGTAAGCCTGCAAAATATGAACCAGGCATGCACCACATCCACCATTTTTCCTCGATATTAAAATCTTTAATTGTGCTTGTATCTATCAAACGTGGTAAGACGTAATAACAGGAAAAAATGAAAATAGAAAAGCCAATTTGAAAGTAATTAATGATGTCCTTGAATTTTTGACCACTTGTCAAGTTGAGCAACAGCAGGTATATGATATTCACTAAGAAAATAGAGAATAACATAGCCAGAATAAATTGTATGAAAAATAAAAGTGCAAATAGAACACCTTTTACAATTATGCAATAGATCAGACCTGGTAATATAAAGGGGATAATCAGATTACTTAGGTAGAGAACCAAGTGGAGTGTTCTTGAAAGAGCAAGCGTTTTACCACTAATTGGGGTGGGCAATAAAATGTAATTGTCTCTTACATCTATAAGGACATCTGTAAAATCTGTTATTAAGGTGATTAAAAGTAAGACAATCCAAAAGGTGTAGAAACCCACATAACCTGAAAATTGTCCTTCAAAAAAGTATAAAGCAGCTGCCGCTAAACTTCCAAATACGAGATAGATAAATGAAAGTGCCAAATCAGAATGATTAAGATCTTTTCCTTTCTTTTGAACATTAAATGATGAAGCTCTACGGCCATCCATTAAAATCTTTGTTTCAAGAATTGCTTTTAAATGATTTGGGTTAGCGCCAATTCTTTTCCAGAATCCACCAAATGCCAAGATAAGTTTGAGTATGAGTTTCTTCATTGTTATGTGGGGTTAATCATTAAAGCTTTCT
>CAJQRD010000021.1 GCA_905480605.1 uncultured Saprospiraceae bacterium | reverse complement strand
CTCCTATTTCAAATGGAATAGAATTTTGATCTTTGAAGATTGGGTAATTGGTTTATTTTGCAATTTATCACGCTGAATGAAATTGCAAAAAAAATATGATAAATGTAGTCCTAACTTTCATTTTGGAAATATGTTTTTAGTCGATCGTTTAAAAAATATTCCCACCCTCCAATACAACTTTCACGTTTAAATTCAGTGATTTCATTGGGAAAATTCGAAGTCACAATACAAGTCAGAGTCAATTGAGTCTTTGATTCATTAATTGGCAAGATTTCAAACCTTGAGTATGACTCTCCTGGATACTCATCAAACGTCCATGTGTATTGTATACGTTTACCGTTATTGACATTCGTGACTTCCCAATTGTGGGTAAAGGTTCTTGTATCAGAGCTTACTGCAAACTTAGTTTTGAAACCTTTAATTGCTTCAAACTCTGGAATATTATCAAAATACCATTTTTTCATTTCATCCAGCTTAGTGATTGCTGACCACAATTTTTCAGTGCTGCAAGGATATACTGCTGAAACTACGATAGGAGGATCAATAGCTTTCATAGTGATTTATGTTGAAGATATTACTAGCATTATCGATTTTAAGTTTATAACTTAATTATCATGTTTTTTCTGTGCAAACCATATGCAAATAACCAAATGAATAAAGTGAAACTTAATGCGAACATCAAGCTGCCAAAATTATTTCCAAAAATACTTTGGTAGACATTAGTATAAAGCCAGCTGTATAAATTTGTATCTGAAATTTTAACGACGTCAATGAATATTTTTACAAATAGAATTGATAAGACATAGCTGATTAGTGGATTTCTACCAAAAACTTTAAAAATGAAAGTCCATTTTTTAATGTTTTTTATATCAACTATCCATGCTAACGCCGTCCATATAAGAGTAATAATTCCTGATGTGTAGAATACATAAGAACCAGTCCACAATGGTTTATTAATTGGATATGCTAAATTTAGAATGAGTCCTATTAGAATTGCAGAAATACCGATGCCGGCCATTTTACCAACTACCTTGGTGTTAAATTCTACTTGACTAAGCACCCATTGAGCAGTTAAATATCCTAGAATTACTTGAGAGATACTAGAAAGAGTACCTAATAGTCCTTCTGGATCAAATGGCATTCCGTAACCTCCATAAATATGGTTTGCACCAAATAAATTAATATCTAAATGTCTTGAATACGTATCTGCTAATTCTAAGTATGTTTTCTCTGGTCCGAAAATATACAATAGTACCCAATGTAAAAGCATGAGCAGAATAGCTGTTAAAGCAATTGGTATTTTCTTTTTAAGAAATGTAATACAAATTGCTGCTCCTAAGTAGGCTAAAGCAATTCTTTGTAAGACTCCGAAATATCGTAATTCTGAAAAAGGTATTTGAAATGGAAACCAGTTTAGAAAGACACCAATGCCAAAAATGATCAATGCGCGCTTGATTATTTTTGCATAGATGGATGATGGTTTTTCTTGATTATTTTTCTTGAAGGAAATAAACATGGACATGCCTATTACAAATAGAAAACTTGGAAAAACGAGATCTGTAGGCGTACATCCATTCCATTTGGCATGTAGTAATGGAGGGTATACATATTGCCATGAGCCAGGTGTATTGACAATTATCATAAAGAATATTGTCATTCCTCTGAGTATGTCAATAGAAAGAATTCGATTTTTCACAAGCTATTTTTTGTGGAAAATACGAAATTGAAGTGGAAAGTAGTAGTTTATTTGATAAAGGTCTGTTGTATTCTGGATTAAAAATTTAGTGATTTATTCAGAAATGGGAATGTCTCATTTATGTTTTAAAAGGTAGAATGTGTTTTATTAAATGTCAGGCTTTTATAAAAAAAGAGAGGAACCACCAACCGGTTCCTCTTCCCAAAAAAACATCTGTTATGAAAGTTAACCTTTAGAAGGGTGCTGGCTTTTTACCAAACACCATAAAGTCATTTGCAATAACCTCAGTAATCCACTTCTCCAAACCTTCCTTTGACTTGTAAGAACGAGAGGTAAGTTTGCCATTAATCAAAACCTCAGAGCCTTTTGCTAACATCGAGTTCATGTTTTCTGCGGTCTTGCCGAATGCTATTACATTGTGCCATTCGGTTTTGGTTTCTTTTTCCCCTTTGTTGTTTTTGTAATATTCATTGGTAGCCAATGAAAAAGTCGATTTTGATTTGCCAGAGTCGAATTTTATTACTTCGACATCTTTACCTAAGTGCCCAATAAGTTGGACAGAATTTCTAACGGAACTCATATAATAATCTTTTGTATTCCAGTTAAGGAACGTGTTAAACAAAAAATGATATAGCTTTTTTTGATATTGATGTCTAGAATGATTGTTTAAGATTATTTCAATATCAAGCAGATTAACTGTATCAATAATGTAAAATTGAATATATGATTGAGGAAATGCAAGTTTTAAATGTTTACTTACGTAAATAAACGTTTAACGAGAGAAAAATTCTATTTCTCTTGTGTGACAGATTACTTATTTATTATACTTTGATTCTTCAATAGAAGCACAGCTATATTTAAATAAAGGAAAAAATAATAAACAAGTCTTTACAAATGATGTTGTATGAGCTGTGTTGATAAACATTACATATGCGAATAAAGAAACAGACAAGCAAATTGCTGACGTCGTGGGTAGGCCCTATACTTTAATAGAGAAAATACGGATGCGTGGGGTAGGTACTTCAAAAATGCAAATTGTTGAAGCCGATGAAAAAATGGCAGAACTTTTAAATATTTCAGTAGATACCAAGTACTGCTATTTTGAATTGCGGACAAAGGGATTGATCATTGGCTTTCAATCTATTTTAAAGACTTATGTTTGGGTTATTCCATTTTATAGTTTGAGCATTTATTATAATGGTGGGCTTCTGTCTATTTATTCCAATACAGATTTTATGAAAGTTAAAAAGCCATTTTATGGTTCTGTTGATAAAAAGTACTTGAAAAAAGTGCTGGATTGTAAAGCCAAATATTTTGAAGAATCAGATTTTAGAAACGAAGAATGAAGAAATTACTAATTGTTGGAGGAAGTAAAGGCATAGGAAAATCAATATTAGAAAATGCCTTAAATGAGTTTGACTGTATAAATATGAGCAGGACAACACTGCAGATTGTTCATGATAATTTGACACATTACACTATTGATGTTTTAAATGATGATCTTCCAGAGCTAGATGATGTTGATGCTTTGGTTTTTTGTCCTGGTTCGATTACTCTTAAGCCTATTACCATGCTTAAGGAAAAGGATTTTATAGCTGATTTTAATATTAATGTTTTGGGAGCTGTTAAGGTTATCAAAAAATATCTTAGCCAATTGAAAAAAGCTGATGATGGCAATATTGTACTTTTTAGTACTGTAGCTGTTAATCAAGGTATGCCATTTCACAGTTCTATAGCAGTTGCGAAGGCTGGAGTTGAGGCACTTTCGAAATCCTTGGCTGCTGAATTAGCGCCCAATGTAAGAGTAAACTGTGTTGCGCCAAGTATTACAGATACAAGCTTAGCTTCAGGCATACTGAGGTCAGATAAACAAAGAGAGGCATTAAGCCAAAGACATCCTCTAAAGAAGATATTGACCCCAGAAGAAGTAGCACAAATGGCTTTGTTTTTATTAAGTCAAAAGGCTTCAGGAATTACAGGTCAAATTATTGGTGTAGATGCAGGATTAGGTTCATTAAAAATATAAATTATGTTTGGATTATTTAAATCAAAAAGCCCGATAGAAAAATTACAAAAGCAATATGAAAAATTGCATGAAGAAGCTTTTAATCTTTCCAAGATTGATAGAAAAGCTGCTGATTTAAAGTTTGCGGAAGCTGAAGAAATTGGAGATCAAATTGAAGCTTTGAAGAAGAGCTAGCGAATATTAGATGGAAATATCTTTGTTAAAATTATCATTAAACCTATTGTTGTGTTGATATGATTTTAATTATATTGCTACTCTAGAGCTTTTGTTTCTCATATATTTTCCTTTCTATTAAATGTCGCCACGTTGTGTTTGTATTAGTTGGTGTCGACAGTATTGTCTTGTATAAGAACTTACCATTTCAAAATTTATTTTGATTGTTGAATTGAGTATGCTAGATAGAGGCATTTAAAACGCAATATTTTATCAAAATTACTTTTACAATCAATTGAGAGCCAAAAATTTATACTTTGCTTTGCCAATCTGAAACTGATGTTTCATCTCTTTCTTTTTGAAGCACTCCGTAATTCACTTTTTGAGTTCATTTATTCATACCTAAAATGTAGTATGCCGATTAACAATGTACTTAAAAAACATTTGTTAAATTGATTTTGAACGTGCAACCTATATGCGCTATTTTGTAAGGATTATTTGAAATTTCTTCAATAACAAAACTTCTATTCAAAGGCTAAATCGGTCACACTCCTTGTACTTTGTTTCCAATCTGGGAAACATTAAAAAACGCCCAAAAAGCCTTTTATTCCTATTATTTCCCCTAAAGAGTCA
>CAJQRD010000020.1 GCA_905480605.1 uncultured Saprospiraceae bacterium | reverse complement strand
AAGAGAAACAACCGTAAAGCGAACGAAGTGAAGCAATCGTTAAGCAAACAAAGTGAAGCAATCGTAAAGCGAACAAAGTGAAGCAATCGTAAAGCGAACGAAGTGAGCGACCGTAAAGCGAACAAAGTGAAGCAATCGTTAAGCGAACGAAGTGAGCGACCGTTAAGCGAACGAAGTGAGCAATCGTTAAGCGAACAAAGTGAAGCAATCGTTAAGCGAACGAAGTGAGCGACCGTAAACGAACGAAGTGAAGCAATCGTAAAGCGAACGAAGTGAGCGACCGTTAAGCGAACGAAGTGAGCAATCGTTAAGCGAACAAAGTGAAGCAATCGTAAAGCGAACGAAGTGAGCGACCGTAAACGAACGAAGTGAAGCAATCGTAAAGCGAACAAAGTGAGCGACCGTTAAGCGAACGAAGTGAGCAATCGTAAAACAAGCGAAGCGAAGCGACCATCAACGTTTCACATTCATATCCCTAACAGCATCCTCAATCCCCCGAGGCGTCAACGGATACATATCTATCATTTGTTTGATCAGACTAATTGTAAAAGTATGGTGCCAATATCTTTCAGGCTCAGGATTAAGCCAAACAGTTTTCTTAAATTTTTTCTTTAGTTTTTTATACGTTCTTAAACTCACAGAATTCAATTCGTAAGGTGCCATTGAAGCATCACCAATTATAAAAACCCTATAATCTTTATTCTTAGAGAGGACTTTTTCAATAGACACTGGCTTGTATCTTCTACTATCAGAATAGACATGATCGTAAATTGTATTATGGAAATAGTAAGTTTCTAAATCATGGGCGAATCGCGTTTTCATTTTTTTAAACAACTCCTGTATAGTAGCAACAAAAGGATCCATTGAATAACCACCATTGTCAATGAGTAAGATAACCTGAAGTTTCTCAGACATTTCATTTTTCAACTCAGGAATAAAAAGGCCTCCTCGCTTTAAACCTTTATTTATCGTGTCCTCAATATCCAATTTTTCATGGGCACTTTCTTCCGTTATTCCTTTCAGAGAGGCTAAAGCCGCATCAACATTGTTGTCATTAATGATAGCATCTTTATCCACAGGAAAATACTTGCGATCATTCAAAACTTTACGTGCCATTTTACCACCTCCTGAACCTCCAATTCTAATGCCATCTTTTGCTGCACCCCCGTGACCAAAAGGAGATATTCCACCAGTACCAATCCAATGACTGCCACCGCTATGTTTTGAATTTTGTTGTTCAGCTATCTTCTTCAGTCGTTCCATCAACTCCTCTAATGATAAGTCGCTGTAATCAGCCATCCTATCCAAGTGCCTTCTTGTCTGGCCTTCCAAATCATCCCCATCGTCACCATCAACTAAATCAGGATCATCATTGTCAAAAATATCTTTACCAGAAATTATTTTCTTGATATCATAAGTTGTAAGATGCACTTCATCCAAAAAACGATTTACCAATTGATCATCATCCAAATCAAAATCCTGAGTGCGTTCTTTTAAGTCATCTCTCCATTTTCTAAATGTGCCAGATCTTAAAATAGCATCGTTAAGAGTCTCTCCGTTTTGGATATCAATATTTAAAAAATAATCATAGAATGCCCTTGTAAACGGCCCCATCATATCGGGCTCTTTGACTACTATGCCTTTTAATACATTATACATATCACCCAATGTCTTTACAAGACCTTTCGTCATTGATTTACGCAATAACAAAAGCGTTCGTACATCCGCATGTAATTTGTATTCACGTAATTTATCAGGTAGTGTCTCTAACATTAAAGTGGTTTAAAACTAATTAGATGTTGATCGTCGACTAAAGTCATCTGGATTTCTCAGAATTGCTCGTTGAACTTTTTCAAGGTCTGCCTGCGTTTTTATCAAAGCACCAATACCCTCAAGTTTTTCAATTTTTTGAATGGCTTCCTCTGTTGTATATTGCTTTACGTATTTCAGCCAGTTTAATATCTCACGTGTCGTGGGAGCGCGCTCTAGTCCTATATTTCTTAAGTGATAAAAAACATCCAATGCCACATCTACAATTTTAGCTTCTATGCTTGGATAATGCTTAACAATTATCTCACGCATTGTCTCCGCATCTGGAAAATGTATATAATGGTATATACATCTTCCTTTAAATGCAGTAGGTAGTTCTTGTTCGCGATTAGACGTGATTATAACTGCAGGCATATTTTCTTCAGATACTTCAACAACCTCTCCTGACTCTGGCATTATAAATTTCCTATGACTCAATGCGTACAACAAATCATTTGGAAATTCACGTGGAGCTTTATCAATCTCATCAATCAGCAATATTGAATTAGGTGTACTAAATGCTTTTGCTGCAGGCCCCATTGCTACATAGTCATTTAACGATTCGGTATTTCGACCTCCTGTTGATAATTTTTGCGTCAAACCCTTCTCATCTCTTTGAGCATTCAAAATTTCAATTTGTGAATCTCTAAGGTATTTAACATGATCAAACCTCGCTACAAACTGTTCGACATTGCTCTTTGACCCAACTGGATAAACAAAAAGCTCCAGGTCTAAATCATTTGAAAATTGAATAGGCAACTCAGTTTTACCTGTACCCGGCTCACCCTCAATCAGCAAGGGCATTCCTAGCACACGTGCCATATGAAATGCTTGAGCCAACTCTAAATCACATAGGTACTTTTCAGAACCCGTCCAAAACTCTGTATTTGCCATTTATAAATATTTAACGCGAAGTTAAATAAACTTCTTAATTACTATGCGAGTATAAGAAAGGCATTTATCGCATATATTGAAATAATAAGCATTTAAATAATCTATAACTTATGTTTAAAGCGACAATTAGGAAAAATTAATATCACTATATCAATTTCTATAAAATTGTGTTGCTAGGTTAAACAGCATTATTCTAAAGTCAAATTCATTTCGAGCCAAATTCCAAAATGGATTTCAATGGTGAGACCATTCATAAACCATCTACTCAAAATGAAATGAACGTGATCTTGAAAGAAGGCTATTAATTGACATTTGGACCGTAAAGTAAAATTACCTCAATTCTGAATGCTTCCGAAATACAATACCATATATTTAAATGGAGATAAATTAAATACCTCTATAAAAAAGTAAAATTTGATATAATTGACATTTCTGGCAAATTGATTCCAACAGAATATACTGATGGTCTTTCAAGTAAAAATATTGATTTAAGCATTTTTGAAGGAGGTGTTTATTTTGTAAAAAATGACTTTGGGACGCAACGAAAGTTAGCAATGAACAGATAGTAATGAACAACCCCGAGGCAGAGCATCGAGGAATTCTCTTTGATTGAAAAAGGGAAGACATTTTGCCCTCCCGTTTTGTTTTATGATTTATTGCTTTTCTGTGCCGTTTCCCTCCGCTAGCTTTGGGCCAAGCTTAAATACAGCGTTAATAAACTTTATCCTCTCAAAGCTTCAACACTCTCTGCATCATATACCAAAGCATCTCCCAATAAAACAGCACCTTGTTCTTCAATTACAAAATCATTTTCGATTCTTATGCCACCAAAATCACGGTATTTATTAATTACATCAAAATTTAAAAATTCAGCATGTATGCCTTCCGCTTGCCATTTTTCGATAAGCTGCGGAATCATATAAATTCCTGGTTCTATTGTAATTGCATTTCCTGTTTGCAATGGCCTTGCTAGTCTTAATGACTTTAAACCAAACTCTGTACTTTTACGAATCGTATCATCATATCCAACAAAATTTTCTCCTAAGTTTTCCATGTCATGAACATCAAGACCTATCATATGACCTAATCCATGAGGAAAAAACAATGCATGAGCGCCTTCTTCAACTGCCTCTTCAGGATCACCTTTCATTAAACCAATATCAGTTAATCCTTTTGCTATCTCAAGGCAAGATAATAGATGCACATCCTTGTAATAGACACCAGGCTTACTTGCTGGTATTGCGATATCATGTGCCGCTTTTACGACATTATAAATATCTTTTTGTTGACTTGTAAATTTAGAACTTACGGGAAATGTTCTTGTCATGTCTCCTGCATATCCAGAAGAATGTTCGATTCCGCCATCAAACAATAACAGATCCCCTTCCTTTAAAGTATTGCCATAATTATGATTGTGCAATGTTTGTCCATTCACAGTCAAGATTGGTGTAAATGACCAAGCTGCATTTTTTGAAAGAGCCACTTTGCTTGCTTGTGCTACCAATTCATATTCTGACATTCCAGCTTTTGCAAATTGCATAACCACTTTGTGCATATTAGCTGTATAAGTTGAAGCCTTGTGCAAGTAATTAATCTCCTCTGCGCTTTTTATATTGCGCTGCCTCACTATAGCATGAATCAACTTTAGGGAAGGATTGATTTCTTTAATATCACAGTACGTTTCAAGTTTAATAGTATGAGCAGATCTGTATGGTGGCAAATACAATGTTGATTTGTCTACAAAATCAAAGATACGTTGTGAAGGCTGAATGGCGCTTATTCCAACTTTGGCAGCCATATCTTCTAACTTCTCCTGTTCACCCATCCAAACCACATGATCCAATGAAACATCATCACCGAAAAGTATTGTTTCGCCATTGTCACAATCGATCACAGCATTTAAACCATCTCTGTTCAATCCGATATAATATAAAAATGAACTGTCTTGTCTAAATTTATAAGCATTGTCCTCAAAGTTTCGACTGCTATAGCCATTGCCAAGAAATAAAATTTTACCTGAACCAACTTCGTCTATTAAAACCTTACGACGTTGAATATATGTTTCTGAAGAAAACGGAAAATCAGTAGTATTCATATTTTTAGTTTAGTATATGTTTTTTAATCAACAGTTATTAATTAACATCGGCATCATAGTATCTTAAACTGTCTTCAATAAGCAATTTATTAATTTTCTTATCATACATGCAATCGCCAATGCTCTTTAATAAGGAAAAATTTAACTCTCCCCTCTCATTCTTCTTATCCAACTTAAGGATTTCAAAGATTTGTTGCTTGTAGGGCATCAATTTGTGTTCTAATGGATAAATAGAAGTGATAAGCTCACGAATTTGTCTCAACTCAGGACCCGCAAGATAACCTTCCTTATAACTGATATACGACTCACATAACATTCCGATTGCTATGGCTTCACCATGCAGTAATCGTCCATACTTATTATCTGGCCCTTCTTTTAAAAAGTGGGTCTCGGCAGCATGACCAATTGTATGTCCGAAATTCAAAATTTTCCTCAACCCATTTTCCTTTGGGTCTTCTTTGACAACATTGTTTTTTATCTGTACAGATACATCAACCAGGGCTGTCCATTCATCATCAGACAAATCAAGTTTTTGTGCAACAACTTTTCTCCAAAGTTCTTGGGATTTTATTAAACCATGCTTGATTACCTCAGCATAGCCACTTCTCAACTCACGCTCAGGAAGTGTTTTTAAAAATCGGGTTTCGATCCAAACCAGCTCAGGATTTTGAAACATGCCAATCATGTTTTTATATCCCAAAAAATCTATGCCCAATTTACCTCCAACAGAAGCGTCTACTTGTGACAGTAAAGTAGTGGGCATATGAATAAATCGTACTCCACGCATAAATGTTGAAGCGACAAATCCTCCCATATCACCTATAACGCCCCCACCTAAATTAATCACCAAGCTTTTGCGATCGCATCCATTCTTCATCAATGCATCCCACATCAATGTACATGTTTTTAGATTTTTAAACTTTTCGCCTGATACAATTTGAATACTGGAAAATGGAATTTTAAGATATTCCTCTAAGTGAGGCAGGCAGAATAATTTAGTATTTTCATCTATTACAACAAATATTTTTGAAGGTTTGAGTTGCTCTATGAATGACTTTAAAATGCTGGCATCTTCATCAATCAACACATTGTAACCTTGACTCTTTATTACTGACATTAATCTAAACTATGAAGTTTCTTGAAACTGATGGCTTCTGGTTTTTTTGAAAACAGTTTTTTCGTATCGGCCCAAGTTGCCTTAAACAAATCTGAATATCTATAATTATTTAATTCCTCTTCCGTCTTCCAATAAGAGTATGTTGCAAAGACATTTTTCTTGGCATCCAACCCTTGCAACAGTTCTAAATACTGGCAGCCTGGAAACGATCTGATTTTCTCTTTTTTATCTTCGAAAAGAGCAATAAATTCATTCACACATTCATCCTTAAATTCCATTTTAACAACACGTACTATCATGAGTCTAAAAATTTAATTTGAATGGTTTCATCTTTCATCAAATGCAATTGGCTGGCTGCTTTCCCTAAATTAATAGCAATCTCTAAATAGTTTGCAGAATTAAACAAACAAACTACTTCTCCTACTGCAACATCAGCATATGTATTGCTTATTTCGCGAACAGGGTCATAGTACTTAAAAAATATTTCAAATAATCGTCCTTTCTGGATATATTCAAAAAACTCTCTGTGTACATTGATTATCACATTCTCGAACTTATCGATATGAATAATCGTAGCTCTAATCTCCTCAGAAGTCACAACAGGCTGAATATCAATTTTCTTAACATAATTATTGAGTGGCGGTCCTACTTCTGTTATTGTCATTTGCTGTGAAATCAAACTCACTCCATGCGCAATTATATTAAAGAGATCTGCTTTTCCATCATCAACCAGAATTTTATAAATAGCATCTTCATCAACTGAGTCAAATGCCAAAGAAAAAACACCATTGTTTGGACCAATAAAGTAGTGACCTTTATATTCAAATAGAATTATTTCGAAATCAGGATCATAGTAATTGTTGACTGCAACGATGTGAATTGTGCCTTGCGGGAATTTTTTACAAACAGCGCTTAAGAAGTATGCCGCCTGTCTTATATCATGTGTGTCGATATCATTTGAAACATCAACAATTTGAATATCGGAACTCAGATTTAGTATTGTACCTTTTAATAAAGCACAATAATAATCTGTCTGACCAAAATCGGTAATTAAAGTAACAATTTGCATTACTAAATTTGAATTTTGGCAAAGTTAACAAAAGGAGATAAATGCGCTCAATCTTTGGTATGTTTTAATGATGCATATCAAAATATCACTATTTAATACTGATTTATTTGAGTTCATCTTTCAAAAAGCGGGCAGTATGGCTTTTTTTATTTTTGGCTAATTTTTCTGGAGTACCCGCAAACAGGACCGTTCCACCACTATTTCCGCCTTCAACACCAACATCGACTATATAGTCAGCGACTTTGATAACATCCATATTGTGCTCAATTACAACAACTGTATTTCCCTTGTCAACCAATTTGTTAAGTACAACCAGCAGATGTTTAATATCCTCAAAATGTAACCCTGTTGTAGGTTCATCAAGAATGTAAAATGTATTTCCTGTGTCTCTTTTAGACAATTCTTCTGCTAACTTCACACGTTGAGCCTCCCCTCCGGATAAACTTGTAGCCTGTTGACCTAAGGTAATATAACCCAAACCAACATCCCCTAGTGTTTTTAGTTTACGATATATCTTAGGGATGTTTTTAAAAAACTCCACCGCTTCTTTTACAGACATATCTAATACATCAGCAATAGACTTGCCCTTATACATTATCTCAAGAGTTTGCCTCTTATATCTCTTACCAAGACATGTTTCACATTCCACATAAACATCAGGAAGAAAATTCATTTCAATCATTTTCATTCCACCACCTTCACACGTTTCACAACGTCCTTCTTTAACATTAAATGAAAATCGTCCTGGTTTGTAACCTCTTATCTTTGATTCTGGCAAGTCAGAAAAGATCTTACGAATGTCTGTAAACAATCCAATATAAGTTGCTGGATTAGACCTTGGTGTTCGTCCAATAGGACTTTGATCTATCTCAATAACTTTGTCAACATTATCTAATCCTTTTATTGAATTATAAGGCAAAGGCCTTTTGATACTTTTGTAAAAATGTTGCCTTAGAATATGGTACAAGGTTTCATTAATCAAGGTTGATTTTCCACTTCCTGAAACGCCAGTTATACAACAAAATGTTCCAAGAGGAATTGTCAAGTCAACATTCTTCAAATTATTTCCAGTAGCACCTTTCAATTCAATATTAAGACCATTTCCTTTTCTCCTCTTTCTGGGCACTTCAATTTTCATACGATCATTGAGGTATTGAGCCGTAATTCCATTTCCCTTATTGAAGTCTGCAGGAATACCTTCATCAACAATCTCACCACCATATTGGCCTGCACCAGGTCCAAGGTCAATAAGGTAATCTGATGCCAACATTATATCTTTATCATGCTCTACTACTACTACTGTGTTACCAATTACCGTTAGATTTTTTAGTGCCGTAATTAGTCTTTGATTATCTCTTTGATGCAAACCGATACTTGGCTCATCCATAATATAAGTAATGCCTGATAGTTGAGAACCAATTTGAGTTGCCAATCTTGTCCTTTGAGACTCTCCACCTGACAAGGTTCGTGTTGGTCTATTCAAACTTAAATACGTCAGACCCACGTCAAGTAAAAACTGAAGACGCATTCTGATTTCTTTCAGAATATCTTTTGCAATAGCATTTTGCTTTTTGTTGAGGTGCTTTTCAATCGAAGAGAACCACACACTTAATTCATCCAGATCCATTGTTGCCAATTCACCTACATGTTTGTTTCCCAATTTAAAATGCCTTGATTCTTTTTTCAGCCTGTATCCGCTGCAGTCGGGACAAGTAACAATAACCATGAAGTCTTCTGCCCAGCGTCGAATTTTTTCTGAAGTTGAAGTAGATTGCCAACGCTCTAACATGCTGACCAAACCTTCATGTGCTAAATTGTAAACCATATCATGCTTACTAAATTCAAGCTTTTGATCATACAATTCGTCGCCACCATGAAGAATAATATCCAATGCTTTTTTAGGTATATCCTTAATTGGTGTTGAAAAAGTAAATTTGTACTTTTTAGCAATCTGGCGCAATTGCTTAAAAGTAAAAGTATCACGCACTTCACCAAAAGGAGTTATGGCTTGCTGATTTATACTCTTGGTATCATCAGGAATTACTTTTTCCAAATTCACATCATGGCACTCTCCCAATCCTTTACATTTTGGACAAGTTCCATAAGGCGAATTAAACGAAAAACTATTTGGTGAAGGTTCCTCATAAGAGATACCTGTTTCGGGACACATCAGTTGCTTGCTGTAAGTCCTTACTTCATTTTTATCATTATCTAAAAGTTGAATAAATTCTGAACTCTGCTTGAATGCAATTTGAATCGACTGCACCAATCTGTCTTTTTTGGTCTTATCAACTTTTATACGGTCAATAACTATTTCGATATCGTGCACTTTGTATCTGTCCAATTGTAAGCCTGGAGTAAGGTCTAATATTTTCCCATCCGCGCGTACCTTTGTATATCCTTTTTTTCTGGTCTGTTCAAACAAGTCACGGTAATGCCCTTTTCTTGAACGAATTACTGGCGCTAAAATTGAAATTTTTCTGCCATTATAGTTATCTAGAATATGGTCGATAATTTGCACTTCACTGTATTGGACCATTTTCTTGCCCGTATTGTAACTGTATGCCTCCCCTATTCTAGCGTACAACAATCTGAGAAAATCATAAATCTCAGTTGTTGTGCCTACAGTACTTCGAGGATTCCAAGATGTTGTCTTTTGCTCAATCGAAATAACAGGGCTTAAACCATCAATTTTATCAACATCAGGTCTTTCCATTTTTCCCATAAACTGCCGCGCATAAGCAGAAAATGTTTCCATATACCTCCTTTGACCCTCAGCATACAGCGTATCAAAAGCCAATGAAGATTTTCCACTTCCACTCAAACCAGTTACGACAACCAGTTTGTTTTTAGGTATTTTGACATTTATATCTTTGAGATTATTTTCTTTCGCCCCAATGATTTCAATGTATTCTAATTCTTCCAAACTGTGCTAATTATAAATATGACGGATGATAAACTTTCAAATATAGAAAAGTGCCATGAGCCTTTACCAATTGACAAGACTTTTTATTTTTCTATTTTATAAATGGTTTAACAGCCATAAAGTTTTGTTGGGCATGTCTTAATATCCTGCATTATTTTAGTCTGGCAATACAAAATTGCGTCATTTTGACATTCTTTTTGAAACAAAAATGCCATTTTGTCACTTTAATTTTAATTTGTCAGCAATTTTGGCTCGAAATTTCTATTGGAACGAGAGTTGATCTTAGGTTCATGTATCAATTTTAAATAAAAACTTAAAATTTCATAAAACATGAACAGGATTAAATTTAACAGACCAGTACACAAAAATAACTTCACCTCAGTATTGGATGAATTATTCAATAAAAATTTTGGAGATGTGCTAGACAATGATTTTAGCAAAAAATCACCTGCCATAAACATCAAAGAATCTGAAAGCGCATTTATAATAGAATTAGCAGCTCCAGGCTTAAAAAAAGAAAACTTCAATATCAATGTTGAAAAAGATCAACTTATTATCTCATCAAAAGTAGTAAGTGAAGAAGCAAAGGAAGATGAAATAGAAAACACAAAGAAAAGTGCAAAGTACAAGAGAAGAGAATTCAATTTCGCAACGTTTAAGAAATCTTTTCATATCAACAAGGACATTGATCTCACAAAAATTAATGCCAAATATGAAGATGGAATACTTTCAGTTTCTCTAGAAAAAAGAGAAGAAGCAAAAGCACAAGAGCCACGCAGGATTACAGTTGCGTAATCATAAAATGTAAACGTATAAAATATAGTTAGAAGAATTAGATTGGGTAATCTAAGATTGAGTGATGGATGATAATGTGAAGATAGGTTTTTAGTAGTTGGTTTTATTTGGGAAGGTCCTTTTTTATGGGCCTTCTTTTTTTATGCCAAAGACAAAGCATAAGGTTTATCTCATACACCTGGTAACTAAAATCACTCTATTGATATCATAAAAAAAGCCCTTTCGACTTTACAACCAAAAGGACCTTTATATTTTGAAACCAGTATATCTAAGAACTTATATTGATACTGGTATGATATGCATTTGGATATATAAATTGAGGATCGATTGCTTGTAGCATTTGCATTGTTTCAATCTTTCTATCTCTCACTTCCTCTCTTCTTTCCTTTTCAACCAACTGCTTTTTAAGCATCCGTTTTTCCAACATAATTGTATGTGAAATTGGATCATAATTCTCCAAATAACTCTCATACTTAGATCTTGGAATTACTAAAGAATAATGCCCTTTGTTCTTAGGAATATATTTTGTCTTAAACTGAGGATTTAGCGATTTCAATTTACCGTAATCTATATCCAAATCTTTTGCCAATGTATATAGATTATGTTTTTTACCATCACTGATACTAACCGTATGAACTAAATCCTGATCCATTGTTCTGGGAGTCAAATTATGATAATGATAATACTGCATTAAGTAAATAGCAGCTATTATTCTTGGCACATATTTTTGTGTTTCTCTCGGCAAATGCTCTCTAATATCCCAGTAATTTCTACTGTTTCCTCTACGAATCGCTTTTCTTACGTTTCCAGGACCACAGTTATATGCTGCAATTGCTAAAGTCCAATCATCAAATCGTTCGTACAAATTGGATAGGTATTCCAATGCTGCTTTAGTTGACTTTTCAGGATCTCTACGCTCATCTACATAAGTATTCATTTTGAGACCTTGCATTTTTCCTGTCGACTTGATAAATTGCCACAAACCCAATGCTCCTGACTTTGATTTAGCCGTTGGTTCTAGATTTGACTCTACAACAGCAACAAACTTTAATTCGTCTGGAAGATTACGCTCTTCTATCTCTTTTTCAAATAAAGGGAAATATAGGTCTACTCGACCTAAAATACGCTCGCCTGCTTTTCTGTAATTTACAGTGTACTCGCGAATACGTCTACCAACCTCGTGTGTGTACTTAAGGTCGATTACACTCGAAATATTTTCCAATCTATCTTTAATGTCTTGATCAGAAAAACTAGGAACAGTGCTGCTCGCATCACTTTCCAGGCTCGGTGTAGTGTGAGAATATCCAATAATATTCACACATGTTATTAAAAATGTAATTATTGCCATTCGTGTGGCAACAATTAATAATTTGTTCATAGCTCTTAAATTTGCAATATCAATTAAAGGGAACTTCGGTATACAACTTATTGTATTGACTTACGTTTAAATCACACAATATTATTTTATTACACATTAGTAAATATTATATATGTGTAAACGGGAGCGCAAATATAGAATCATTTTCTTTAAAAGTCAATACTATATATTATAAATAAAACTAATATGTTATATGCTGATATTTAATAATTGTGCCATTATCGATTTTTCATAACCAATATGTCTTTATTGATTTTATTCTCAGAAGTGATTTAGAGACAGCCTTTGACTACTCTTAACCTTATCTAATTACCTCATTGATTGCAGAAACAAACTCAAGTAGGTTCGTATCATCTCTTGATTTTGCCATCACTTGTATACCTAACGGCAAAGATTCAATGTTATTTGTTAAAGGAATGCTAATTGCTGGAATTCCACTTAAGTTAGCCAAGACCGTAAACATATCAGAGAGATACATTTCTACAGGATCAACAGATGCATCACCAATCAGCCAAGCTTGAGTAGTTGTTGTTGGCAATACTATATAATCATATTTTAAAAATAAGTCTTCGATTGCATTCTTTATAATTTGGCGAACTTTCATGGCTTTAGTAAAATAAGCATCATAATGTCCTTCACTTAAAACATAATTGCCAAGAATTATTCGCTTTTTGACCTCATTGCCAAAACCTTCAGTTCTAGATTGCTTAATCATTTCCCTATAATCCTGAAACTTACCATCTGCTCGATGACCATATCTGACACCATCAAACCGGCTTAAATTTGAACTGGCTTCTGCAGCACATAATATATAATAAGCAGGAACAAGGTAATCTGAATATTCAAAAGCTTCACCCACAACTTCTACTTCATTATTCTCTAATTTTTCTGTAAAAGAGAAAAAAGCATTTTTAACACTATCGTTTAATTTTGAATGAGATAATAGCTCATTCAAATAGGCCACTTTTTTACCTTTTAAATTTATTTTTTCATTTGTAAATCTAGGTGATGGATCTTGAATAGCAGTACTGTCATAATCATCAGGACCAGAAATAACATCTGTTATCATAGCAATGGTTTGGATATCATTTGACAAAACTCCTATAACATCAAATGAAGAGCCATAAGCAATCAACCCCCATCGGGAAACCAAGCCATAAGTAGGCTTGTATCCAATAACACCATTGAATGAAGCGGGTTGCCTTACAGAGCCTCCAGTATCTGAACCCAATGCCGCAATACAAGTGTTTTGTTTAACAGAAACAGCGGCACCACCTGAAGAACCCCCTGCAATACAAGTTGCATCTACTGCATTTTTAACAGGACCATAAAAAGAAGATTCAGAAGTAGATCCCATTGAGAATTCATCACAATTTGTTCGTCCTATTATAATAGCATCAGCTTGTATCATTCGCTCAACTGCTGTAGATGAATAAGGCGCTTCAAAATCATCTAGCATTTTCGAACCTGCTGTCACAATATGTCCATTGTAACAAATATTATCTTTGATAGAAATAACGGCTCCAAACAATTCTCCTAACTGATCTGGACTAGATTTTATTTTTAAATCTAATTGCCTCGCACCCTCTAAAGCTTCTTCCTTGAACACCTCAACATAAGCATTAAAATCTTTAGTCCTTTCAATATTATCCAAATACATATTCACCATTGATTCAACAGTGATTGTACCTTGTTCTAACTCTTCTTGTATAATTTTAAGACTCTTACCTATCATTCTGACAATAAGTTAACCAATTCATCAAACTGACATTTGACTTGATCACCAGTAAGCATATTTTTTAATGAAAATGTTTCACTTTCCATTTCATCTGAACCTATGATAATGGTAAAAGGAACATTTATTTGATTGGCATATTTCATTTGCTTTTTAAGCTTGGCAGGCACAGGATACAAATCCGTAGATATACTTTTAGCTCTCAATTGAGAGCATAATTTAAATGCATACTTATGGGTTTCATTATCCAATGCAATCAACAATACTTTTAATGTTTGATCTATCGCTTCTGGAAACAATGAAAGTTCCTCCATCACATCATAAATTCTAGCGGCACCAAATGAAATACCGACACCAGAAACACCATTCAACCCAAATGAACTGGTAAGGTCATCATAACGACCACCTCCGCCAATACTTCCTATTTGTACATCCTTCGCTTGTACTTCAACAATAAACCCTGTGTAATAACTTAGACCACGGGCCAATGAAATATCAAATTTAATTTCATTGTGCGTCTCAGACAAATCTAGATATTTATGAAATTCTCTTAACTCTTCAACTCCTTTTAATCCAGTTGGACTATTGGCAAAAAGCTCTTCTAGTTTAGTCAAATTATCAACATCAAAAAAAGTAAGTACTTTTAGGGCGGTATCTTCATCAATGTCCTTAGAGATCATTTCACGAATGACACCTTCCTTTCCTATCTTATCAACTTTATCTATAGCGACTGTCATCTCGACGAACTTGTCTTTAATGCCACAAGCTTCAGCTATTCCAAAAAGAACTTTTCTGTTGTTGACCTTAATAGTAACATTGATTTTTAAATCACGGTAAACATCATCAAATATCTTCACCAGTTCTGCTTCATACATCAAACTATCAGACCCAACCACATCGGCATCACACTGATAGAATTCTTGATAACGCCCCTTTTGTGGTTTGTCACCCCTCCAAACTTGCTGGATTTGGTATCGTTTAAATGGAAAAGAAATATCATTTTGGTGCATGGCTACAAACCTTGCAAATGGAACTGTAAGATCATATCTTAGTCCTCGTTTAGAAATTGATGATGCTAATTTTTTAGAATCACGTTCTTCCAAAGCTTGTTCATCTGCCTTGCTTAAATAGTCCCCATTATTTAAAACCTTAAACAAAAGCTGATCTCCTTCATCACCATATTTACCAGTCAAAGTTGACAGCTTTTCCATTACAGGTGTTTCAATTGGAACATACCCGTAGTTTTGAAAAACCTTTTTTATGGCTGAAAAAATATATTGTCTTTTTATAACCTGTGAAGGCAAAAAATCTCTTGTTCCTTTTAGAATACTTGGTTTCATCTATAATGCAGAACTAAATTGTTTGAGGAATCGGGTATCGTTTTCAAACAATAACCTTATATCGCTAATATCATATTTTTGCATCGCCGACCTTTCAATCCCAATACCAAAAGCATAGCCTGAATAAACTTCAGGATCAATCTTGCAATTTTCAAGAACTTTTGGATCAACCATACCACAACCCAATACTTCTAACCAACCAGTTCCCTTTGTCAACCTTTTGGTCGTATCCGTATCGGTTCCCATCCAAACATCAACCTCAGCACTTGGCTCAGTAAATGGAAAATAACTGGGTCTTAATCTGATATCTGTTTTGGGTCCATACATTTCTTTTGCAAAGTAAAGAAGTGTTTGTTTCATATCTGCAAATGATACATTTTTATCAATGTACAATCCTTCAATTTGATGGAACTGACAATGAGATCTGGCAGATATTGTTTCATTTCTATATACACGGCCTGGAGCTATAATTCTTATTGGTGGCTCTTGTTTGGTCATGACCCTAGCTTGTACTGAAGATGTATGTGTTCGCAACAAGTTGGTCACTGAATTTTTAAGATAGAACGTATCCTGCATATCTCTTGCTGGATGATCATCCGGCGTATTCATAGCTGTAAAATTATGCCAATCGTCTTCGATTTCTCTTTCTTCTTCAACCACAAAGCCTATCTTCTCAAAAATATTGATCATATGATTCATAACCAGAGAGACTGGATGTCTTGATCCTAGCAAATTAGTTTCAGAAGGCAAAGACAAGTCCAAGGAAGATTTCTCATTATCAGCAGCATTTTGCTCAATAGATTCTTTTAGACTATTAAATTTTTGTTCTGCGGCATTTTTAAGATTGTTAAGTGCTTGACCAAAGTCTTTTTTCTGCTCATTAGGTACATTGCGCATCTCAGCAAACAATGGCTTAATGCTATTTTTTGTTCCTAAATACTGTATTCTAAATGCTTCCAACTTATCTAAAGTCGTTACATCTGAATTTTCTATCTCACTTAATAGTGCCTCGATCTTTTTAAATGCCTCCAAAATGTTCTTTTTTAATTGAAACTCAAAATTAACGCATTAATGGGATATTGCAATAATCTTTGTATTACCTTGCTTGATATTTCCCAAATTTCTTAATTGTAAATGGAGTTAACAGACTTAATAATTATAATTGTCGGTGGATTTGCTGCTGGTTTCCTTAATTCATTAGCAGGATTTGGTTCTGTAATTACCTTATCTATTTATATGGATCTCCTTGGACTACCTGGCCATATTGCAAATGCTACAAACAGAGTAAATGTGTTGGCAAGTAGTGGTATAAGTGCTTTAACATTCTTTAAAAATGGGAAATTAGACCTAAAAGCTGGGAAATGGCACATTATAGCGGTTGCCATAGGGGCAATAATAGGAATTTTAATCGCCGCAAATTTTGATGATCAACAGTTCAAAACACTATTTAACTACTTGCTCCTTCCTATTTTACTTATCATCTTGGTCAATCCAAAAAACTTTATAAATCCTGACAGGGGAAAACCACCGATTAGCAACTTTATAATAATTCCTTTACTTTTTGTGTTCGGCCTTTATGCTGGCTTGATTCAAGTAGGCTTTGGATTATTATTCTTAGTAGTTGCTGTAATGATGGCAAAGTATGATCTTATCGAATCCAATGCATTAAAAGTCGCAATTGTGGCTATTTATACTGTAATTGCAATTGCCGTCTTTCATTTTAATGGTTTAATAAATTGGAAGTATGGTCTAATGATAGCCGTAAGTCAAGGATTTGGTGGTTATTTGGCAGCTCAATACGCTTCAAAACTAGGAAATGCCAACAAATACGCCTACTACTTACTTGTAACTATAATCGTAGCTGTTATCATCAAAAACTTCGAGCTTTGGAAATGGTTGACTTTCTAAAGGACATAAATTAAAAATCGATGCATCCAGTCACTTTATAGACATTTACATTTATTTAACAGAATATTCACTTCAAATCATAATCTAAAGTGTGATTTCAGGGTTATATATGTGTGATTGAAACAAACTCATGTTCTCACCCAAAAATTAAAAGACTATGACCTTAGCAATAAACTTTATAAATACGGATAGAAATGAAGCGATTGAAAAATTTATCAGTTCATTGGTGTTAAAATCTTTCCCAGAAACTTCAAGAATTAACGATTTTATTATAAATCTGCAGACACAATCTGATCACAGAGTACCCTGGAAGTGTAGTATTCATGTTTTTGGAAGGCCAATGAATGTTATTGGTGAATCCCAAGCTGCTAATTATTTAACTGCATTCTCTCAAGCCTTAACGCGTGTAAAAAGACAATGGGAAAAAGGGGAAGGTATTAGAGCCTAATATCATCAGACCTTCTAGTTTTAAACCTAGAAGATCTTTTTTTATGCAACTTTCAACTTATTCCAATCTGGATTAAATACTTTCTTACTGCTAATTGACTGTTTGTCTTTTATCAATTGTATCAATTCTCCAAAAAATTGTCTTGGTCTTGTTCCTCTTATAAATGGATTTGATGATCTTCTTCTAAAGCCTTTCATGGTTTGTTTGTTTATGGTAACGTGATTATTTAGTATAGTTAGTCTAGTCTATCTCTGACAGAGGTGAGCTCTGACAGAGCGGAGCTAAGTATGTATTATGCAACTTTCAACTTATTCCAATCTGGATTAAATACTTTCTTGCTCTTTATGGATTGTTTAGCTTTTATAAGCTCTATCAATTCTCCAAAGAATCTACGAGGTCTTGTTCCGTTGGTAAATGGATTTGATGATCGTTTTCCTAATTTAAACATGGTATATGGTTTTTATAGTTTTAAAAAATTTTATTTCGTAAATCAATAATAAACGAAATGTTCTTACATATATACTACGATAAGGAGAACAAAATAGTTACTGCCAAAATCATTTCTAAGACTCCTCCTTGTAATTCCTCGACAAGTCCAAGTAGAGATTCGACGAAAAAAAGTAACTTTTTTAAGAAGTTTTCGTGTAGAGCGAGTAATAAATATGACGTAAAAAGAAAAAGCACCTCTTTTGAAGTGCTTTTCATAAATAATACCATTTATCGCCTATTTATTAGACCATATTATTGTTACCTGTTAAGGTAATAGGCACATAGTTTAACGAAACCTGTATCCTAAGAACAATTCTAGGGTATTGTTGGATACCTTTCTGATTTTGCTCAATGTCCAATCATATGCTATGGCTATATCAAATTGATCCTGCAATCTTAAACTGAAAGCCTATTCGTCATCTGTTCTATAATGAATCCTTGGAATGATATTTTTATTTTTGTAACCAAACAATCCAATTTTTGAATGAATAGGTATATCTTCTTGTATATTGAATAAAACACTGGGCTCAAATCGAAGATCGTCTGTATAATCACCTAGATTGATTGAAGCATTCACATAAAGATGGCGCTCCTTTGATAAACATTTTGATTGGAATTTGTTTAACTATTTAGAGTACTGGATGGTAATGTTTAAGTTCTTTGTATTGATAATTAATATTCACAATTGGTTATCATTATAAACTGGAGTAGTCACTGGAGTAACAGAATGGTGGTCGTATTCCAACCAAATGAGTTACAAATAAAGCGTATTTGGAATACACCAAATACGCTTTTCGATTTAAACAATTTTCAAACTAGAAACAGAAGATATCTCCATTATCTTGTCCAATTCACTTGTTTTCATCCCTAACTGAAATGCATTTCTTGCATTGAATTTTAGCAACAGTCGAGATCGGTAGGTTTTGATAGTATCCATAGAAAGAAACAGTTTTTGGGCTGTTTCTTTGGAGGTCAGTCCCTCAGCCAAACACTGAAGGACTTGACGCTCACGAAAAGTAATGTTCTTGTTCATTACTGATTAATTTTATGGACACTCTACAGGTTGCGTAACCAACGAACCATCATTCTTAACTGTGATTCTAAAGCAACCGCCATTAGGTGATTGTATGATAACTCCAAACTTATCATTCTGAATAAACAGATCTCCTCCATCAATTTCACCCAATATGTTTGGTGTGCAGAAATTACAATCTTCTTCTGAGCCTTCTGTCACTTCTAAGTCTTGACAAATTTTAACTTCACATCCATCATTTGTAATTACCGTTAGACAAACTTGATATGTCCCTGTTATAGGAAAATCTTGAGTTGGTGAAGCAGTCGTACTGTTTAAATACTCGCCAAACTCCCACCAGTAAGAATTAACTGGAGTTGATGCTCCTGTCAGTGTACTGCTAAAATCAAAGATTCCGCATCCTGTTTGAACCACTTGAATATCCAAATCCAAATCACTTATGGTTAAGCAAGATGAGAAAGGAATTATGTTTCCATCACAATCTACTATTTGAAATTCATAATCTCCTGAGTACATTGAAGGAACACTCCAAGTAAATTCTCTATTATTGGGAACTGATCCAATCAACTCAAATTCACCACTACTACCACACGGACGTGTTTCAACTTGAATGGTGCAATCGCAAGATTGCCCACACCAATTGAATGTGAAACTTCCACCTGCTTGGATACAAGTTGAAGTGAAATCTTCTGTCGTAATCGCGCCTGTATTGTTTAATCCAAAATTAAGTCCCCCTAAAACTTCAGTTGCTCCTAATGAGAATGGAACCATTGGAGATTCCGTTAATTCATAATCTGGAACCGCAGTATGTTTAACTGAATACATCCCTGATGGCAAATCACTAAATGTATAAAGTCCCAAGATATCAGTCATTGTAGATTCAATTTCGACGCCTCCACTATCGCATAATACTACCTCAATTCCAGGTAGTAGTCCATCACTATTAATATTATAATTACCATTACAGTTTTTGTCGTCATAAACATATCCTGTAATTCCATTAGTAGAATATCCACAACAATCTGACTTAATTAACCCTGCACCAGTAACAGAAGCATTAATAGAAAGTCCCATGTATCTTGATCCATCATTCTGAAGGGCAGCTTTCATACAATATTGCCCGGCATCGAGGGTCAAAACATGGGTGTCGTCAAATGTTGGTCCATTAAAAGCTCCAGTACCTTCTGTATCAGAGATATCTAATAAATCCATAATAAAAACACCAGAGTTAACAACACTATTGTCGTATAAGTCCAAATTTAACGCATTGTCAGCATACGCAGATAAATCAATGGTTATTGAACTGTTGTCTTCACAAACACAAAAACAGGTTTCGAAATCGAATGACGTTCCGGTCGCTATATTGTCAAAAGAATTATCAATGATATCAAATGGACTTATGTATTGCGCTCCTGGAATATCAGTCCATGCACTTGGTGTATATAAAATGTATGGAAATAATCCTGGATTTACACCTGATCCAGCAGGCGTGCCAACAACTCGCCATTTTGACGTGTGTTGACCTAAAGTAATTGCGTCTCCATCAACATTATAGCCTGTACTCAAATTTAGAACAGATGTATCACACTCAATACCGCAGTTTAAAATACAAGGTACACCCAAAAAAGTAACGGCAGGGCAAACAAAATTTGAGGAGGACCCCATTAAAGCGAATCCATTTAATGATCCATCTCCCATACCACCAGGCGGCGCATGAGTTGGTGTTGTTGTGATGGCCGTATTATCTGCATCGGGAATCCCATTTTCAAAAGGATAAAACGCACTTAAGTTTGCTTCAAGACCTGAAAGTTTACATTCAAAATTACTTGCAATTTCAGAAGCTGTTATTGCTTTGTCAAAAAAGGCAACTTCATCTATTTGTCCTTTAAATTCAGCATCTGACCCAGGACCACCTATCCAGGTACCTATATTAAATGTCCCATCACCATATGAACCATCAACAGCCGACCAAGTACCAACTAATGAGCCATCAAGGTAAATGGTACGAATCATTCCCAATTTTGTTAATGCAACATGGTGCCAACTGTCATCATATAAATTTGCAGTACTAAATGTTAGACCACTTGGAGTCCCTTCTCGTTCATCATAAATCCAAAGTTTACCATCGTCACCTGTTACACTATTATCTTGTAGTCCGACCTCTATCCTTGGATCAGCAAACGAAAATATACGATCCTCAACATCATCGTCATTATATAAGGAAGAGCTGTTAAACCAAGCAGATATAGTAAATTCGGAAAATGTAGCTGGTGTTCCGTTCCCAACATAGTCATTTACCCCATCAAAGTCCAAGGCTACATTTGCGCATTGGCTCGAAATTTTATTGGTAAAAAAAATAAAATAAAAAAAGAGGATAATACAAATTCAAAATTGCTCCGCATTGGGGTAGCGTTAATACTTCGCGTTTTCATTACTATTCGTTTTAAGTGTTATTTAATATTCTGAAGATAAAGATGAATAGCGCTTAGAAAAAGACTAAATATTTTAATTATCCTACACTTATAAACCAATAAAATCAACAGTAGGCTGAAATAGTGTCATATTTAATAATATATTATTCACGCTCGACCACTATTTATAGTATTATTTTCCTATATTTATCACACATATTTAGCAACAAACATCCCCCTTTTACGTGATACTATCTAACACCAAACTCATAAGAACGCTTCTTACACTCTCTCCAGATGAGTGGTCTTCATTCAGAAAATTCCTACTTATGCATACCCGAAAGGGGTCAGACAATTTTGATTTTTTTGAATACTTGCATAAACGGCGAGAGCGGATATCATCTATAACTGATGCTGACGGCGTTAGAGAAAATCACTTTCCTCAAATGACATTAAAAGGGTTCTCCAATATGATGTCACGTTTGTTTAATTGGCTGGAAGAATGGCTTGCGATTGAAGAGTTTAAAAAGCAAAGGTATCAGGAAGAAGTAATGCTGGTGAAAGCATATAATCGAAGAGGACTTTACAAATTGGCAAATAGTCATGCAAAAATCTTGGAAAAAAATATTTCAGGAGATTCTCAACTAGATTTGGAAAACCAAAAAGCATTATCAAATCTCTATCACACTCAATTCTACAGTGACAATCCAGTAAAATATCAAGACATTACCCTTTATAAGAAGCTAATTGAAAGCTACACCAATTCAATTTTCGAACGCCTTAAGATGTATCAAGTTGGCATGATCAATTGGGGCAATCTTAAAAAAATAGATTTCACTGCCGAAATAGAATTTATAAAAAATACTGTTCCGCACTGTTCTCAATCAGAGACTATCCATGTCTTTAATAAGCTGATAAATCTCATAGAAAATCAAGAAGTCAACTGTATAAAAAATATTGTTGAAACGTTGAAATGTAAAAAAATAAAAATCAACTCTGAGTTGCATACCTTACTAATCTTATACTGTGTGCAATATTCCATTAAGGGATGGATGAGTGAAAAAATTAAAGACAAAAATCTTATTGGAGAAATTTATATTTATGCTTTAAACAACAAAGTATTTGAATCTGATGGCAAGATACCTAAAGTACGGTTTGGAAATATAATTTCAACGCTTAGCTTGATTAAAGGGTATGGCTGGACAAACAAACTCATAGACAATTATATTAAATTGGTTGATTGTATTAATTATGAAGACACCTTAAAATTATCAAAGGCACAAAACTGTTTTCAAAATGAAAGGTACGATGAAATAATTCATTTAATTAACAACATTCAAGGTGAAAACATAGCCCAAAAAAACCAAATTTCTTTGCTTCATATTATTGGTCTTTTCAAATCAAAAAAAATAGATTATGAAATTTTAAATAATAAAATTCATAACTACAAAAGATATCTTAAGCGCGCAAAAAAAACTTTAACAATCAAATCCTATAACTCTTACTTCAACAGTGTGAGTTTGATTGATCAAATGTCACAAGCAAAATTTAACAACAAAGAGGTAGATGTCGGGAAGTATCAAGATCTCATTTTTAGATCTTGGTTCAATAAAGAAATAAAGAAGCATGGCAAGTAAATTGCCATGCTTACTATTCTTTTGAGGGATTAGATCCCACCCATTTCCTCTCCTAGCCATTCGAGGATCAATAATAAAACATCCATGATTCAAGTTTTAAGTGTTAAAAAAATTAAGCCTAAACTGAATCATGTCGTTGTCGACAAGACATGAAAATCCCGGGGCAACTCTGTGCACTTGTTGCCTTTTTCTTAGTTACGTATGTAATTGAATTTTACTTGGAGCTCCTAAATAAGTTGGAAGCTTCCACCCGGTTATTAACCTGTAGTTTCTTATATATTCGCCGGACTTGCTCTTTGACAGAGCCTTCTTGTATTTCTAGAATTTGAGCAATTTCTTTATTTAAAAGCCCATCTGATATGTGCTTTAATATATTAAGCTGGTGATCAGTCAACCTCTCTAACTTATTGTCTACATGTGTTCTTTTAAAGCTTTTAATCACTTTCAGAGCAATGGCAGGACTCATAGGTGCTCCACCCGTGAGTGCCTGACCAATAGCTTGAACAATCTCTTCGTGATTTGCGTCTTTCAATATATAACCGCTTGCTCCAGATTTTAATGCCTCAAAAAGCAATTCATCAGTATCAAATACAGTAAACATAATGATTTTAATATCTGGTATTTTTGCTATTATCTCCTTCACGCATTGGACACCACTTTTATCTGGTAAACCAATATCCATGATCACAACACTTGGCTTGCAACTTAAAATACCTTGAACACCATCGTTACCATTCTGATAATGAATGTCACACAAATAATTGGTATGGTTGTTAATAAACAACTTAAGAGAGGATCCTATCTCTATTTCATCTTCAACGATACTTATAATATGTGTCTCTTCATTTATCATAATTCAAAGATAGGATAGAAATGTGATCGTTGTTGTATGTCTTTAGTCATACGATTCTATTGGAATAGAAATTTTAAGTGTAGTACCTTTACTATTAGACAAAATACTGAGTTTTCCTTCTAATTGTTCAACTCTCTCTTTCATTGACTCTAATCCATACCTCCTTTGTCTTAACTTGGCGCCAGAAAGATCAAACCCTTTTCCATTATCTGCTACAATAAAGATGAGTTGATTACTTTCAATCAAGGTTGAAATTGAAATAATTTCAGCATTGGCATGCTTAAGCACGTTGTTTATCGCCTCCTTGAGAACAAGAATTAGATTCCTTCTAACAATCCCATTGATAGCAACATCATTATGATCTTTCGTAAGGTTTATAGAACTGTTCAACCCTGTATTTCTAGACATCTGATTAACTGTTTGCCTTACCTTTGAATGCCATCCAGCAATTGTATCATTTGACTCATCCAGTGACCACAGAAGATCTCTCATGTTTTGAATCAAGGATGATGCAATATTTTCAATTTGCAATACTTTTTGTTGGGATTGCTCTTTTTCGAGAGATTTACTAATATACCTAATAGTTGAAAGGCCACTTCCCATTTCATCATGAAGATCATGTGACATACGATTGCGTTGAGATTGCAATGCTTTTTGCCTATCAAGTTCTATTTGCTTTGCACGTAGCTTTTTCTTTGTTTGATAAAAATTAATCGAGAAACCAATTCCAATCAATGTGCTTACTGCTAGAATACGAAACCACCAAGTTTGGTGGAAGGGAGGGGCGATGTTGATTTGGATTATTTTTTCATCGATTAAATAACTCCCATTTAAATACTGAACTACAAACTTGAATTTTCCATACTTAAAAATAGGAATATTAACGGGTCGCAAAGTCGACATGCAATTCCAATCATTAGATAGGCCATTGTATTTATACCTAATGTAATTACCTGATGATAGTTGAAAATTTACAATATCAATTTCAAAATCTACATTCTTCTTACTGAAATCAATGTTAATTGTATCTATAAAATTAGCCTGGAAGTCTGAATGTTTTTGTCCATCAACGAATATGGATTCAACATGAATTAAGTTATTCTTCTTTAGGTTTTGAAATTTGTTCTCGTCTAATACGTTTATACCTGAATAACTAGAAAAATAAATATCAAAATCACTTGAAATAAAAGGTGGCTTATTGTTCAAATCAAGTTCACATCGCTCAATAGAATAGTTATTAAAGAAATCATCTGACACAATTAATCCTTCTTCAGATGTAAAGATGAATAAGTCATTTTTAGTTTTAGTACAACCAAAAAATTGTTTATTCTCTAATTCACAATTTGAAAAAACCAAATGAACAAACTCATGTTCTTTGCGCTTAAATAAATCAACACCAATTGAATTACTAATTATTATCAATTCATCATTATAGTATATATCATTTATAAACCCAGAACAATCAAATTTAAAGGTCTCTTCCTCATTTCTATAATAAAAAGTATTATTACTACAAGTCCAAAACTGTACCCCCTCACTTCCACTTGAGTAAACAACCTGACTATTATTGCAAAAAAACATGGTTAATGATGATATAGTATCACCTCTTAGGTTGGATACCCCTTTAGAAGAATTAACAGTGATTGTCTCATCAAATTTTCCAAAAGAAAATAATTGTCTATCTGAAAACGAATTTAGCTTTTCAAAGCTATTTGAATTATCTTTCAACAATAATATTGAACTTATTGTCAAAAAATATGTGATTCCTTCATTGCTATCATAAGCAATATCGATTATTGAATTACTTGTTAAGTTAGATAAACTCTCTTTTAAGACAACATTATTCATAGAGTCCAATAAAAAGACGGTTCCTTTATTTGAAACACCAATAATATTACTATTTCCGTGGTTTGCTAAATGTAATGATTCATTTACACCATCAATTAAACTATACATAGGCTCTAATTCAACATACTGAACTCCTTCATTAGGAAAACTTAACATTATCCTATTTCTTGCTAATAAATTTAATCTTGATATAGACTTACTCCTAAAAAATTTAAATTTTTCAGGATGGAAGAAGGATCCATTATTTATATCGAATGCAACAAGTCCTTCTTTTTTTGTAGAAAGAATTAAATGGCCTGAAAACAAAACAAAATCATTGAAATTAGATTCAGGATTATAATCATATTTTTCAATAATCTATTTTCAATTCTGTCAATTTTACAAATAAAATTATTTCCTAAAACCCAAATTATATTATTATCTATAATTACATTTTGAAATTTTAATGTAGGATCTAAATTCGGATTTATTACACTTTCGAATAACTTTTGCTTAACCCATTTATCATCTTCGCAAATAAATATTTCAATTCCATCTCCATTTATCCATGGGCAACCAATTATAAAATTATAATCTTCAGCAATTGCGAATCTCTTAGATTTGACATCATTATTAATAACCTTCACAATTTCTTGAGAGTGAAAATCATAAATGATTAACTTATTATTTGCAGTCAAATACAAATGATTTTCAAGGTCATTTATCGCAATGATACTATATTCTATATTTTCATCTATGAATAACTGGAATGACTTAAAGACATTAAACTTTGGATCATATTTAATCAAATACTCATAAGTAGTAAAGTATAAATTATAATCTGAATCCTCAAAGATATTGCTTTGAACATATTGTCCTTCAAAACCTAAAGTCTCATTGGCCCAATAATTTACTTTCCTTTCACCATTAAATTTCGTCCAACCTTCTTGACTGCTAATCCAAATATTTCCTGAGCTATCTTCGAATACAAAATAATTATACTTATTGCTATCTAAGTCAAAGGAAGAAAAATCTGTAAAAAGAAAAAAAAGAAAAAATAACTGAAGAAAGAAATAACAACTATGCTTACTTGGCATTTCCATCTTGAACTGTATCAACAGAAGTCACTTTTCCAGCATTTGTAATTGAAACAAATTCTGTAACATCTGGAGTGCCAGAACCAGGTGAAAACTCAGGATCCCAATAAGGAGGGCATGGTGCAGTAATAAAAAATTGAGGAAGTAAACTCTCTCCTGATTCATCGCCATCAGCTGGTTGGGCACCAAAAATCACATTAGCATAAGAATCACCTTCTATTTTTAATGCAATATGTTTACCAGACAAATCAGAACCATATTCATAGCCCAATTCACCTGGAATAATATTAGCAAGTGAAATAAATAGATTTTCATTTTGGCTTAATAATATATCTAAATCTACTTTAGAGATATAACTTTTCCCAAGACCAAAAATATCCATTGGTCTCTCATTTGGATCTATATTAAACTCTAATAAAGTTCCCTCTACCCCATCTTCTGTACTTACATTATCATCACTCTTTATTCTGTAATACTTATAGCCTGTGGTTTCGATAATATTCGCAGCCAGAAAATTAGACATTTGTTCACAAAGTAAATACTGAAACTGAAGCTCAATATTGTTATTTATTTGCTTTACAATCAAATAGTAGCCTGCGACTTCATAATTATTATACGTGCCACTTGTACTTAGATGATCTTTTGTGGGTTGAAGTGAGTCATTTAATAAATTTAATAATTCCGTTTTATTCACACGAAAGCCTTTAAAGTCGCCCACCATTATTAGGTAATTTATTAATCCTTCAAAGCTATCTAAAATTGAGCTAAACGCCCCGTTACTTATCTTTTGGACGTCCAAATTCTTTATTCTTTTCTGAATTTCATTTTGGAATTTTTCGTTTTTCCCTTTTTGCGAAGGTAGTTTATTTTCATTTTTAGGCATACGTAATTAATGTTTTAGGAGTGAATTCTCAAGATAAATAGAAAATTGGTATTTTTTACTTATTTAAATCTCATTACTGATTAACATATTAAACATTAATTTCTCCCACTTTAATATAAAAGCTTAGTAAAACATAAAAATGATCAGTCAAATACCTCTTCATTCAAACTCCTATCTATACTTATAAAATTATTTTCTTCTACAGCAAACCTTATCAATAAACCAACACTTAACATTACTCAAAACGCAACACCTCTACCCCCATAAAACAAAAAAGGCTAAATGGCCCTCCAAATTATTGGCGTATGAAAAAGCATGAATGCCAAAGGTCCATCGTACTTTTCAATTCTTTTCTAAAAATTAGTTCGCGAAATAATGAATATTGAAAATCTGATATTTGGAATAGTTTGAAATCTTTCTTGTGCTGAAAGTATAGACTAGCTATTTCTCATAGATTTAGATATTTAAATAAATCATCATTGCTTTTGTAATAACTTAACGAGTCTTGGTAATACACAAAAAGGTCATTAATCAAACTTTGCTATAAAACATAAAAAAAGCCAATTCCCTTTATGGAATTGGCTTCAGACCTTATTTTACTTTTTCATTTATCGGCTTCCAGAACTCCCTGCTTCAACAACCAATAAATCTTCCTTCGTCTCTTTTATCTTCCAGTCATATAACATTTCTCTTTCTGTATTTACGCTCTTGAAAATCCTTAATTGCTTACTAATATTGTATGCCCAAGAAGCGCCTTCCATTTCATGAGCGTCATTTGACATCTGCTTCAAATATTCACAAGACTTGTCTTTCATGAAAGTAAATGTTGGTGTAAAACGCATAGGTGTCAAATTTGTATGTCCTTCTGGTCTGTATACCTCTCCTTCATAGTCTTTATCTTCCGAAGGCGACCGCATCCATTTTCTATTAAAGAAACTGTTTGGCAAATCATGTGTGTTTTGAACAGTAATTGTAGATTCCATATAAATTTTATCTCCTGGTTGTGCATTAACTGTATCGCCCTTCTTTGCTTTAATTATCTTTGTTTCAGGAATAGCAGTTGTTACTGCATCAGATTTAGGAGTTGTTTTTGATTGATTGCATGAAACCAAACCAAATCCTACCAATAATAAACTATAGATATAATTTTTCATTTGTAATTTTTTTATTCAAATAATGCCATCAAATCATCTTTATTTAATGACTTAAAAACTGCATCGTCTGTTTTTATAATATCAGATGCAATTTTCTTTTTACGTTTTTGTAATTGTACAATTTTTTCTTCAACAGTGTCTTTACAAATTAATTTGTATGCAAAAACTTTATTATTCTGTCCAATTCTATGTGTTCGATCAATTGCTTGTGCCTCAACAGCTGGATTCCACCAAGGATCAAATATATACACATATTGTGCCTTGGTTAGATTCAGACCAGTGTTACCGGCTTTTAGACTTAATAAGAAAACTTTACACTCATCATTATTCATAAACGAATCCACTACTTCATCTCTCTTTTTAGTTTGTCCATCTAAGTAAGCATATTTAATTCCCTTTTGATCAAGTGCTTTCTTTATCAAATCCAATGTTTGTACAAACTGTGAAAAAACCAAAGCGTTACCATCTCCAATTTCCTCCGACAATGAATATACCAAAGCATCAATTTTGGATGAATTAGCATCACTTCCTGTCAGATTTTTATCGACCAACAAAGGAGAATTACACAACTGACGTAAACGCAACAATCCATCCAACACCATGAACTTCAAACTGCCTTGTTCATCGTTCATTTTGTTCATAAGATCTTGACGGATTTGATCTTTCAGCTCGTCGTACATTTGTCTTTGATGAGGGTGCATTTCGCAATACATAACGGACTCTACTTTATCTGGTAGATCTTTTGCCACCTGGTCTTTTGTTCTTCTCAATAAAAACGGGTGCACCATTTTAGTCAACAACTTGGTTGCTTCAGGATCACCTGCTTTATCTATTGGATTTGAAAAATTTATCTTGAAATAAGTCTGATTACCTAATAAGCCAGGATTGACAAAAGACATTTGTGCGTACAGATCAAAAGTGTTGTTTTCAATTGGTGTACCAGTTAAACAAAATTTATTTTTACCCCTCAACAATCTTAAAGATTTGAAACGCTTTGATGATGGGTTTTTAATAGCCTGAGATTCATCAAGAATAATATGGCTGAAAGTAAAACGATTCAATAATTGCGCATCTTTCGTTGCTGTACCATAAGTTGTAATGACAACATCAAAATCTTCAAAATCATCTAATTTAGATCTCCTATCCAATTTATGATAAATCATATAAGTGAGATCAGGGCAAAATTTATCCAATTCTCTTGACCAGTTAAACAGCAAACTATTGGGCACAATAATCAATGCAAAACATTTGGATTCTTGTTTGGCAGAAGCCAACAAACTTATCATTTGCAATGTCTTTCCTAATCCCATGTCATCAGCCAAAATACCTCCCAACTTGTAATTCTCTAAGAAGCGTAACCAATCATAACCCTGTTGTTGGTAAGGTCGAACCTCAGCATTAACTGTTGTTGGAATTATATAAGACTTTTTGCCTTTATATTCTAATAGTGCTTTTTTCTTTTCTTCAATTTCCCGAATGATCTCAGCATTATCAATTTGATCAAACAATTCATCAATTATATTGAATCTCATCTTACTGATACGTAAGCCTTCTTTACCGGTATCTGCAACTTTTATGATACTAGACAATTTGTTAAACCACTCTTCTGGTAACAAACCTAAACTACCATCGTCTAATTCAATATATTGCTGCCCATCCTTTATCGCTTTTATCCATTTTTTTCTTTCAATGATCTCGTCACCGAACTTCATGATGATATTAAGATCAAACCAATCTATATTCGAGGCCAGTTCTTCTTGAATATCTGCCTTGTGTTCGCTAAGTTTTAACCTTTGGAAATCCTGATGTCCAATCACTGAAATGTTGGCATCATTACATTTCTCAAAAAATTCTAGATACCATAGTTGGTCAAGGTAGTCTGACTTGTTCAAATACACACATGGAAATCCTTCTGACTCCATGATGAAATTTTTATTGAAGTTCAGGAAAGTATTCCGAAAGTCTGTAATCACAGTTTCATCAAAAGAATATCGGATTCCATCAATAAACTTTGTACCCTCAACCAATACATTTAGTTCACCTTGATCAAAGGCAATGATAGGTTCAAAAATTATAAAGTCACCTAGTTCTTTAAGCTTGATGTTGTACTTATATTTATCAACAAAGACATCATTTGTTTCTACTGGCAAATTATTCACCAAGTCTACTTTGTCCTGCAGATAATTGATTATTTCAAAATATGAATGTTTGTCTTTTGGTGTAAACTTTTTAATTGGCTGATCACCAATAAATTTTAAGATTTTAAAAACAAAGCTATTGTTGTAAAAGAAACCTTCTTGATTTTTTACTAAAAAGAAAGAGGTCACAATATCATCTCCTGTAAAAGGCATTTCACTTTCCCCCACTTTCACTTTGAATTCCAATTGGTAAAATTCATCCACTTTATTGGCGATTGCCGTTACGGATATTTCTTCATGTCGAAAATCAAAAGGATTTAAATCACTTTTCCTTGCCGTAAATATACCCCCATCATTAAAATAACGTGAATCCTTCTTGGCTTTATAATAGTAATTTAAACTAGACTTTATTGTTTCTCTGCTTTCTGTTATCAACTCCCATATATTGAGGTAATCTTGCTTTCGATCATCATTAAAGAAGCTCTTTTTCAACAAAATATAACGGTTAAAAAAATCGAACTGTGCCTTTGGCATCAATCTAGCTCGATCACTGACTTTAAAATTTGACGCCAATTTAGAACCATCTTTATTTTTCTTTCCAGAAAGAATCAACAGAACGTCAGTTTCAAATCCGACCTCTTCTTCAGTCCAAACAAAAGCTTCCCCCATAGTCGTTGTACCTTCCAGTTTGGCTTCTAATTTTTTATAATCAACATGGGTAGAAAATGATTCTTTTATTTCTTCAATGTTATCGTCAAACAAGATCGAAGGTGATGTGGATTCAATCTGGAATTTTTTGTCAACCAAGCTGACCTTAAAATACTTGATAAAATTACTGGGTGAAATCCCAATTTCTGCTGCAGAATTTTCTATTATTGTTTCATAATCATTTTCGAAAACCGCATCCATGGATAACATTTCATCAAGTATTATATACTGATGTTTACAAAGACCTTCAGAATTGAATGAACATGAATTACATTTGATGGATAACTTTTTAGACTTAAGTTGAATGACAGCTTCACCATTCTTTTCTTCTGGAGCGTTATACCAATCTTTGGTATAAAATTCACCGACAAACATTCCGTCTTGCTCAAGTTTAAATTTGATCAAATTTGAGGGTCTGTGAGGAAATACAGAATAGGGTCTCAAATAGTTTATATTCTTACGCCACTCTTCCAAATTGTTCCCAGGTATAACACGAAAAGTTGAAGCCTTCGTTTTAGCCAATTTAATTTGCCTATCAGATCCGTCAGATATAATGCGGACATTACTCTCATTTAAAAGATGATATGCCAATGCCAAACTATGCTTGCATGTATCACCATAAGGGCAGTTGCATTCAGCACCTAAAATAACAGCAAATGAACTGGAAAACTTAATACTTGTATTGTAGATTCTTGAGCCTTGAACTTGAGCATGTACCTTATAAGTGTTCTTATCGTAGTAAACCTCAAGCACGTTGCCCTTCAAATAAATTAACTCCCCTCTTCCACGCACATCTGACCGTGGTGATCTCAGAAATTCTTTTAATAGATCAGACGGAATTTTAATCTCGTTGGACATAAATCAGTTTGAATTTTCTTATAGAAATGTAATAATGAAAAAAATTAAAATTTGTTTTTAAACATCATACTTTCAACAGGTTTCGTTGTCCTTTGGTTGTACTTAGCATTTGATTTCTTATTGTAGTAATTTTCAATTTTGCCATCAACTTTAAAATAAATCAATTGACCAATTGGCATACTTGCATAAACACGCACTGGGTGAACACAACTAATTTCTAAGGTCCAGGTATTGCAAAACCCAACATCACCCTTTCCTGCAGTAGCATGAATATCAATTCCCAACCTTCCTACAGAAGACTTGCCTTCCAAAAAAGGAACACTCGCATGGGTTTCAGTATACTCTTCAGTCACTCCTAGGTATAAAGTACCAGGTTGAATCACATATCCTTCTTCAGGAATTATGATTTCTTTTATAGGATTGTGTTTTTTAGCATCTAGAACATCTTCAGTGTAAACTGCCATATATTTCCCAAGATGAACATCATATGAATTGGTGCCCAAGCTCTTGCGATCATAAGGTTCTATGACGATTTCGCCATTTTCTATGCTCTCTAGTATCTGTACGTCAGTTAGAATCATATCTTTACTTTTGAATCTACAAATGTAAGATATTTTATGCCGTTGATATTCAATAAAAAAATTGATTTTAATAAAACAAGAATTGTTGTTTGGGAAAACACTGAAAGCAATGATTTTTACATTAATAAGCTCAATTTGACTGAAAACGAGCTAAATATGGTCCGCTCCTACAAAGAACACAGGCAAAAAGAGTGGTTTTGCAGTCGATATCTAATCAAAACGATCATCGATACCACATCTTGTGAAATATCAAAAGATAATTTTGGCAAACCCATTTTAGAAAATTCGAATTGTCATATATCTATCAGTCATTCAAAAAACAGGGCTGCAGCTATTATATCAAATTCTGTAGTAGGTATAGACATCCAGAAGAAGGAGGATAAAATTTCTAGGATTCATAAGAAGTTTATTTCGAATCAAGAGATATCTCAATTGGACGAAAATAATTTAGATGCTTATTATCATATTTTTTGGAGCGCCAAGGAATGTATGTATAAAGCTTGGGGGAAAAAAGAACTTGACTTTAAAAGACATATGCATGTTTATCCGTTCATATACTTTAAAAAGGACTTAGAATTGAAAGGTTGGGTCAAAAAAGAGGATGCTTTTCAAGAGTATGACATTTATACGGATCTTATTGATGATTTTTATTTGGTTTATGCTTTGAGGGTGGATGAATGATTAATAATTAATGAGGAAAAATTAATTATTAAGGAAAAAATTGAGAGTGGGATTATGGATTATGGATTATGAATTATGTTAATGACATTAGAATAAAAAAATAAAAATGTTTCGATTTATATTATTACTGGTTATTCTTTCAATAATTACATCTTGTAAGGAAAGTGTGAAAAAAGATTTTGTAACAAAATCTGAAGAAGTTTTGACTATGGAAATACCATCAGATTTTGTTACTTTTTACAATAAATTTCATTCAGATAGTATATACCAAATGAACCATATTGTCTTTCCATTGGCTGAAAAGAGTGATGGTTCAAAATGGCAAAAAGAAAATTGGAAGCTACACAAAGCTTTCAACGATCAAGGTGGCGCTTACCAAAGAACATTTGATAATTTTAGTGGAATAATCTTCGAAACTATAGTTGAAAAAACTGGTGCTTTTAAAATAGTAAAGCGCTACAGCAGAATAAATGATGATTACAACTTAATTTATTACAGCAGTAAGGTTTCTTTAGAAGGATGGGAACTTGAAAAATAAAACTAAAATCTTGTGATTAGATTAAGTGGGCTACCCATTCTTGTTACTCGCAACATCAATTTCAATAAAAAAATAGCTCTGCATTTACAATACAGAGCTATTAATATTTGACACCTAACTGTGGGATTGTTATCTTATTTTCAACTCTCCATATACGCTTCCATTGGAGGACAGGTACAAATTAAGTTGCGATCTCCAAATGCATTGTCTACTCTTGCAATTGTTGGCCAAAACTTAAGACTGCCTCTCAAGTATGCTAATGGATAAGCCGCATCAGATCGTGAATATTTATGATGCCATTCGTCAGCAGAAATTTCATGCAATGGGTGCGGAGCGTTAACTAACACATTGTCTACAGCATCAACTTTTCCTTCCACAACATTTCTGATTTCTTCTCTGATCGATTGTAAAGCCACAATAAACCTATCCAATTCATCTTTGCTTTCACTTTCTGTTGGTTCTATCATTATAGTACCAGCAACCGGAAAGGATAAAGTTGGTGCATGGAATCCGTAATCCATCAGACGCTTAGCAACATCTTCAGCAGAAACACCACCATCTTTAAAGTCTCTCAAGTCCAAAATCAGCTCGTGGGCACAAAATCCATTTATGTTGGTGTATAAAACATCGTAGTCATTTGACAACATACTCTTGATGTAATTTGCATTTAGGATGGCGGCTTCGGTCGATAATCTAACACCATCTTTTCCTAGCATTTTAATGTATGCGTAAGAAATCAATAAGATACTGGCGCTTCCCCAATGTGCGGCAGAAATTGGACTTATTGCTGTCACTGCATTGTCAGCAAATGGATGACCAGGTACAAATGGCAATAGTTTTTCATTTACACAAACAGGCCCCATTCCCGGACCTCCACCTCCATGTGGAATTGCAAAAGTCTTGTGCAAATTCAAGTGACAACAATCTGCATGAATCGCTCCTGGACTTGTCAATCCAACTTGTGCATTCATATTGGCTCCATCCATATAAACCAAACCTCCCGCATCATGAATGCGATCACATATTTCTATAACGTCTTCTTCAAAAACACCATGAGTTGAGGGGTAGGTAATCATGATGCCTGCTAAATTGTCTTTGTGTTCTTCTATTTTTACTTTAAGATCATCCAATGAGATATTGCCTTTTTCATCACATGCTGTAACTACAACTTGCATTCCTGCCATAACAGCTGATGCAGGATTTGTACCATGTGCAGAAGAAGGAATCAAAACTATATTTCTGTGATCATCTTTATTATTCAAGTGATAAGCGCGAATCATCATCAAACCGGCATATTCGCCTTGTGCCCCTGAATTGGGTTGTAATGTACATCCTGCAAACCCAGTAATCTCCGCCAAATAAGCTGTCAACTCATCAAATATTTGTTGATATCCTTGCATTTGATTTTTTGGAACAAATGGATGCATTCCTCCAAATTCAGGCCAAGACACTGGTATCAATTCCGTAGCAGCATTCAACTTCATCGTGCAACTGCCCAACGCAATCATCGAGTGTACTAATGACAAATCTTTATTTTCCAAAGACTTGATATAACGCATCATTTGCGTTTCTGTTCTGTGCAAATTAAAAACTGGATGCGTCAGATAATCCAATTCTCGAATCATTGCTGATGTAACACCATATTCAACACCATTGGTAAATTCGCTCACTTCTCCTAATGTCAAACTGGCTTTAATATCAACCAAGTCTTGTGCAGAAACTGTTTCATCTAAACTGATTGAAACTGTATTTCCATTATAAAAGAAATTGATACCATTGTTTTCAGAAAGTTTAACAATTTGGCTTTTTTGATCATCTGAAACCTTAAAAGAAATCGTATCAAAAAATGTATTGTTTAGTATTTCAAATCCACATGATTTTAAATGCTTGTACAATGCTTTTGTATTATTTTGCACTTTCAATCCAATGCCTTGAATTCCTTTGGGACCATGATAACAAGCATACATAGATGCCATTATTGCTAACAAAGCTTGAGCCGTACATATATTAGAAGTTGCCTTCTCTCTTTTAATGTGTTGTTCTCTAGTTTGCAATGCCATTCTCAAAGCACGGTTGCCATGTCTATCTTGTGAAACACCAATAATTCTACCTGGAATTTGTCTTTTGTATTTTTCTGTTGTTGCTAAGTAAGCCGCATGAGGCCCACCAAAACCCATGGGCACACCAAATCTTTGTGTCGTACCAACAACCACATCAGCTCCCCAAGAACCAGGAGATTTCAACAAACTTAAACTTAAAAGATCAGCACCTACAACCAACATTTTGTTGTTGCTCTTTAATGTCTCAGAAAACGATCCGTACTCTTCAACGCTTCCGATTGCATTCGGGTATTGTACAAAAGCACCAAAATAAGTTTCATCCAAATCAGCAGTCTTCCAATCCCCTTCTACAACTTCGATATTTAATGGTGTTGCACGACCAATAATTACGTCCTTTGTTTGTTGGAAAGTATATTGATCTAAAAAGAATTTATTGATAGGTGTTTTCGTACGCTTGTTAATAATACCATAGCACATAATCATGGCTTCAGCCGCAGCTGTTCCTTCATCCAACAATGAAGCATTTGCCAAAGGCATTCCAGTCAAATCACATACCATCGTTTGAAAGTTCAGCAAGGCTTCTAATCTTCCTTGAGCAATCTCAGCTTGATATGGTGTATATTGTGTATACCATCCTGGATTTTCGAAGATATTTCTCAAGATTACAGATGGCGTTATTGTCCCATAATAACCTTGACCAATATAAGATCTGAATACTTTGTTTTTCTGAGCAGTCTGTTTCAATTCTCTTAAGTACTCAAATTCAGACATGGCTTCGGGTAAGTTCAACTCTTCCTTTAATCGGATAGAATCGGGAACTGTCTTTTGAATAAGCTCTTCTACAGATGAGATGCCAATTGAGTTTAACATTTCATTGATTTCTGAAGAATCAGGGCCAATATGTCTATCTTTAAATTGATCTAGTTTCATAGTACATTTATTAGATGTTACGAATATATGGAGAAGTGATTTAAAAACATAATGTTACTTCCCGATAGCTATCGTGATAGCTTTTATTTATAAACCATAAAAGAAGAAAAAGGTTAGGAAAAAGAAGAAGAAAATCAAGAGGCGTTTAACAATGAAGAATCAATCTTTATTATCAAAATAAAGACTAACATACTCATAAGGGCTCATTCTGTTAAATTATTGTTTTTATGTCTATTATCAATTGCACATAAAAAAAGAGAATCTGAAATCAGATTCTCTTTTTTGTATTATTTATAATCGTAAACTTTTTTGTCAAACCTACAACCCAAAAGCTTTCTGTACTTTCTTCACGTAGTCTAATTTTTCCCAGGTAAATGTCTCGACGTTCTTCTTTATTGTCTTACCTGAACCGTTGATAAATTGTACAGTTTTCTTTTCTGATTTACGTCCCATGTGTCCATAAGCAGCAGTTTCAGAATAGATCGGATTTCTCAACTTTAACCTTGTTTCAATACCATATGGTCTCATATCAAAAACATCATTCACAATGTCTGCAATCTTAGAATCTGAATGTTTAACTTTTGATGTTCCGTATGTATTAATATAGATGTTTGTTGGTTCTGCAACACCAATTGCATAAGAAACTTGAACAAGTATTTCATCACAAACACCTGCAGCAACCAAGTTCTTTGCAATGTGTCTAGTTGCATAAGCTGCAGATCTATCTACCTTAGATGGATCTTTACCTGAAAATGCCCCACCACCGTGAGCACCTTTACCACCGTAAGTATCTACGATTATTTTTCTTCCTGTCAACCCAGTGTCACCGTGAGGTCCTCCTATTACAAACTTACCTGTAGGGTTAACATGAAAGGTAATTTTATTTGTAAACAACTTCTCGGTTGAAGCACTACACTTTTTCTTTACTCTTGGGATAACAATGTTTTTAACATCGTCCTTGATTTGAGCCAACATTTTCTTTTCAGCATCAAAGTCATCGTGTTGAGTACTTACAACTATTGAATCAATAGCCACAGGTTTATGATCATCAGAATATTTGATTGTCACTTGAGATTTAGAATCTGGTCTCAAGTAAGTCATCTTTTTACCTTCCTTTCTGATAGCTGCCAATTCAATCAAAATCTTATGAGAAAGATCTAAAGCCAAAGGCATATAGTTATCTGTCTCATTGGTAGCATAACCAAACATCATCCCTTGATCACCAGCACCTTGATCTTCTTTTTTAGCTCTGTCTACACCTTGATTAATATCAGGTGATTGTTCATGAATTGAAGACAAAACACCACAAGAGTCTGCATCAAACATATATTCAGATTTTGTGTATCCGATACGCTTGATAACATCTCTAGCTATTTGTTGAACATCTAAATATGTTTTCGTTTTGACTTCACCAGCTAAAATAACTTGACCTGTAGTCACTAAAGTTTCACAAGCTACTTTAGAGTTCTTGTCAAAAGCTAAAAAATGATCTACTAAAGCGTCAGAAATTTGATCAGATACCTTATCTGGATGTCCTTCTGATACTGATTCTGATGTAAATAAATATGGCATATTTTTATTAATTTTTTTTCTGTGAACAAATATCTTAATTTATTGTGACATTAAATAATATTTCGGATTCTAAATAACCCACAAGCTTATCACCAACTTTTACTTCGCCTACCCCTTCTGGTGTCCCTGTAAAAATAAGGTCACCCTCTTCCAAGGTGAAAAATTGTGAAGCATAATGTATCAAGTAATCAAAGTCAAAGATCATATCTTTTGATCTTCCAATTTGTTTTGTTTCATCGTTTAATTTCAATTCAAAACTGATGTTCTGTGTGTTCAATTTTTCTTTATTGACAAAGGCTCCTACTGTTGCCGAATCATCAAATGCTTTGGCTTTTTCCCAAGGATGTCCTTTTTCTTTACACTTGTATTGTATATCTCTTGCTGTAAAGTCAATTCCCAGTCCAATCTCTTGATAATGCTGTGACGCATTCTCAAGTGAGATATTTTTTCCTGTTTTAGAAATCTTCAACACAAGTTCTAGCTCATAATGTAAGCTTTTGGTAAATATAGGATACTGAAGAGTATCTTGATTGTTGATCGCCGTTTCTGGCTTTATGAAAATCATTGGTTCTTTAGGAACTTCGCTATTCATTTCCTTAGCATGATTGACATAGTTTCTTCCTATACAAATAATTTTCATAACTAGAATTTTACATTAACCAATCCACATAAATCTTTAACTTCTTTGATAGTTTCTTGAGCTATCTTTCTGATATTGTCACTTGATATTTTGATTTGGTATTTCACCGCTCTTTTATCTGCTGTAATTTCTTTCTTACGTGCATTGAAAGAATTGCTTAAACCAACAAGTGCTTCTGCAACAGCATCTTTTAGAGCTGAGTATTTGAGGGTTCCACTGTTGTAATCACCCATCAAACTATCAAAATCATCTTGCCTGTCTGCAGCTTTTAATATTTCAAATAAATTCTTAATACCGTCACTCATTTGACCTTCTACAACTTCACCTGTATCTGTAACAGCAGACTTGATTCTCTTTCTTATAACAGCTTCTTCAGCAAAAACACTGATGTTGTGTTTATCACCTGCACTTTTACTCATCTTTCTGCTTGGATCGGCTGTTGATTTTATTTTTGGTGTTTCGGTAAATAATGTTTCAGGCAATACAAAATATTCTTTACCAACTTGATTGTTGAATCTCTGAGCTATCTCTCTTGTCAACTCTAAGTGCTGACGTTGATCTTCTCCAACTGGAACAAAATCAGCTTTATAAATTAATATATCAGCTGCTTGTAAAACAGGATAATCAAAAAGTCCTACTGAAATAAACCCATCTTTCCCTGCTTTACTTTGAACACTCTTATCCTTAAATTGGGTCATATTTTCAACACGTCCCATAGAAGCAAAATTGTTAAATATCCAACTCAGTTCTGCATGTTCTGGAACAAGTGATTGTATAAATAAATTATCAGGCTTAATTCCCATTGCCATCAAATTATAAATTAACTCCCAGGTATTTTCTCGCAATTTTTTAGGATTATAGGGCATCGTCATAGCATGATAATCCACAACACCATAAATTGTTTGATACGTCTCTTGTAATTCTACCCAATTTTTTACAGCACCAAAATAGTTACCATAATGAATGTCTCCTGTGGGTTGAATGCATGATAGTACGCGTTTCATCTCTTCTCTATTTTATAAATGTAATGCTTAATTAGTCTGCTGCGATCACAGAAATTTCGATATTGACAAACTTAGGTAAGTTGGCCACTTCTACAAGTTCTCTAGCTGGTGCGGTCGCTTCATCAAAATACTTTGCATAAACAGCATTAATTCTGCTATACAAGTTCATATCTTTTACAAAAACTGAAGCTTTCACAATGTTTTCGTAATTCATACCGGCTTTGCTCAATACAGCTCCAAGGTTTTTCATGACTTGCTCAGTTTCGTCTTCAATTGAAGTCAGAATCAATTCGCCATTTGTTGGGTCTAAAGCAATTTGTCCAGAAATGAAAAGCATGTTTCCAACTTTTACCGATTGATTGTAAGGTCCAACAGGAGCAGGAGCATTTTCAGTATTGATTATAGTTTTCATGGTATGAGTTTGTTATGAAAGCATGTTAGGTAAAACAAAAAAAGCCCTTGTATAATAATAATTACACATAGGGCTCATATATTTTGAATGTATAAGGCTATACTTCTTCAGTATTGCCTTGCACAAGCACTTTACCTTTGTAATATAAATCACCTTCATGCTCGTAAGCTCTGTGATATAAGTGTGCTTCACCAGTTTTGCCACAAACAGCGATTTGAGGAATAGTTGCTTTTTTATGCGTTCTTCTTTTTCCTTTTCGTTGTTTGGATATTCTACTCTTTGGATGTGCCATCTTATTTTGTTTTTGTAATTTTCAAATCTTTAAAAGCATCTCCAAATGGATTGTTATTAACAACTTCTTCTTCAGGCTCATATTCAACTCCATCCAATACATCAAGTACATTTTCATTACAAGGTATTGGATCTTCGTCTTGACAATCGTATGTTTTGATCAATGGGATTGCTAAAATTAGGTGTTCATACACCATTTGCGCAACATTGATTTCATGACTTTCTGTAGATACGAAAAAAACTTCTCCGTCTGATTGTTCTTCATCACTAAATTTTACTATAAATTTAATCGAAGCATCAATGGGCAATTTTATTTCTGCTGTACATCTGTCACATTCTGATTCAATATATCCTTGAGTCGAAAAATAAAGTTCTAAATCTCTTATTCTTCGATCTAAGACAAGATGCGTTTTCAATTCTCCAAACTTTATTGGAGAACCTTCAAATTCATCAAAAAATCTATTTTGAATCAGAAAATCATACTCGTGTTTACCAAAATTCAATCCTTTAATTGGGATAGAAAACTGATTTAAGGCCTGCATTTGAAAGATCTTTTTTTAGTGACTGCAAAAGTAGATGTTTTTTTATCAATAATGCAAGATAAAAGAAGTGTTTTTTAGGTGTTTGGTGGCTTTATTTGCAACGATTTAACCAAGAAGTAAAATTTAGATAAAAAAAAACCAGAATACTATGATTACTGTTCATTCATAGAGAAAATAATACAATGTATAACTTATTTAATATCAAGGTTTACCGTCATTGATAGACTTGTGTAATTTAAGAAGGTTACTTACAAATATCTGGTTTACCTTGTTGGATAACAATATCGATAGTTGTGCCGTGATCTACGGTCGTACTGTCTCTATAAGGTGGAAATTGACTGATAACAAAGGTTGAATCCATTTTATTAAGCTCAATGGCTCCTCTTTTTTCGATATCTCCTAGTTTGAGAAAACTCTTTCCAAGGATAAATTTGACTGTTTTCATCCTTTTACACTTCAAATCTGGAATTTGAGAAGATCCCCCTCTTCTGTTACTCAATACAAATTCAAGTGTTCCACCTGTCTTTATCTCAACATTGGGTGTTTTACCATTTTTCCCATCAACAAGCTTATTGTTATAGTAGACTTCTAAAATATGGTCAGGCTCCCCGATATCATGCTTGTATCTGGCAATTTTAGAGTTTATTTCTAAATGAGTCAATGATCTTTTTACACCATTGTATTCACGTCCATACATCATTGGTAGATCAGCCAATTTATTTACCGTAGCGTTATATCTTGCAATATCGACATAAACCTTACGATTTTCTTTAACCAATGAACCTGCAACTGGGTTTTGAGTCAATATTTGTCCACCAGGAACACCAACTTCATATAATGAGTCTTTTACAATAATTTCAAAAGATTTGGCTTTTGCATCAGACTTTGCTTTTTCCAATTGCATCTCTTTATAATTCGGCAATTCCAACTTTTGGCCATGATTCGTATATACCTTAAGCCAAAGTAAAACACCAACAAAAACCAAGACCACAAAGGCCGCCATTAATAAAAGATGATAGAAAAAACGCTTAAGTGTCAAAATTGCTAGTTATATATTATAAAATATGCAAATATAACTATAAAGTATTGGTTCTTAGTCTAGAATCATTTAAAAACCTATATGACAGTAATATTAAGTAGTCAATAAGAAAAACAATTCTTAGACCAATAAATCGACAAATTAATTTCTATATTGCTATCTCAACACATTTTAACTTTAACCTATGTTCTCAAGATTATTTCAGACCTCCCTAATTATATTATTTTCAACAGCGATATTTTCACAAAAAAAATCCATGACACCCGATACCTGGGATATTTGGAATAAGATTGAAGATGTAATTATTTCTCCAAGTGGTCAATGGGTCTCTTATTCAATTAAGCCTGGCAAAGGAGATGAGACACTTTGTTTGTACAATACCCAAACAAAACAAACTACAAAATTCGAACGCGCGCACAATGCTAAGTTTGATTTTACGAATAAATTCATTGCATTTCAAATATCCCCCCATATTGACACTATAAACAAATTAAAAAAAGAGAAAGTCAAAAAAGATAAAATGCCTAAAGATACAATGGGCATTTACAGTCTTATGCAATATCAATTTGATAAAATTCCTGATGTTGATTCATATAAAATGCCAGAAAAGGGTGGTGGTTCAGTGGCATTAAAACTGCATAAAAGATCATCAAAAAAAGACACCACATTAGTAAAAGATGAGGGAAAAGAAAACGGCACCCAACTTTTTGTATACAATGACAATAAGAACACGATCATCTCTTATCCATATACTTTGGATTACGAATGGTCAAAATTTAACAACCAATTGATGGTCCATTCTACTGGTAAGGATTCTATTCAAAACAACACCATAAGCATCATAGATTACAATACATTTGAAGAGAAAAGTATATTCAATCATAAAGGAAAATATTCAAAATTTAGATTTAATGAACAAGGAGATAAACTGGCATTTATCCTTGACAGGGACACAACTAAAATAGAGGACCGACCCTACGAACTTATGATGTGGAATGGCGGAGACTACGCAAAAGTAATTGCTACCACTTCGTCTGATTTTCTAAAGAAAAACTGGACAATAAGTGACAAGAGAACAGTGGTTTTTTCTGAAAACAACAACTATCTTTATTTTGGTTCAAATCCTATTCCCCCAAAAGCAGACACAACCATTTTAGATTCTGAAAAAGCTAAAGTTGAGATTTGGAATTATCAAGATCAAACTTTATACACTCAGCAAAATGTAAGATTAAAGAGAGACTTAGATAAGTCTTATTTGGTGAGATACGACATTAAGGAAAATTCATTCAAGACATTGACAAACATTGAAACTCCAGATGTAGACTTTAATTACAAACACAGTGGAAATTATACCGTAACATCTACTTCAGAAGATTATAAGAAGTACATTTCTTGGCTTGGCTATGCTTTCAAAGATTTGTATGTTACAAATCATAAAGATGGACGTAAAAGACTTGTTTCAAAAAAAATACAAGGAGACCCAAAGTTATCGCCTTCAGAAAAATATATCTCATGGTACAGCAGAATCGACACATCTTGGATGTCATATAATGTTGAAACGAGAAAATTGAGAAAACTAACAGAAGGCAAATATTTTTATGAATTACATGATGCACCGTCTAACCCAAGAACCAGAGGGTTAATGGCATGGGAGAATGATGATACACATATGTACTTTTACGATGATTATGATATTTATAAAATCAACCCTAATGGTGAATCCTTGCCACAAAAAATAACGAATGGAAGAAAAAACAAAATACGATATAGTTATATAAAAATTGACAGAGAAGTTAGATCTTTGCCTTCTGACACAACAGTTCTTTTAAAAACATTTAGCACTAAAAACAAAAAATCAGGCTATGCCTTTTTAAATTTAAAATCTGGTAAAATTTCTGAAATTGAAAATGGAAAATTTGACTATACTAGCAGAATTGTAAAAGCTCAAAATTCAGATGAAATTATTTTCAAGAAGGCTTCCTTTGATAACTTTCCGAACTTAATTCTTAGTGACACAAATTTTAAAAACCAAGAGGTCATTACAGATGCCAACCCACAACAAAAGGATTATGCATGGGGAAGCATTGAGCTTTTTGAATGGAAGGATGGAGAGGGAAAAGAGGTACAAGGATTGATTGCAAAACCTGACAATTTTGATCCTAATAAAAAATATCCGCTGATTGTAAATTTTTATGAAAGATCATCTGACCGTCTATATTTACATCGTGCCCCATTCCCAGGACGTTCAACAATCAACTATACTTATTGGACAAATAAAGGGTATGTTATTTTTAATCCTGACGTGAGATATGATGTTGGTTATCCTGGGAATAGCTGTTACAGAGCTGTAATGTCTGGCGTTGATGCTCTTCTAGAAAAGGGATACGTAGACGAAAAAAGAATGGGCCTTCAAGGTCATAGTTGGGGAGGATATCAAATCGCAGACTTATTAACAAAGACAGAAAGATTCGCTTGTGCTGAATCAGGAGCTCCTGTAGTAAATATGATTTCTGCATATGGTGGGATAAGATGGGGAAGCGGTATGAGTCGTCAATTTCAATATGAAAAAACACAGAGTCGCTTGGGTGCTACATTGTGGGAAAATCCCGATTTGTACTTGGAAAATTCTCCTGTTTTTAACCTCGATAAGGTAACTACACCTGTGCTTATTTTACACAACGACGATGACGGAGCAGTGCCCTGGTATCAAGGTATTGAATATTTTGTTGGGCTTAGAAGATTAGGCAAGCCTACTTGGCTTTTGAATTATAATGATGAACCACATTGGCCCGTTAAGCGACCAAACAGAATAGATTTCAACAAAAGACTTGAGCAGTTTTTTGATCATTATTTAATGAACAAACCAATGCCAGTCTGGATGAAAAAAGGTGTTCCAGCGGTTGAGCGAGCTTACAATGATGGATTTCAGATAGATGAAAAATAAAATAAAACGTATAATATAAAATATAGGAATGCTTTTTAGAATCGTTAAACAATCTAAAACCTTCAATTATGTGTAAGCATAATTATTTTTGCTCTATTATTTTGTTTTTCTATTTCTGCTAATGCACAAGTTTCAGTTTACGGAGCTGTTGGAACCAACTCAACGGATGGCAGATTTGGTGAAACTCTAGACTTTGTAACATTTGAATTTGAAGCATACATACAACCTTTTTTAACATTTGGTTTAGCGCTGCATATCTCAGAAAAAAACTTATTGGTTATCAAATCTACAACTCGAAATTAGCATTAAGTTATTTTAGGGAATGATGATTATTTAGCAGGTTCCAGTGTTTTGCAAGATAATAGTTTAGGGGGCATTTCTAGGTCTAAATATCAGTATTATGAAAAAAATAGGAATATTTGGAAGATAATACCATGGCCTATCAGAATTTGCCGAATTCAGTTTACTTGACAGATCAACGAATGGTGCAGGTTTACTTCGTCAAAATATCAAAAACATCCAAAAAGGTATTTCGGTAAGTTTGTTTTAAGGCAAGGGCACCCTCCCTGGCAGAGACCCCTCTTTGGCAGAGATCAAGCATTAAAAGGAAACAATAACCTGAAAATCAGAAGATTAGGTAATTCATTTCACCTAAATCAAAATTAATAAACCTGAAGTGAGCCTTTTATGACGCGCAAGAGACCCCTCTCTTGCAGAGATGACTCTCTGGCAGAGCTTCTACGACCAAAATTTAATCTATACAAACCCACCATTTCTTAATCTAAAAGCATCTTTAATTATATATTTGGGGTGAGTTTTCTTATTATTTAAATGAGTAAACCCCAAATATGTGCTTATTACGTGTTTAAAAACACAAGATTATGATTAAGAAACTATTATTTATTACATTTTGCTTCACTATTCTAGCTTGTAATAGTGAAATGACCAATCAATTGGAACCCAAAGGTGCCGCCCTTGGCAAGATGAATGAAATAGTAGTAGTAGCTGATGAAGACATGTGGAAAGGAGCTATTGGAGATACTTTTAAGTACTATTTTCAATCAGCCTACCCTATTTTGCCAAATCCTGAGCCTGTTTTTGACCTGAGACATTTTACGGTAGCTGAGTTGATCTCACAGCCCTTGAGAAAGGAATTGAGAACATATGCCATTTTAGCGGACATGTCTGATGAGGAATCGCCGACCACCAAAATGGTCATGAAAGATATGGGTTCAGAAAAGTCTCGCTCTGCAAAACTTGGTGAAGGTCCAACTTCATCCGTTGGTAAAAACAAATGGGCAAGAGGGCAAATACTTTTCTACCTTTTCGGATCTGATAAAGAAACATTATCGGCAAGCATCAAAAATCATTTTTCTGCTGTTGCGAGGCGCGTCAATCAACATGATGAAAAACAATTAGAATCTTCTATTTATATAGATAGAACTAATCAACGATTTACAGAAAAAATAAAGGATCAATATGGTCTGGACATGACAGTTCCTGGAGAATACAAATTGGTAATCGAAAGTGAAAGTTCGAATACCATTTGGTTGAGGAATGATTCAAGAGACGCTATTCAAAATATTGTCATAAAATCAATTCCATATACAAATCAAGAACAGCTATCCAAATCAAATATTATAAAAATCAGAAACGATTTTGGCAGCAAATACATCACGTCTGATGAAGAAGATGACGTAATGGTTGTCAACGAAAAAGATTTGCCTGTATATGAATATACTTTCAATCTCGATGGGAAATATACAAAAGAGATAAGAGGTGTTTGGGAAATGAGCAAGGCATTTGCTGGTGGACCTTTTACAACTTACATGATTGTCGATGAAGACAATAAAAGACTTATTTATATAGATACATTCGTTTTAGCACCAGGCACACGAAAAAGAAATCTAATGATGCAATTGGATTATATCGTAAAATCTGGTCGTTCCACAAATCGAGTGCAGATATAGTCTTTAAATTGTCAACCATGCTTCAATACTCTAATTATAAAAAAGTCATCAATTTGGCCAATATTTAATTAATCGCAATTTGAGCTTTAGAGTTCTTATAAAACATCTACTCCCGAAAAGTTAATTGTATTGATTTCATATTGCACGTTGTTGGCAATGAAGCATTGAAGCATTATAAAATTCTTGACATAAAATCATTGATACTATCTCCTCAAAATTCTCTACATTTATATGACAAAAAAATTACATGAAAAACATCTTAGAAAAGTATGCTAAACTGCTTTGCCACTATTCTTTAGAACTAAAGCAAGGTGAGAAGTTATATATATCAACAACTACATTGGCTCAGCCATTAGTTAGAGAAATTTACAGAGAAGCAACTAAAATAGGTGTACATGTAGAAGTGGCATTTAGCTTCCGAGAACAAGGCAAAATTCTTTACGACAATGCTCCTGATTCGCTATTAAGACAAGAACCCACCTTTCACAAATTAGCAATAAGTGAATTTGATGCTTACCTTAATATTAGGGCCCCATTTAATCTTAATGAAACCAACAATATTGACAAAGCAAAACGCAAGATTAGAACAGAAGCTTTAACCCCTATCAACAATATATACTTTGAAAGAACAGCAGATAGAAACGCACCTAACGGTCTAAAAAGATCATTGTGTCAATACCCAACGCAAGCCAATGCTCAAGCTGCTAATATGTCATTGGAAGAATACCAGCAGTTTGTATTCAATGCTTGCCATTTGTTCTCAGACAACCCAGAAGGAGAATGGTTAAAAGTGCGCGCACAACAACAGCACATCAAAGAATATATGGATAAGGTGAGTCTTGTTAGATACAAAGCTGATCATACTGATATTAGTTTTTCAGTAGAAGGCAGAACATGGATAAATTCTGATGGTCAAACCAATATGCCATCTGGAGAAGTATTCTCTGGACCAGTTGAAGATTCAGTCAATGGAAAAGTACACTTTACTTTTGCTTCAATTTTCATGGGCCAGGATGTACAAGGCATTACGCTTTGGGTTGAAAATGGAGAAGTTGTAAAATGGGATGCTGAAGTAGGCAACAAAGTATTAGATGAAGTTTTTAAAATACCTGGCGCTAAGTTCTTTGGAGAAGTTGCAATCGGAACAAATTATAATATCCAGAGAACGACCAGGAATATTCTTTTCGATGAAAAAATTGGCGGATCAATACACATGGCAGTTGGACAATCATACAAACAAACGGGTGGCAAAAACCAATCTGGTATTCATTGGGACATGATCACCGATATGACAGAATCTGGAGAGATCTATGCTGACGGAACGCTAATATATGAAAAGGGTAAATTTCTAATATAGAATTAACTCATAAGCATAACAATCATGAAATACTTTTTCCTTTATTTTATTGTACGGAGTCAGGAAAACCAACTATACTTTTACAAAAATCAGCTGCTAAATTAACGTTTGACGTTATATGAGTAACGTCAAACGTTTTAAAACTTACCCTTCCATAAGTTCATCAGTAATGAGGTCTTTATTAACTCCAAATCCAATAGGAGCCATACCCATTTTCTCAGGTACGTCATCATCAAAATCTTCCCATTCAATCATCTCCTTCATAAACTCTTCCACATATCTAACAATATATGCCTCTTTAACTTCTTCAGGACGCAAAATCTCGAGAGTTCTGGGTGGTTTGGGTTGACCATAACCTTCAATATGAGGATACATTATCATCATCATTAATTTACCATTAAAAAGTTGTTGGAAAATTAATGACCCCTTAGATTTAATAAATGGACGTTTTGACTTACTACCTGGTATTCTTTCTGCAATACCACTCACCTCTGTTCCTAATGATAGAGTAATGGCTTCAAGATTCTCTATATCGTCCTTGAGGTCTATAAAAGCAGCCAATTTGGTGCCCTTGATAATAGCAGTCAAATTATCTATTATCATTTTTGACAACCCATCATCCCAAGCTTTTCGATAGTTTTTAGTATTATCTAAAATCGAATTGTAATTATCAACTTTAGCTTTAATATTTGCGTAATCCATTATAATAATTTAATAATTTATCAATTTATTCATGGCGTCATCAAGTCTATAAGTTGCCATATATTTTTCTTCGAGCACACCAGCAAATGGAATTGGCGTATCTAAACCCGCCACTCTAATTACAGGTCCATCTAAATGCTCAAATAAATTTTCAGAAATATAAGCTGATATTTCACCGCCAATACCCCCAAATAAACTGTCCTCATGTAAAATTAATACTTTACTTGTCTTTTTCGTAGTCTCTTCAATAATCTGATAATCCAATGGCTGGATAGATCTTAAGTCAACAATTTCAGCATCTATCCCTAACCGCTCCGCAGCATCCATTGCCCAATGCACTCCCATTCCATATGTGATTATAGATAAAGTATCACCTTTTTTGGCATAAGCACCTTTACCTATTTCTACATTATAATATCCATTAGGAATATCATCAGACAAAGTACGATACATTCCTTTGTGCTCAAAAAACATCACTGGATTTGGATCTTCAAATGCTGCTATAAGCAATCCTTTTGCATCATAAGGATTTGAAGGATATACAATTTTCAACCCTGGAGTATGTGCAAACCACGCTTCATTTGTTTGTGAATGAAAAGGTCCAGCTGCCATACCTCCACCACAAGGCATTCTTACAACAATGTCAGCATTTTGTCCCCAACGGTAATGAAGTTTAGCAAAGTTATTAACGATTTGATTAAATCCACAAGTTACAAAATCAGCAAACTGCATTTCAACCATCGACTTATGTCCTTTCATACTTAGCCCTAATGCTACTCCCAAAATAGCACTCTCACATAAAGGAGTATTACGCACTCTTTCTACACCGTATTTTTCAGTAAAACCGTCTGTAATTTTAAAAACACCACCATAGTCTCCGATATCTTGCCCCATCAAAACCGTTCTGTCCCATTTTTCCATGGCATGTTCCAATCCCGAAGTAATAGCATCTATAAATCTAGCCCCTGCCATTATCCCGTCTTGAGATTCTGAGGGTACAAAATCATGTTGTGCAAAAACATCTCTTACCTCAATTTCTTCATCCGAGATCAACTCTTCAGATGCATATGCTTTTTCTAAATTGTCTTTGATTTCTTTTTTAATTCCTGCTTTTAAAACTTCAACTTCAGATTCTTCGATCATACCTTCTTTGATCAAATATGTCTCAAAATTTGAAATTGGATCTTTCTTTGCCCACTTGTCCATAAGATCTTGAGGAACATATTTTGTGCCTGAAGCTTCTTCGTGCCCACGCATTCTGAAAGTCTCAAACTCAATTAGTATAGGTTCAGGTTTTTTACGAATCTGCTTTACAATTTTATTTAAATGCGAATAAGCTTCTAAAATATTATTGCCATCCAATCTGTATGATTTGATACCATATCCGATTCCTTTATCCGCAATATGTTCACATCTGAATTGTTCATTGGTTGGAGTTGACAAACCATAACCATTGTTTTCTACAACAAAAATTACGGGCAATTGCCACACTGCCGCCACATTTAGAGCTTCATGAAATTCGCCTTCACTTGTACCACCTTCCCCAGTAAAAGCAATCGATACTTTTTTCTCTCCAGATAATTTATGAGACAATGCAATCCCACTTGCCAAAGACAATTGTGGACCTAAGTGCGAAATCATTCCCCAAATATTATACTCTTTGGTTCCAAAGTGAAAAGATCGATCTCTTCCATTAGTGAACCCCGCAGGCTTACCTTGCCATTGCGCAAATAAACGATGAAGAGGAACGTCTCTAGTTGTAAAGACACCTAAGTTTCTGTGCATTGGAAAAATCCATTCATCATCCTCCAAAACTGAAGCACAAGAAACAGAAATTGCTTCTTGACCAATGCCAGAAAACCACTTGGAAATTTTGCCTTGGCGCAACAATGAAAGCATTTTTTCCTCAATCAAACGAGGCCTCAATAACTTTTTATACAACTCAAGTTGCACTTTTTTACTTACGCCCTTTGCGCTATACTTTATATGAGATTTCACTTTATTTGCCGGCATAATGTTTTATTTATAGTAAATGTAATTCCGGGAAGGGCAAATATGATTAATAATATCGAAAAGTACCATTTTAAATGCCTTGATTTACGACAAAATGGCTCTTAAAACAGCTAAAGATTTCAAAGGTCTAAAACCGTCAATATGGTATCTATAGTAATTGATCAATTGATCGAGGAGATCATTTCGTTCATTTTTATTCAATGAATAATTATTTTCACTCAACAATTCGTGTAATTTCTCACTTAAATGTTCTGGCATTATATAATTATGCCCTACGTTCTTATCAACAAATACGCCCTCTTTCATATCAAAATACCTGTCTAGAAGTGTATAATTATCTTGTATTCCAAATCCTAAATACCGCGCCAGTTTTATTGTAAAATCCAAAGGAACATATTTAATATTTAATTCACTTTGATCGATTGCTATGAGGTAAGATTTTAAAAAAGAAAACAATTCTAAATTTGCTTCCTTTTCTTGAATAGCATTCCTTGCCAAATCGATAACAAACATGGCAATAGAAGATTTGACAACATTGAATGTCATGTCATCATAGCGAACTGCAAATTGTGCTTCCTTGATTCTAGACAATTTATCATCTGAAAAATAAGCCACGAAATCAATTATATTCATAGGGTGGTATACATTTGCCATTTTTGACTTGGCCTTCCTAACACCACTTACTATAAATGAATGAAGTCCTGCCTCCTTGGTGTACACATCAAGAATTAAGCTTGTCTCAGAATACTTGAGACTTTTAAAAACAATACCTTCTGACTTTAATGTTTGTGACAAATTGAATTCAATTTATAATTCCCAACCTTCAATAGGATCTTGCTTGTATTTTTTCTTTGTTTCCATTCTCTGCTTTTGTCTCTCCCAAATCAAATTCGCAAAAGTAATATGAGCCGGAGTGATACTTGTCTCCATAGCTGCTTTGATATTTTCTTCTTCGACATCCAAGCGGTATAAGTAACTCATTAACAGATCTGGATCACCTTTCATCATTTGTTCTACGCGGTATGAGATATGTTTGATCATTTCCTCGTCAGATAACGTTTCAGATATATCCATATCTAAATCTTGCGCTATTTTTTGAGATAATTTATTATTACTCTTATCCATATATTCAAACCTACAAAAAAAAGATCAATGATGCTTAGATGATTTAATGTGTTGATGTGTGGATGTGTGGATGCGTATTGCTTTTTTATATCTTATCGATAAACCGTTTGCCAAATCATTTCCTTATTAATTAATCCAACTTAACTTAGAGATCAGTTGTTATATAAAAATTAAACTTTATTCTTTTCATTTCTAATTTTCATAGGCAGTTTGACCCAGTAATTTTTGTATTAAAAAACTGTTCCCAATATAGTAACATCCAATTGGCAAAAAGTAAAAAAGGCCACGCTTGAATCCAGAGCCAATCCAAGATCCAACATGGATTATTTTATAGTCAGTATCCAGTTGGTAGTATACCCAAACATACATTACAAATGAAACTATTAGTATAAAGGTCATCGCATGTGTTGCCTTCGATTTTTTAAAAAATATCATATTCGTTAAAACGGCAAAAAGAATAAAGAAAAAACCTAAAGCGTAAGTTTCAGTATTGAAAATAATTACTATTATTTGTCCTAGAAGATCAGTCAATTTTTCAATATCTAAAAACAATCTTCTTATCACCGGCTGTGACGAAGACAAAGAACTCAAACTCTTAATAAATAATTGCCAAGCTGTAAATGGAACCAATGTAAATAATGTTAATGTGAATAATTTAGGCAGGCACGACTTTATATCATTTCGATTGATGAGCAAGAAAAATAGTGGTACAGCAAAAATCACAGCTTCTGTCCTAGTCCAAATAGTAAAAGCCAATGCCAGCATTGAGATCAAAAAGGTACTATTTTCTTTAGATTTTAAATACTGATCGAAAAAACCCAAGCCAATCAAAATATAACATGCACTTACGGGATTGCTTGCAATCAAAGCACTTTGCCCCATGAAATCTGGAATAATACAAAGTAAAAAAATCGACAGAATTGCCAAAGTATGGTTTCCGTTTTTCAAAACCATATTATACAAAGTTATCAACGTAGAAATTAAAAATATTACAGCTGTAATTTTGGAATGTTCACCTTCAAAAATATAGCCAATAGACAAGGCATGTACAAGCAATGGTGGATAAAAAGAACGAACAGTGGAAATTTTCAGTAGAAAAAACTAAATTGTTGTATTGCCCCTCGCTTCCAATTAATTTAGCAATCAGGTCATAACCATCGATAGAATCATAATTCAAAATGGGCCAATAAAGAGTCTTTGATACAATTACAAATGTTATAAAAAGCACAAACATTAACATTGTCACATAAAAAGGATTTATTGCCTTTGGGTCTTCCAAGTAAGGCGTTAAGGCACTCCTAATGTCCAATTTTGGAAAGGTTATATCCGTTTCATTAGTTCGATTCCAAATTAAGACTGAAAAAATCACAAATAACAGGATACAAGATGATAGCAATATGGACTTATTATTTATTGCAAATCCAACATTATCAAATAAAAACAAAATCGCAGACCAAAGTCCAAGTCCAAATGGGAAAGCAATGCCTAGCAGCTCACCTCTTGTGAGATTAGGTCTAACGATCAAACTAAATTGTCCCCCCAAAATAAAAAGCAAAATCAATATCAAATACATCATATCAATTCTGTTTATTTATAGGTAAAACGGAATAAGGAATTTTTTCAGCTATATCATATCTTAATTTATCATACCCCCAATTGTTAACTATTGCAACATGTGTTATTTTCTTATACATTTTAGTTTTATCCTTTTCGCTTTCGTATACTATTTGCCTAGGATATAAGAAATAAGTAACATATCCCTTCCTATTCATAAGGTTATTGAATTCAACTTGATTGCTAGGGTCTCTAAAAACATGCGCCTCCGGAAATAAAATAACGGCATCCTCAGGTGTGCTTTGCTTTACCAAATTTAAAAAGAAGTATGTACGCCCATGTTTTATTTCGTTTTTTTGATCAAATGTCAAATTGTTATCATGAACATAGATGAAATTAAAATTGGTTTCTATTAAATTATTTATAAACCAATGATAATATCCTTCCTTATTGTAATTCTGCCACACTACTGTTATTATCAATAACAAAGCATAGATACTATTTCTAAAAAAAGAACTATTAATAAAAAATTTCACAATTTTTGTTTTGGCATATCTAGATTTTATCTTCATCAAATATAAATTAATAATTGGGGTAGATTGATCTTAATACACGACTTTAAAGACTTCAAATAAATCTTTCTTTTGCAGTATTTAAATAATTGATATAAAGATTCTAAATTTGATCAAATTTTTGACAAATGAATCCAGAAAAATTACAGAAGTATTTAGATCAATTTATGGATTGGGCAGTAGTGTTTGTTCCTAGGTTCATCATGGCTGCAATAATACTATATGTTGGTTTTTTCATCATTAAAAAAATAAGTATAATCTTCAGAGCAGGATTAGAAAAAGCTAAACTAGGACCAGAGGTTACTGAGTTTCTTACTTCTATTATGGATATAATATTCAAAATAATAGTTGTTGCAGTTTCTGCCAGCGTTATCGGAATTAAATTATCAGCTTTATTTGGTGTTTTAGCTGCCGCAGGATTTGCAATAGGTCTGGCCTTACAAGGTTTTCTTGGCAATTTTGCATCTGGGTTAACTATTCTATTTTTTAAGCCGTACGGTGTAGGTGATTGGGTTTCGATTTCTGAGAAATTTGGAAAGGTAGAAAGCATCAAAATATTCAATACAAGTTTGGTCACTCCAAATGATAAAACACTGGTCATTCCCAATGGTCAAGTTACAGATAATATCATCACAAATTTCAGTACCAAAGGAAAAATAAGACTGGAATTGAATGTGACAATGGGATATGCAGAAAGTTTTCCAAAGGTTAAAAAAATTATTTTTGACGCATTAAAAAAGTGTGACAGTATCATGTTAGATCCTGAACCTATAGTTGGAATTGAAACTTATGACAGTCACAATCTGGTTATTGCAATCCGTCCTTATATTCTTCCTGATAATTACTGGATTGCAACATTCGAAATTTATGGCAAGGTAAAAGAAGCCTTTAGTGAACATGGAATTATGGCTGCTTACTCAGAAGGTGTTGAGTTGGGACCAATTGGAAATTAAGGTATTAACTGATCCAATACATATCTATCGTTCCTTAACCGTGGTACTTTATTTTGACCACCATATTTCCCTTTTGATCTTAACCAGCTTTCAAATGAATTGGGTTTCAAAACATGTACTTTCAAATTAAGCAAGGCCAAATCATGAGAACGTTTGGCATCATAATCTGAGTTTATTTGTCGAATACGTTTATCCAATTCAATTTCAAATATTGATATATTGGCTGGCTTCTTTTCAAACTCAATTGCCCATTCGTGACCACCCTTATTTCTATCAGTCATAAAGATTGGGCCAACAGTGTATTCTTTTACCACAACATTTAACGCCTTACATACATCCGCTAGGGCATTATCAGTATTCAACACTGAAACCTCTTCACCAAAAACATTTATCATTTCTTTTTCTCTCCCAACAACTTTTATTTTAAATGGATGTACACTTACAAATTTGACAACATCACCAATTCGATACCTGTACAAACCCGAAGTATTGGTAATCACCATGGCATATTTTTGACCCAATTCAACATGATGTAAAGGTAAGCATTCAGGGCTTACAGAATTAATGTCCTCAACAGGAATAAATTCAAAAAATATCTGATGATCACAAAGCAACAACATACCGTCCTCAGCTTGATGATTCTGCAAAGCGAAGTACCCTTCTGATGCATTATATACTTCACGCAATGCTACTCTATCAGAAGGAATCAGTTTTTTAAATGTCTCGCGGTAAGGTTCAAACCCAACACCTCCATGCAAAAATGATCTTAAGTTTGGCCATACTTCAGAAATGTTATCCTTACCTGTTATTTCCAAAATTTTATTCAATAATACTATCGTCCACGTTGGAACACCTGCCAACAATGTTACATTCTGCTTTGATGTAATTTCAGCAATGCGATTTATTTTCTCATCCCAATTTGACATTAAAGCCGTTTCAATATCTGGTGTGTAAAAACGTCTGCCAATTTTTGGAAAATGATGAATTATCACACCACTTATATCACCTGCCATCTTCGTTTCAGATAGTTTTTCAATAGAGCCACCCATGATTAAACTACGATCTGCGAACAACTTTGCTTCAGGATCTTCGTCGTAAATAAAACTGGCTGCATCCCATGCACATTTCAAATGCCCCCTTTGCAGATATTTTTTACTTACTGGAATATATTTACTTCGGTCATTGCTGGTACCAGATGATTTGGCAAACCACTTAATTTTATCCTTGGTCAAAACATTATTTTCACCATCAATCATACGCTTTATGAGTAGGAAGATATCTTCATAGCTAACCATTGGAACATGCTTGAAGTCTTTATAACCATTGAGTTTTTCAAAACCATGCAACTTGCCATAAACTGTTTTGCTATTGGTCTTTAGAATTTGTTTAAGAATTGCCTTTTGGAATTTTTCAGGATGGTTATAGACGTTTTCAATGCGCTTTTGTCGCCATTTGAAATAATTAAATAATGCTATATCCGTAAATTGCGGCATAATATATTTGTAGTCAGCAAATATAAGAAAGCTGACACTCAAAAGAATAAAAATTAACTCCCTAGGAGATTAAGCTTAGGAATGCGATATTTGCACCTCAAAACAAAATGTAATGAATCCAGAAATTTCAGCTTTGACTCCAGAATCTTTATGGTCTAATTTTTCAAAACTAAATGAGGTACCTCGTGCTTCTAAAAAAGAAAAGCGTGTCATTCAGTTTATGTTGGACTTTGGTAACGCTTTAGGTCTTAAAACAATTAAGGACCATATTGGCAATGTTATAATTACTAAACCAGCCACTGAAGGTATGGAGAACAGGCAAACTGTTGTACTTCAAAGCCACTTGGATATGGTTCACCAAAAAAACAGTGATACTGAATTCAACTTTGATAAAGAAGGTATCAAAATGATAATAGATGGCGATTGGGTAAAAGCTGAAGGCACAACTTTAGGTGCAGACAATGGTATTGGCGTAGCTACAATCATGGCACTACTAGAGTCTACTGACATTGCCCACCCACCGCTTGAAGCATTGTTTACTATAGATGAAGAAACAGGAATGACTGGGGCTTTAGAATTGAAAGGCGGGCTATTAACTGGAACAATAATGCTTAATTTAGATACTGAAGATGACAACGAATTGACTATTGGTTGTGCAGGTGGAACAGATATTACAGCTGTTGGAAAATATGAACTCAATCCCGTTCCAAAGGAATTCAAATCATATAAAATAGATATCACAGGATTATCAGGTGGACATTCAGGAATGGAAATTCACTTGGGTAAAGGAAATGCCAACAAATTAATGAACAGATTGCTGTTGACAATCAGTAAGAAAACAAAACTTTCAATTTCTACGATTAACGGTGGTGGTCTTAGAAATGCAATTCCAAGAGAATCATTTTCTGTTGTCAATTTAAGTGGGAATGAACTTGAGAAACTAAACAAAGTGCTAGCCGAACTTGAAGTAATTTTTAAAGCAGAATATGTCACAACAGATCCAGATTTGGAAATCTCAATTAGAGAAGTCAAAACTTCTGAGTTTTGTATGGACCAAAATTTTGCCTTCAAATTGATGAGATCGATTTATGCCAGTCCTAATGGTATCTACAGAATGAGTCCAGATATTAAAGGACTTGTACAAACATCAAATAATCTTGCACGAGTTTTAGTAAGAAATGGAGAATACGAAATTCTTTGCTTGACAAGAAGCTCAGTAGAAACAGAAAAAATAGATTTAGCAAATTCTTTAACGGCATGCTTTGAATTGCTTGATGCAACTGTTACATTAAGTGGCGACTATCCAGGATGGCAACCCAAACCGGAAGCTGCAATTATCAAATTAATGAGAGATATTTATGTAAGTAAATTTAATGAAGAACCTCATGTAAATGCTTGTCACGCAGGATTAGAATGTGGAATTCTAGGAACGAATTACCCTGACATGGATATGATTTCTTTTGGACCAAACATTAGAGGCGCTCATTCTCCAGATGAAAAAGTTCAAATCAGTTCTGTACAAAAATACTGGAGTTACTTGTTGGAGACTTTAGAAAAGATTCCGGTTGCGTAATTAAATGCGAACCAGTATACTCACTTTAGAATACTGTACGTAAAAAAATAGAATCTTGTTGAGATTTAGGACATGGCATGTCTTAAGACATGCCATGTCCTAAACAAACGTTTACAAACGCTTATTTCCAACCTTTTAAATCTCATAGAGTGAAAATAAATCTCAATTTCACACAATAAACATATTTAAATTTACGTTTAGTCTTCAATACCGTCTAGATATATTTGTAAAATCTCACATAAAATCCTTCAAAAAGATATCACAGTCTATTATTATTAATTAGATTTTCAAATCTAATTAGCTGATTTATAGCAATTTTTATATTACATATATTTATAATTTGTATTTTTGCACATTAATCGGTTCAAACCTATTATGAAGGTAAATTATGAGTAGAAAAAAGAAACAAACTACCTCTTTCCTAGATAGAGACTACAATGTTGGAAGTGCTGTCAAATGGCTATGGTTTTTGTTAATTACAGGTATGTTGTTTGCTGCTGCAGTTTTTGTCATGATTTCTTATACAAAATTGCCTGATACTGAAGAATTGGAAAACCCAGACCTCTCAGCTTCTACGATTATATATTCTGATGATCTTCGAGAAATTGGCAGAGTTTATTCAAAAAACAGAGATATTATTCAATATGAAGATCTTAACCCTGCATTGGTAAAAGCTTTGATAGCCACTGAGGATGAAAGATTTTTTGGACATTCAGGAATTGATGCAAGAGGAACACTTAGGGCTGTAGCCAATATGTCTCGAAAAGGCGGTGGAAGTACGATCACCCAACAATTGGCAAAGCAATTTTTTACCGGTGGTTCAAAAAACTTTATCAAAAGAATTTGGGAGAAACTGCAAGAATGGGTTATTGCTGCACAATTTGAAAAAAGATACACAAAGGAGGAAATAATTGCCATGTACTTCAACAAGTACGAATTCCTATATCAATCATTTGGTGTTGGAGCAGCTGCTAAAAATTATTTTGGCAAAAACCAAAAAGACTTAACAATTGATGAAGCTGCTATATTGGTTGGAATGTTTAAAAGCCCCAGGCTCTATAATCCTAAGATCAATCCTGAACGAGCGCTTTTACGTCGAAATGTTGTATTAAAGCAAATGGTACGCAGTAATTACATCAAAGACACATCCTACAAAAAACTTTCAGTTTTACCTATTGATATGTCCAATTTCAAAAAACCATTGGACTCAGATGGTGCCGCACCTTACTTTAAAAGCACGCTTAAAAAATACCTAAGTAGGCTTTTAGAACAAGACAAATACCTTAAGCCCGACGGGACTAAATACAATATCTATAAAGATGGTTTGAAAATATATACAACTATCAATTATGATATGCAAATACATGCTGAAGCGGCAATGAAAAATCACATGCGTAGCATTCAGGATAAATATTTCAACAATGTTTGGAAGTCAAGAGATCCTTGGACTTACACTGCTAAAGGAGAGGACAAGAAAAAAAATATCAAATTCAGAAAGGACTTTCTCAACAATACAATGAAGACCACTGAGCGTTACAAAAGTTTGCGCAACGCCTATTACTCGAAAGTCACCAATAAGCTAACGAAGAAATATCCAAAGGCAAGATTCCTTGACAGTGACATCATCCGTATGTTGAAAGAAGAAGCCAAACCTGGATATTTAAAACAACTCATAAGGGATAATCAAATCAGTTCGGAACGTGCTAAAACCTATAGAGATATTCTGAAAGATGACCTTTGGAAAACTTTAAAATCAAATAGAAAAGCACTACAAGCAAAAACAAATGAGGTTTTCAATAAGCCTGTTAAAATGAAAGTGTTTGCATATACTGAAACTGGTGACAAATTGGTAACAATGACGCCATTGGATTCTATCAAGTATCATATGGAGCACTTACAACTGGCATCGATATCACTAGATCCCAAAACAGGTCAAATCAAAACATGGGTTGGCGGTATTGGAAATGAATACTTTAAAATTGATCATGTTTTAAAAGATAATCAAGTTGGCTCGACATTTAAACCTTTTTTGTACGCCACTGCCATTTCTCACAAGGGCATGTTACCGTGCACATCTGTCAGAGATATAAGACATGAAATTCCTGCAGGAGATATGGGGCTTTTAAAAACATGGAGCCCAGACAATGCAGACGGAAAACATACCGGAGTAGAAATGACATTGAAAGAAGGATTAAGGCAATCCAGAAATTCAATCTCTGTTTGGTTACTCAAACAATTAGGAGGAGTCGAACTGGTGAAAAAATTGGCAGCTGATATGGGAATTTCAAATAAAAAAATTCCGTTGCAACCCTCAATAATTCTAGGTACTCCAGAAATAAATGTTTTGGAATTAACAGGAGCGTACGGCGCATTTGCCAACAATGGCGTATTCAATGAACCCAGTTTTATTACCAAGATTGAGAATGCAGAAGGCAAAGTTATCTACAGCAATATCCCAGAACAAAAACGCGTGCTGAGTGAAAAGTACAATTATGCAATGATGAAACTTCTAGAAAATAATCTTAAGATTCATGATTGGAGATTACAATCTCAATATGGTGGTAAAACAGGAACAACCAATGACTATAGAGATGGTTGGTTTATGGGTGTTTCAGCAGAGTTGGTTATTGGTACTTGGGTAGGCGGAGAAAACAGTTGGATCAGGTTCCTCGCATTAACTGACGGATCTGGTGGCGCAATGGCAAGACCATTTTATTGGGACTTCATGAAAAGGTTAGAAAACGATAATCTGATTGATACAAATAAAGAGTTCTTTATACCGGACGTAGAATTGGTGGTGTTGGATTGCGAACTATATGACAAAGAAAAATTACCTTCCAAGGTAGAAATGGACAAAGCCAAAAAGAACAAAGAATTCAATGATGATTTTGATGATGAAGAGTTTCAGCAGTGAATTAAGCCCTCACACCAGAAACATTTACCTTCTTATCTTTCATCTTAATAATTATCCACAAAAAAAGCTTAGGGTATTACCCTAAGCTCAATTATTCCTTATTAATTATTCTTCGTTAATTACTTTTTACAGCAATCCCTCAATGATATGCTCTTCTGTAATTCCTTCAGCTTCTGCCTTATAATTTCTTACAATTCTATGTCTTAAAACATAATTAGCAATTGCTTTTACATCATCAATATCAGGTGAATACTTACCTTGAATAGCAGCATTGGCTTTTGCACCCAATACTAAATATTGAGAAGCTCTAGGACCTGCGCCCCAAGAAATATAATTATTAACCTCATCCGTAGCTCTTGGTGTATTGGGTCTTGTTTTCGTAGCTAAAGAAACAGCATATTCCAAAACGTTATCAGCAATAGGAATCTTTCTTATCAATTCCTGAAAGTATAATATTTGATCACCCGTTAATATATTGTCCAATGCTACTTTGCTATTTGTTGTCGTTGTTTTCACAACTTGAATCTCTTCATCATAAGAAGGATAATCCAATGGAATATTAAACATGAATCTATCCAACTGTGCTTCTGGTAAAGGATAAGTTCCTTCCTGCTCAATTGGGTTTTGTGTCGCCAAAACAAAAAATGGTTTAGGCAAAACATGTCTTACACCACTAATCGTAACAGACTTTTCTTGCATCGCTTCAAGAAGTGCCGCTTGTGTCTTAGGAGGAGTACGGTTAATCTCATCTGCCAAAACAATATTTGAAAACAAAGGACCTTTATTAAATTTAAAAGATCGGCTCTCATCTAATATTTCAGCTCCGATAATATCAGATGGCATCAAATCTGGAGTAAATTGAATTCTTTTAAATTCTAAATCTAAAACTTCTGAAATTGTGCTGATCAATAAAGTCTTTGCCAATCCAGGAACACCTACTAATAAACTATGACCATTACTAAACAAAGAAGTTAAGACTGTTTTAACAACTTCGTCTTGTCCAACTATAACCTTTCCAATTTCTGATTTTAACTTCGAATATGCATTTGCTAATCCGTCTACCGCCTCTTGATCGTTATTGTAATTCAAATTCATTTATTTTAATAGCTAACAAATTGTTATTCTAGCAGTGCTTGAAAGACTAAATTCATTCCAACACTGTTAAAATGTATAACAAAATTAAGAATCCAAGTCATAAACGTAGTTTATTCTATGGAAAATATAAAATGAAGTGATTTAATACCATATATCTACCTATTTAGGGCAAAAAATCACTTCATAATATATATCTAAGGATAAAGTCGATAAAAAGTTTATCTCATTAACAATTCATTTAAAATTTGATCAACTTTTCAGTTTTATACAACTGATCGCTATCTCTTAAAGTAACCACATACATACCATCTGTCAAATGGCCAATGTTATAACTGCTTAGTCCTTTTTGAGCTCTTTGTTCCCAAACCTTCATACCTGTTTGATTATAAATAGTAATAAGGTTATAGTCGCCGGTTCTCTCATTTGGAATGTTAACGTTTAAATGATTGTTGGCATAATATACTTTGGAATTAGGGTCAAAACTCACGGCCTCATTCGAAGATAAAAGCTCCTGGAATGTACCAAAAAATGAAACTGCTGAAAGTGCTGCTGGAAAAACACATCCTCCATGATCCTCAGGCGATGCATCTTTATCTAATCTAACCGCATTTACCTCAGCTGCACCATTGTCATTCATAACCTGACTGGCCAAAATTGCATTTTCAAAAGTTACTTGATCATCACCTTCACAGTAATAAAGATTTGTTGGCGCTTGTGGGGCCCAATCATATGTGTCATTATCAGCCAAAGCCACAGAAAGTGGATAGTCAGGGTCAGTTAAAATACTATTCAACACTTCATCTTTCAACATATTCTTTGGCACTGACGATCCAACTGTAGCGACCAAAGTAGCAATAAGTCTGTCATTCAATTCCCATAAATCAATTGCCTCACTTTCAAACTCTAGAATATCACCTAAATACTCAGCTTTGAATACGTCTTCCAGTTCGAAGTCTTTCAACAATTCAGGATAAGCTCTTTTAAAACCAATATTTGACCATGCCAAATAAGCAACTGTACCATACTCTTCTTCCCCTAATGTAAAATCTATCATTTTCTCTGAAATACTGTAAGGACCTGACATTGGAGCAGCAGCTGTAACAGTAAATTCATTTGATAAGTTAGTTTCCAATTCTCTATGCGCTGCCATTGCGGCATGTCCTCCTTGTGAGTATCCAGAGATAAACAATTGATCATTAAGCGCCAATCCAGCAAAAGAGTCATCATCATCTAATTCTCTTGCCACCCTTAGCATATCAATAGCTGCGGAAGCTTCTGTTTGTGCGTGGACATAAGGATGAACGCCTGGAGAATCACCAAGTCCAATATAATCAGGAGCACAAACGACATATCCAAATGCTGAAAACACCATAGCCAATTGAAAACCGCCCATTAAATTAGATGGTACATCATCTCTATCTGCCACTGTTCCGTGTTGGTAAATTGCCATAGGATATGTAAATGTTGGATCATTGGGAATGCACAATAAGCCAGAAGCAATATGATCATTCCCCTCAGTATCTGGTGTCATATATCTAACTTTATATAGATCAACTCCATAAGGCACAGAAAGACCACCAATAAGTGCTGAAACACTTGATGCAGGCAAAGAAGCCTTTAATTCCATATCAACAAGTCTCTGCGCATCTGCCAGATTTATAGATAAAAGAATGATAAATAGTGTAAAAAATCTTTTCATAAGTGTATTTTTTAAATTTGAATTTTAATTTTAATAAAAACAAGTAACTAAATTTACTACTTTATTACCGAATTGAAATACTTTTGGTAGCAAAACAATTATAAAGTTGATGGGAAAAAGACACTTTAGCCTTCTTGTTATTCTTGCAATAACCATATTCGCATGTGTTCCAGAGTCAAAAAAGATACTTACTGAGGTAGATATTAACGTATCGGATCCAATATTTCAATCAATAATGGATCATCAATATAAGGAAGAATTGGACAGCATTTTGAAGTATTTCAATGATGAAAATCCAACTTATCGTTATTTGGCGGCTAGAGCATTTGCCTCATTTCAAGAAGAAAAAGCATTGGATAGCCTCAATGTATTACTCGACGATCCAGTTTTAAAGGTCAGATCAATGGCTGCCTATAGTATTGGTCAGATTGGAAAAAATAACAGCGAAAAAGATCTACTTGCAGGGTTCAGACAAAGAGATACAATGTCAGTTGACAATTCAGCAAATGGAGCCATTCTAGAAGCTATAGGGAAATTAGGCAATAAGAATTTAGCAGACTTTATGGTTAATGCCGAAGGATACAGAGATAATGACACTCTCTTATTACAAGGAAGAGCGAAAAGTCTATATAGATATGCTTTGCGTGGAATCACGAGTCCTACGGTTACAGACCTTGCAGTAAAGAGCGTAAGAAATTACAAATATGATAATACAACCAGATTATTTGCTGCCAATTATTTAGCCAGAGCGAATGACCTTGATATCGAAAAAGTAAAATTCCAAATTGCTGAAGCTTTTGTAGATGAAAATAATGTAAATATTAAAATGGCATTGGCATCTGCATTAAGACATACCTCAGATAAAGAAATCCAAACAACACTTTTAAATCAACTTGAACTAGATCAAGACTACCGAATCAAGTGCAATATTATAAGAACTTTAAGCAATTATGATTATATAAATTCTGCCGAGAAGATTACAGGATTAATCAAGGATAAAAACATTCATATTGCACGTTCTGCTGTAGCATTTTTAGATCAAAAAGGAATCAAAGAAGATGTCCTGGTATACCGCCAAATTGCAAAGGATTCTTTACCATGGCAAGTAAAAGCAGATTTATATACAACTATAAATAACTTACTTCCATATTATTATTCAAAGACTGTAAATGCTACACGTTGGCACATTCAAAAGTTAATTGAAAGCGAAGAAGATACACTTGCCCTAGCTCACTATATCAGATCATTAGGTAACGATCCTGGGAGCTACCAATACCTGCTGAAATTTGCTGAAGAAAACAACAATACCCTAACAAATACCGCTATAATCGAAACGTTAGGTCAAATCCTAGCAAGTGATAATTTTAATGGAACCTTTCAAGGATATTCAAGATTTCATAGAAGAAAAATATTGGAAGTTTTACAAACAGCTCTTACAACAAAAGATGAAGGAATGGTTGGCGCAGCAGCTGATGCTATTGCTAATCCAAATACATTTCTAACTGACCTGATCGACAGCACTGAGTTTTTATTTGAAGCCAAATCATCATTGAGTAACCCAGCGCAAATAGAAAGCATCCATGCAATTGACCGTGCCATAGGAAGATTACGAGGTGTTACAAAACCCAAACTTACAAAAACGGAAGGAAGCAAGTTACCAAACTGGAGTGTACTCAATGAGTACAACAATAAAACGCACGTGATAGTAAAAACAACACAAGGTGCATTTACTATCGAATTATATATGAATGAAGCCCCAGGCTCAGTATTTAATTTCTTAGAACTTTCAAAAAGAGATTATTACGACGATAAAATTTTCCACCGTGTAGTCCCAAATTTTGTAATTCAAACAGGTAGTCCTAGAGGTGATAATTATGGTGGAGAAGACTATGTGATCAAATCGGACGTCCCTCCTTTATCTTACGCTGACGAAGGCTATGTAGGAATGGCATCTGCTGGCTTGCATACAGAATCGACACAGTGGTTTGTAACACACTCTCCTACTCTACATTTAGATGGAAAATATTCTATTTTTGGAAAAGTTGTTGACGGAATGAATGTTATTCACAAAATACAAGTTGGTGATAAAATACTAGATATTATTATTTCAAATATATAATTTATAAAAAAGCATATTTAACTATAAAATGAAAGAAACACCATTAACTCAAGAGCACGTGAATCTAGGTGCGCGTATGATGCCATTTGCAGGCTACAATATGCCTGTCAGCTATTCTACTATCAATGAAGAACATATCAATGTCAGAAATAATGTAGGCTTATTCGATGTCTCTCACATGGGACAATTTTTTCTAAAAGGTCCTGAATCTCTTGATCTAATTCAAAAAGTAAGCTCAAATAACGCCTCAAAATTGGTTGTTGGTCAAGCGCAATATTCTTGTTTCCCAAATAAAAACGGTGGAATTGTTGATGACTTTTTGACCTATAAAATTTCAGAAGAAGAATACATGTTGGTCGTCAACGCTTCAAATATCGAAAAAGATTTGAAGTGGATTAATGAAGCCAATACTTATGATTGTACTATCACTGACAAATCTGATGGTATGGCGCTTTTAGCTCTTCAGGGACCAAAAGCATCGGAGGTTTTGAGTAAACTAACAGATATAAAAGTAGATCAGATTCCATATTATTACTTTGCAATAGGTGAAGTTTGTGGTCTTAAAAATGTGATTGTTTCAGCAACAGGATATACAGGTTCAGGTGGATTCGAATTATACCTTGATAACAAAGATGCTGTAACTGTTTGGAACAAATTATTGGAAGTAGGTAAAGAAGAAAACATCATGCCTATAGGCTTAGGAGCAAGAGATACATTAAGACTTGAAATGGGATTCTGCCTTTATGGTAATGATATAAATGACGAAACATCTCCGATTGAAGCAGGATTGGGTTGGATTACAAAAACTAAAAAGGCTGCAGACTTCTTTTCGAAAGAAAAATTTCAACAGCAACGCGCAGATGGCGTTACAAAAAAATTAGTTGCTTTTAAAGTTAATGACAGAAGAGTACCAAGACAAGGATATGAATTAGCGGATTCTGACGGCAACGTTATAGGTGAAGTTACCTCAGGAACAATGTCCCCTTCTTTAGAGATTCCAATTGGTCTGGGATATGTACCTATTGAAAGTGCAAAAGTTGGATTAAAAATTAATGTCAAAATCAGAAGTAAATTGCTAGAAGCAGAGATTGTGAAATTGCCTTTTTTTAAAGTAGAAGCTGATTAAAAAAATATTGTTTAAGTTAAATTAAAAAGCTATGAAATTTGCATTTCATAGCTTTTTTTTTTGATAGTCGGATACTTAAAATGCTTGTTTTATTGAAGTATATATCCTCTGATAATCTATTCTAGATAGTAAACAATACTCCCACAACGATCCCTGTAGATGTTGCATCACTAACACTATGAGTTATACCAAGATCTGGAAAGTTGCCACCAGAAATAAAATTCAATGGAGAATATCCTTTAGTATTCAATAATTCAACAAAGAATCTTGATGTACTTTCGATTTGTGCATTCAATCCAACAATTATTTGATTGGATCGTTCCCAAGGAGAACCTTCAGCCCCAGATACAAAATTTGAAAATTCTGCTGAAAGAGAATATATGATATTATCATTAGGATTGATCTGATAGATAGCTCCATAATCAAGAGATGAAACTTTTACTGCCTCAAAAACATCTAATGGTGCATTTGGATTATGTGTTCCTGGCCATATATCCTGTGTCGTGGCAAAGGAAGCTTTGATATACAATCTATCATTTATGGTAATATTACCATAATATGAAAATGCACTATTTGATTCTTCACAAGGTGCAAAATGTGTAACAGGAAAACCCTGACAGTATGCCGTTCCCTTAAGATAAGAACCTCCTAATTGTATTTGCACTCTGTCAATTGGTTCAAAAGTATAATTCAAGTCCGCAGAAAAGTTATTGAGTCGAGATGGTATGTTGGTTCCTTGAACAGGTGTATGTGCTGCTCTAAATTGTGCACCTCCTTGAATCAATGCAATATTAGCATTCAGTCCAGCTTTCTCAAAACCAAGTATGGCTCCATATGAAAGTACACCATATGCGTGCCACATTGTTGAGTTGGTAAAAGGGCTAACACTTCCTGTCTGACCAAATGGAATATCCATTTTACCAATTGAAAGATAAAGAGGCAACTTATTCAAATTACCCAATACCAGTATTCCTTTTCTAAGTTGAATTTGATTTCTTCCTAATGCTGTAATTGATCCAGCTCCGAAACTTTGTTGCGGATCGTATAGCAATTCACCATATGCTGTTATCCAGTTATTCAAAGATGCCGTTAATGAAATTTGGGAAGAATGTATTACAGCTTCAGATACTGATTCACCAATTTGATTATTGGATGTTGGATGGCGCATGAGATATCCAAATTTAGAATTAGTATTTGATTTTTGATAATCCATCAAACCAATCATAGAAAATCCAATTGTCAATGACTTGTCTGCAATTTTACCTTCAGATTTAGACTTTATAAGCAGTTTTAATTTTCTGAGATTTTGGTTAGGTTCCATCATCAAATAACTGAATTCAGAATTCAATCCGAAACTTGCTTTTGAAGAATTTATAGGGACAGATTTAACTTTAGAATCTTGTGCAATTAAATTAATTGATATAAATAATGGGTAACCATATAGTGGCTTTATTAAACATAATAAGTATTTTTTGAGAAAATCAAACTGATCCTCTTTAATTAACAAAATGTCATTATCACTTTAAAAATACTCAATTATTTTAATATACTATAGTTTCTAATCCATAAAAGCCATTAATTTTTGATTATTATCACAATCAGGTTCAAAACAAAAACGTAGAAAAATATGTAATTTGTAAGTTAAATTTAAACAATTACTAAAAAAGACTATTGAGTTTATCCTTTTTATTCATGGTAGAAATCAATATTCACATTCAAAATAATATTGTCTATGAATCTAACTGTTTTTTATTCAAACTGTTTGTGGATTATGCACTGAGCATTTTAGTTTAGATTTACAGTGATTATCGCATCACCTTTACAAAAGAATTCAGGAAGAAATTAGATTCAGATTGAATCAATTTATCTAAAGCCTTATTAGCGGCAGAGGAGATCATATCCAAGTCCTTTATTAATCTAACAAATTCCTCTGAATTACGATCTGAAGGCTTAACATTTGACATAACTTTAATCATGTGGAGCATTGGATTGAGCTCTTTGATCTTGCGACGATCTAGTGTTTTACGGAATACGTTCCAAAAGTTTTTTTCTGCTGAGAAAAAATCTTTCCTTTCTCCGGGTTTCGATTTTCTATAAACAAGTTGCCAGTCCATTAATGCCCGTAAATTCATATTTGCGTTGCCTCGAGAGATCTGTAATTCGTTCATTATTTCTTCAGCACTTAACTCATCTGGACTTATCAGAAGCACAGCATGGATATGACCCATAGCACGATTGATGCCCCAATTGACACCCAATTCGCCCCATGTGTTTATAAATTGCTTTTTAGCTTCTAAAAATTCCATTTTCATAATTGTAACTATTGAATAGTTTTTTTTAATAAAAAGTTTAGAAATAGAAGGTGTTTTTTTGATAGTGGCTTATATCATTAGGCATTACTAGAATCTACAGAGCGGAGCTCTGACAGAGCTCCGCTCTGTAGATTTATTTCAATAAAGTCAAGAGTAGTTTTTTACTTAACAACTTGATTTTAAGCACTTTATCCAAAAATACTTTGCCAAGCTCTGTCAGAGCTGATCACTGACAGAGCTTGGTCCTTACCATAAAAAAAGGATCGCAAATTAAATTTGCAATCCTTATATTTTAATAATATCAAAAGTAAGCTTGACTTAAGCCACTCCCATTTCTTGTCTTATCTTATTCAAGGCAGATCCTGCTCTAACCCATTCTATCTGAGCTTGATTATAAGTATGATTTACCACAACCTTATCTTCTGATCCATCAGCATGTACCAATTTTATAGTCAATTGCTTACCTGGTTCCATCTCATTGAATCCTAAAATACTTACCCTATCATCTTGTCTTATTTTATCAAAATCCGCCACATTGTCAAAACTCAATGCCAACATACCTTGCTTCTTAAGATTTGTCTCGTGAATTCTTGCGAAAGATTTTACAACTACAGCTTTCACACCAATGTGCCTAGGCTCCATTGCTGCATGTTCTCTAGATGAACCTTCACCATAATTCTCCTCCCCAAATACGATTGTTCCAATACCCGCTGCTTTGTATTTTCTTCCTGAATCAGGAACAGGATGGAAAGAAGGCTCGGTATCACTATCTGCGTAATTGGCTACATTATTAGCTTGATCATTAAAAGCATTGATGGCTCCGATAAAACAATTGTTTGATATATTTTCTAAGTGGCCTCTAAACTTCAACCATGGTCCTGCCATAGATATGTGATCCGTTGTACACTTACCTTTTGCTTTTAAAAGTACGCGCATATCAGTAACCTGATCAGAATCAATAACCGTAAATGGTGTTAGCAGTTGCAACCTGTCCGATGTTGGACTTACAGAAACAACAATAGATTCTCCGTCTTCTGCTGGTGCATTGTATCCAGCATCTTCTACATCAAAACCATTTGGAGGCAACTCATATCCTGTCGGTGGATCTAATTTCACTTGCTCCCCATCTTTGTTTGTCAAAGTATCAGTTAAAGGATTAAACCCTAACCTACCTGACAATGCAATTGCAGTAACCAATTCTGGTGACGCAACAAAAGCATGTGTATTAGGAGAACCATCTGCTCTTTTAGAAAAGTTTCTATTAAAAGAGTGGACTATACTGTTTTTCGGTGCATTTTTAGGATCACTAAATCTAGCCCATTGACCAATACAAGGCCCACAAGCATTGGCAAAAACAGTAGCACCCATTCCTTCTAGAGTCGCAATTAGACCATCTCTTTCAATTGTAAATCTAACCAACTCAGATCCTGGTGTTACTGTCAATTTAGACTTAGCAACAATTCCTTTATCAATAGCTTGTTTAGCTATTGATGCCGCTCTTGAAATATCTTCGTATGATGAGTTTGTACAAGAACCAATCAAACAATATTCTAATTCTGTAGGCCAACCATTTTTCTCAGCAGTTGCTGCCATATCAGAAACAGTAGTCACTAGATCTGGAGTAAAAGGTCCATTCAATAATGGCTCAAGTGTCGTTAAATTAATTTCGATTACTTGATCAAAATATTTGTCAGGATCTGCATAACATTCTGCATCACCGGTTAAGTGTTCTTTTACGCCGTCAGCTAGATCAGCAATTTCTGCTCTTTCTGTAGCTCTTAAATATCTACCCATTGAATCGTCATAACCAAAAGTAGATGTTGTTGCACCAATTTCAGCTCCCATGTTACAAATTGTACCTTTTCCAGTACAAGACATACTTATAGCACCAGGTCCAAAGTATTCAACAATAGCACCTGTTCCCCCTTTAGCTGTTAATATTCCAGCTACTTTAAGAATAACATCTTTTGGCGTTGTCCAGCCCGATAATTCACCAGTTAATTTTATTCCGATAAGCTTAGGCATTTTCAATTCCCAGCCCATTCCTGCCATAACATCTACAGCATCCGCTCCACCAACTCCAATCGCAACCATTCCTAATCCGCCAGCATTTACTGTATGCGAATCAGTACCTATCATCATTCCACCCGGGAATGCATAGTTTTCCAATACCACTTGGTGAATAATTCCAGCACCTGGTTGCCAAAATCCACAACCATATTTGTCAGATACTGACTCCAAAAAGCTATATACTTCTGAATTTATATCATTGGCAACTTTTAAATCTTCACCAGCACCTACTTTAGCTTGAATCAAGTGATCACAATGTACTGTTGATGGCACTGCCACTTTTTTCTTACCCGCCATCATAAATTGCAATAAAGCCATTTGAGCTGTAGCATCTTGCATTGCTACTCTATCGGGAGCAAAAAAGACATAATCGTTTCCTCTCTTAAAATTCTGTATTGGAGAATCTTCGTGAAGGTGAGCATATAAAATTTTCTCTGCCAATGTCAGAGGTCTTCCTAAATGAGCCTTCGCCTTTTCTACCTTATCAGCAAGCGTCTCATAATACTTCTTAATCATGTCAATATCAAATGCCATATGTGCTTTGTTTTGTTAAAAGAGACCGCAAAAATACGGATTGTCTCTAAAATATTTTAATACTCGTCTGTATTACAAAATATACGCCATAAATCGAGAATTGTTCTAAAGAGTTTTAGTTTAAATTAGCAGATCAACATTTTTTAGACCTAATAAGTCAAAAAACAGCAGAAGTCCTTTATTTATTGAGTAATAAACATACAATTGGCCAAAAAACTACCGACTGTCAGATCTGTTAATACAAGGCAGATATTCTATCAATTTAAACATAAAAAAAGGTGCTGACCATATCAACACCTCTCGATATTATCGAATTCCACAGAATTATTTCTGCAAAATTTTCATTCCCATACTCAACAAGTCATCCATCATACTGCCATCTCCATCTTGATCCAATAATTTCTCAATAAAACTGCCTCCACTGTTTCCTTGTCTACCTTGTGCTTGTTGCTGACCTCCACCTAAAAGGATACTAGCCAAACCTCCAAGATCTAATCCACTAGACTTTGTTTTTTGACCAACAACTCCCATAGCTATTGGAGCAATCAATTGCATTAAAACACCTGATTTAAAAATATCAAGTCCACTTTGCTGTCCAATTACTTGTGCCGCTTCTAATTGACGGTTACCTAATAAGTGACTTATGATTCCAGCACCATTCATTGTCTTAGGGTTATTTACTTTCTTTTGACCGCTTAAAACACCCATCAAGTCTCCTAAAATACCACCATCATGGTCCTTCTCGATTGCTCCAAAAAGGCCACCACCTCTTTCTTGACTAGAAGCATCTTTCGACAATGCACTAACCAATAGCTCAGAAATAATTTGTGATGCAGCTTTAACTTGGTTAGGATCTTGTGCCCCTAGCTGCTTTGATAATTGGATGATTACATCATCAGAAAGGTGTCTTCTTAAATCGTTGATCAAATTTGTCATTAATATGTTTGTTGTAAGAAATTAAATATCCACTCTCCGCAAATAGAAAGTGTATAATAAATAAGCACTATTACCCTTATAAAAGTTCCATACTTACCACTAAATAATTTTATTACAACTTGACTTCAAGCTCATAAAAGAGTATTCAACTTTATAAATTCAATATATCCAGGTAAGCTGTTTTAAATATTCCTGTGGAATCAGATCTGAAATAAACATTTTTATTACCTGAACTTGTAAGTACAAAATCGCTATCGTCTTTTTTATAAATATCAATAACCTGTTCACTTTTTTCTCCTGAAATCAAAATCAAACGAGCTATCCTATTTGATGCATTAGGTTTAAAATCAATAATTTCATTACCCATCAAATTTACCAAACCTTGAACCGCTCTTGTCGTTTTTAAGGAATCCAACATCTTGTTATTCTCATCAACCCAATGATTAGAAAGATCCTTCTCAATTGTAATCTTTATATCATCACTAATAAGCTTCACCGTCGATAAATCATCAATACTCAAGTCATTAACCAACCTTTTATTCCTGAAGTCATTAAATTGTTTTTCATAACTCATACTTAAAAATCCATCAACCACATAAATATCATTTTCATCTGCCAATCGCATATACGTTTTAGCACTTCTTGTATTTTGATTAAAATTAAATCTACCAACATAAAACCCACTTAACAATTTATTGCCAGTATACAACTCTATTTTCTTCCCTGAATTATCATCAACTTCATATTCCGACCACTTAGATTCATTTTTTGAAATTAATTGCAAAGCTTTAATATTTGTAGTAGGTGATAACAATGCATTCACTGAACTAGAAGTTGCTGTTATTTTTAGGCTACCATCATCTGCTTCCCAGAAACCTCCGTTTCTCTCAATTGTAATTTTTGCTGCGGTGCCTTTAGGATAAAACACTATCTTATCAACAGCAGATGTATCAATATTTACCAACACATCCTTAAAACTTTTAACTTGAGGTTTGTTCAATATTTTACTTACTAAAAACATCGCCATTAAACCTATAAATAAAAGCCCAAGTATTTTATTATTAAACTTCATCTTTTTTTGAAATTCTAATTTATTATTTATAAAATGTAATCAGTTGTCATCCTTTTAATCCTTAGGTTTCTATTTTTCTGATTTTTATAAAATCCTAATATTAAAACCAGAAGTATAGGTATTAAAAAATTACCCCATTTGTAAAGTGATACTTTGCCCTCTTCAATTTCATCTAGTGGTCGTGATGTTACACCTTTTGTGCGCAAATCTATAAGCCCTGTATCATCAGAAAGCCAATCAACACTATTAACCAATAGACTGAAATTATCAGAATTGCTTCTGGCATTCCTCCCTTGTGAAATTGGAAAATCTGCATCTCCAAAAAGTATCAATTTCCCCGAATTACCAATTCCTGCCAAATCACCTTCAAAAATAGCGGCTATTGTTTTTGGTCCATCCGGAAAATCAGATTGCCTCCATTTTTTTTGTATATCAAATCTTAAAGGTGGCATTTGAGATACTGAACTTGAAGAACTCACAACTAACGGAATCATAGTATTTGATCCAGTATTTTCAATCGAACTAGCAAATGGAAAAGCTATTTGTTCTATACCTTGAGTTATTGGATGATCAGGGAATTTATTTACCATTGGGAAATACGGAAATTGCACTTGCGATTGAAAAGAAAAAAGTCCTTGCTGTTGTTTTACTCCAATTGTACTGCATTGTGCGTCAAGGACAAAATCTCCATTCAGTTTGATCCCTTTTGTTTCTAGCCATATATCAACTTGTGTATTCATAGCACTACCCTGCTGTGTTTGAAAATCACCGTTTACATTATTAGTAGCTAAGCAAACATTTCCTCCTCCTGCCAGATAATTATCCAATAGAGCAAAGTGCTGTGCAGGAATTGAATCAACTGGTTTAACCATCAATATCGTTTTCATTCTTAAAGGAATCTCTACCGCATTAGACAAATCAACAGTTTCTATGTCATATAAGACACTCAACTCTTTGTACACTTCCTTTAAATCTTGAGCTTGCAATTCGCCATGTCCTGCAATAAAACCAATGGAGGGCTTATCATTTACAGATAATTTTTTAACAGCAGTTGTCAATTGATATTCCATTGGTCCTTCAGGCTGAATAAATGGAAGAATTTCCTGCGATTCGCCTGCCTTTAGCATAGCTCCCATATAAGCTCTTTTTTGTATCGCCTTGTCTTTTTCACGGACATTTATTAACAAAGGCTGAATTCCGTTTTGTGTTGCCTCCTGTTCTTTTTGTGGATCAGATGCCGGATCAATAAACTCGAAATTTAACAAGCCATTTGATCTCCTGTTGAATTCAATTAATAAATCTTTGAAATCAGTTTGGTTCTTGGCATATTGCGGAGGCAAATCATCTGTAAAATAAGAAGTGATTGTAATCGGTTCTTCAAGGTTTTTTAAAATATTAATTGTGGCCTCGCTCAAGGTATAGGTCTTATCAGCCGTCATATCCATTCTAAAAAACAAATCATTGGATAAGAAATTTATAATAACAATAATTCCAACCACTAGTAATATAGATATTGTACTCTTTTTCATTTTCTAAATTTTAATGGTTTATTACTTACGTTTTCCAACAATATACTCTGACATAAAAATGCCAAGAAAAGCAATTGACAAAAAATAAACAATATCTTTTGTGTCAATAACGCCTCTGGAAATACTATCAAAATGATTACTCAGACTCAAAGTATTAAATACATCAGCAATCCAACCACTGCTGCTACTGGCCATAATTCCAAATAGGAACTGAAACATTACGCCTAGCAATAATGCCAAGAGAAAAGCAACTATTTGATTATTTGTAATACTACTTGCAAATAATCCCACGCCTATATAAGCCCCACTTACCAATAACAAACCAAGATAGCCACATAAGGTGGCGCCATGATCAAAGTTTCCAAGTTGACTAACAGTAATGTAATAAGGAAGTGTAAATAACAATGCTATAGAAACCATTAAAAATGCAGACAAAAATTTGCCAAGCACCATCTCTCGATTAGTAACATTTTTAGTTAGCAGCAATTCAATAGTTCCTGATTTTTTTTCTTCTGCCAGCAATCGCATTGTTATTGCAGGTATAAAAAAGAATAAGGTCAAATTTGCAATGCTGAAGAAAACTTTCAGGTCTGCTTGCTTTCGAAAAAAAAACATCGCCATTACCGCTTAACCAAGTAAAAAAACCTGTAAAGCCCAAGAAGGCTATTAATAAAATATAAGCCACTAAAGAATTAAAATATGATGACAATTCTCTTTTGGCAATTATCCAAGTAGGGTTCATCTCTAATTATTTTTTAATTTACTGTTAAGTCTCGGAATATATCTTCCAATTTGGTTTCAAAAGGAATCATTTCTGTTAGCACCCAATTGTTTTTAGCACACAGACGAAAAACTTCCTCATTTGAGGTCATATCCATTTTTGATTGTATCTCAAATCGAGCTTGTTCTATATCTGCAAACTCAGCAGTTTGCACAGTACTCAATTGATTTAGACTTTGCAATACAACATCAAGATCAGAACCTAAGATTCTTACCTTCAGTACTTGTCCTCCTTGTGCTGTCTTTCTCAAAGTATCAGCAGTGCCATCAGCAACAATTTTACCACGATTAATAATCATTATACGATCACATGTAGCTTCTACTTCAGGCAAAATATGTGTAGACAATATAACTGTCTTAGAGCTCCCGAGTGTTTTAATTAGTTCTCTAATTTCAACAATCTGATTGGGATCTAAACCTGTAGTAGGTTCGTCTAAAATCAATATTTCCGGATCATGAATCATGGCTTGTGCCAATCCAACTCTTTGTCGATATCCTTTTGATAACTCTGATATTTTCTTATGTTTTTCTATATTCAATCCGCACATTACAATCATCTGTTTGATTCGATCATCTACTTTCGACTTCGGTACACCTTGTAGCTCAGCAGCAAACTTCAAATAATCCATAACAGGCATGTCTTCATATAGAGGATTGTGTTCGGGTAGGTATCCAATATGCTTTTTCATTTCATGTTGGGTAATTGATTTTCCATCTATTTTTATATCACCTTCGTCAATGTTAAGATAATGGGTAATCATTTTCATGGTCGTTGACTTTCCTGCTCCATTTGGACCCAAAAAACCAAGTATTTCTCCTGTCTTTACTTCAAAGGAAATATCATCAACAGCTTTCTGAACACCATAACGTTTTGTTACATTTTCAATTTTTATATTCATATTTCGAATCTTTATAAAATCTTGAAATTATAATTTTTTCAAGCTTCTTTTATTTGAATTTTAGAATAAAAGTTAATACTGATTACTCTTCAATCGAATTTACTGCAAAAATAAAAAAATGATTTTTTATTTTCATAACACAATAACAAAAATTTAACATTAATCAATGTCGATTTTATACCGATACAGTACAAAATTGCTTTTATATGTCTCACATTATTTTAACTCTAATAATTACTTTTGCTATGACCGCAGATCAAAAGCCAACTCTAATTTCTGTGGGTGACCCAATATGCTCTTGATCTTATGGTATCGCTCCAGAATTAGGTAATGTAAAATCTCACTTTGGGAATAAAATTTATTACTAGGTTTTACTAGGTAGATTGGAACCTTACAATACTCAGTACATGTCTGTACTAAGAGACTTTTTAAAAGACTATTGACAATACGTTAATGAAGCCAGCAGTTAACTTTTTAATTATAATATTTTAAAGGAAACTGAAATTATTTACGATACAGAACCTCCATATCGAGCAGTCATTGCCGTAAGACAAATAGACGAGACTAAATCTTTATCTTTTTTTAAAGAAATGCAATTTGCATTTTATCGGGATAATAAAAATATGCATTTGGTAGAATCCTACTTTGATGCCCTGAATGAAGTTGCTATTGACAAAAAACAATTTACATAATTGTTTAGCTCAGATAAACTCAAAAGCGATGTCAGAAAATATTTTGAAAAAGTCAGTTCTTTGGATATAAATAGTTTTCCTACAATTTTAATTAAGACAGGTTATGAATATACTGTTGCGGTAAGAGGATATGCATAATCTGCCGAAATGATATATAGTATTAATAGTTTTTTATAAAAAAACAGCTTGTATTAAGACTAAATAAATATACAATTCCTTCGCCTACTCCACATCACTTTGCTTAAAGTAACATACTCGCCTAATCGACTCTCAACTGCTTATACTGCACCACAATCACTTAAAAGACCCTTCTTAAATTTTACTTCGACAGTAATAATTTTTATAAAACCATCTTTAACTGATACTAAATGTTTTTCATTTGACAGATATCTCTTTCACAAAACTTAATAAAGTAATCCTGAATGGATCGTCCTAAATAGTATTCTACCTTATCAGTTTGCTATCCATTCTTTTTAACGATTTCACATGTAATTACTGACGATCCATTTACACTTTTTTGATCTGGTGTTTTAATGTGTAAGATGGGCTCAGGTTTATTAGTGTTGCATGTCGCAAAGGCACATGCGTGTGTTATAATGAAAACTAAAGAAAAGAAGGTTTTTAACCTTCCTTTCTATTTATCACTTTATGATTCTGTAGTTTCATCTTTTGGCTCGTCGACTTTTTTATCTTGGCCATTATTTTTAACTAAAGATTCAGGCAAACTCATTCCACTCTGCTGGAGGAAGTCATTAAGTTGAGGCATCATTCCGTACAATCCTTGTACAAAATTTCCTACGCCTTTTCCACTACCGTTATCATAAACAACAACTTTATCTATTTCTAAATCTTTTATAGCGTTGGTTTGAATTTCAGCCAAGCCATTCAATTTATCAATCATCAAGTAACCAATAGCACTTTGTGGATCCCCATTCGATGCATCAACCAATCTTTGAAAACCTTCCGCTTGTTTGGTCAACAATGCTTCTTGACCTTTGGCTTCTGCCATATACTTAGCTAAGATAGCATCAGCTTCACCCTTTGCGATTTCTCTTTGCCTTTCTGCTTCTGCTTGTGCGGCAATTACTGCTTTTTGTTTAGCTATATCTGCATCAACAACTATATCTGCTTGTTTACGCGCTAGCTCCATGGAAGCTCTAGCATCTTCAGCATCTTTTTCAGCTTTGTATGCTTCCTCCAATGCTTTTGCAGATGCTACTTTTCTAGCGGCTGTTGCTTTACGTTCTGCCTCCGCTACTTCTATATCACGCAATGCATTTGAATTGGCAATTTTAATACTTGCCTCATTCTTACCTGATGTTGCAACAGCTCTGGCATCTGCTTCTCCAATTTCTGCTTTTGAGTTGGCCTCTGCAACACTTACCCTTTGTGCTTGGTTGGCTTGTGCCTCACCTATTTCAGCCAAACTTATATTCTCAGCAACCTTTACTCTTTGTGATTGATTGGCTACCGCTTCTCCAATTTCTGCTCTTGAATTGGCATCTGCTACTTTTACTCTTTGATCTTGTTGCGCCTCTGCTTGTCCAATCGCACCTGTTCGCTCTTCATTTGCTACTTTGATCTTCGCATCGTTGATGGCTTTTGCAGCAGCTTCTTTTCCTAAAGCTTGAATATATCCTGACTCATCCTGAATATCCGTTACGTTAACGTTGATCAATTCCAATCCGATTTTATTCAATTCATTACCCACGTTTCTATATACAGATTCAACGAATTTATCTCTATCTGTATTCAATTCTTCAATATCCATATTGGCAATTACCAAACGCATTTGTCCCATTATAATATCATGCGCCAAAGATCTTATGGATGGCTGATCTAATCCTAGCAAACGTTCAGCTGCAGAAATCATCAGATTAGGCTTATTGCTTACACCAACAGTAAATTGTGCCGGTACAGAAACCCGAATATTTTGTTTAGATAATGCATCTTGAAGATTTACATCAATGCTAATCGGTGTTAAGTCAAGAAATCTATAGTCTTGAAATATAGGCATAACGAATGTTGCACCACCCGCATAACATGTAGCAGATTGCTCACCCTTTGTCCGTCCATAAACGACTAGTATTTTATCCGAGGGGCATCTTTTATACCTACTTACAAAGAAGATAAGAAATAAAAATGCTATAAATAATACAAATCCGATTGCTATTAAAATTCCAGTTGTCATGTATATAAATTTTTGGTTTTACTTATCAGTTAATTTTACAACGGCATACTCTCCATCAATATCCATTACATCAACAGCACTTCCCGTTTCAATACCTTTGCCATCAAACGATTTTGCTTTCATTTCTCTTTTCGCTCCTTTGATCGTTACATGCACAATTCCTGTGTTTTCTCCGCCGGGAATTTTCAGATATACTGTACCTGATTGAAAAAGTGCATCATCCATCGAATAGTTTACGTTTGAATCATTTTTCAATAAGGTTACTGCCAAATAATTCAATAATAACAAAGCAGCTATTCCCGATACAATACCAATACCTATTGCCATCGTTGGACTCTTTTGAGTTGCCAATAATATTTTAATGACCCAACTCGTGACCGATATAAAAGTCAATACTCCTTTAATAATTCCCAATCCGCCAGTTCCTGCTGAATCAGCATCTGTAGGCCCAATATCTGCATCCACATCTATATCCAGTCCTCCTATTAAAGACAGTAAAAGCATGAGAATTAATATTCCCCCTGCTATTATCGAAACCCATGTCAGTATTTCTATCATTTGGCTATTTGTAATTTATTGTTGTACAAATGTTATTCATTACATTAAAGAACGTCAAAATATCTGAATTAACAACTCATGACAATATAATACTCCAATGTTAATGCTATCTTAAAAAACGTAAATCATGTGTCAATTAGTTCCTACCTTTGGAAGTATTGGTCCTATAAAAAACAACATTCATCTATGAACTCAATACTTTGCTCACTTTCGGTTCTTTTGTTCTGTGTTTCATACTCAAAAGAAATAATAGAAACACCAATTGAACCCAAACCACAAAAGTTTGGAGACATACAAGTTGAAGTAGTATTGTGCTTAAATCCTCCTGGATGTCAATTGACTGAACCTATCCTTGGTGCTGAAGTATTAATATATAATAATGAAGCTGATCAGGAAAATAGCGAAGATGAAGTACGATTTGGACAAACAAATACAGATGGTATAATTAAGTTTACATCATTAGATTCATTTCTCGTTTACATCACTGTTATAAAGGATACATTTACTAACCAATCATTTGAAAGAGTTCCACAAAACAGCTTGAGTTTTCATCAAGTTGTATTTCAGTAATACTTTTACAGTAAATTATAAGTTAGTATTTAACTATCTTATTTTTAGGATCGATTGGTTTGAATTATCAATTGGATGCATCTTTCTTGTTTTATAAATACAATCAACTTAAAAAAAGGACAAAAAACTGATATATGCGGTTCAAATTTAGAAAATCTTAAATTTCTTTTAGTAAAAATCATATTCCTTTCCATTGAATATCAACAACTTACATTCTAATTTAAATAAAAAATAAAAAAACTTATACCTCCATGTAATTTTTTCACTCTTCCAGATACTAATTATGTGATTTTAAAAATTCGATATGTCTAATCAATTAAATAATGAATATGTTGGCCTGATACAAGAAAATGAAGGCATCATTCACAAAGTGATTGGACTCTATGTTGACGATAAAGAAGACAGGAAAGATTTATTTCAAGAGATTCTTTTACAAGCATGGAAGTCATACAAAAATTTCAAAGGACAATCTAAGTTTAGCACGTGGCTTTACAAGGTAGCTTTGAATACAGCTTTGACCTTCCATAAAAAAGAATCACGACAAAAAGAATTGGTTAATCAAGAATCAGTGCAAACAACAACGCATCATGAACAAAGAGAAAATCATGAAATGTTGTACACCTTAATCAAACAAATTAACGAAGTAGATCGGATGTTGATCACACTACATTTAGATGGATATAAAAATACTGAAATCGCAGATATTGCGGGTGTAACAACAAACCATGTCAATGTAAAAATCGACAGAATTAAATCGAAACTTATTGCTGACTTTAAAAATGAAACGAATGGATAATCGAGAACTAGATCTTTTCAAAGATTGGCAAAAATTAGCGAGCGAAAAATTTTCTTCAAATAACATACAAAAACAAGAGATCATGGATGCAATTCACAAAGATTCGAACTCAACAATATCTACATTGAAAAAAAGCTTAAAAATTAAAATAATGTGGGTAACCGCATTTATAACATTATTCTCAACTTGGATGCTTTTCAGTTTAGACAGACCAGAACTTCTATTGATCGTAGGAGCAATGAATGCCTCATATTTTATAGCACTGCTGTTGTTGGTTTCACAATACAAAAAAATGGACTCTGGGCTGGATATTACCAGCAACACCTTGGCAACTATGAAAAAGAATTTAAATCTTATTTCTAATGCTTTGAAGATAGAGCATACATGGGGACTATTCACTTTGCCCTCTGCACTCATCGTTGGAATATTGGTTTCAAGACATTACAATGGATATACAATTATGGAAACTTTTTCTGACCCATCTTACTTATTAAAAATAATAATAATGATGGTTATCATACTCCCATTAGCGTTTATTACAACAAACAAAATGAACAAAAGTGCTTTTGGGAAATACATAGATAAGTTGAAAGAAAACATAACTAGAATGGAATTAATTCAATAATGCATTAATCTTCACTAGCAAAGACAAAACCCTATGGCGCTTTATGCTTCATAGGGTTTCCTTATTTATTGACAACTCTCATTTAAAATAATGACAATTCTCATTTTATTAAATAATCAATGTAGATACTTTTGAATTCTAAACATTAAAACTAATAAGCATGAAATTCTACAGCGCATCTTTCGACACGATTATAATTAGATTTTACCTTATGATGGCTTTTGCTATTTCTCCCTTAATCATAGGTACTCCTTATTTAGCGATACTAAGTGTTCTATTCTTTTTAGCAGCTATCACTGGTGTAGAGTTTTCTACAGGTAAAAAACAAAAAAGTAACAACGCTATAATGTCAAAAATAGATAATTCAGAGTTACCTCAAGTAGCATAATATTTTTCAAAAATCAGTGCCCAAACCTAACACGCCCATCACACTATTTTTGAATAAACAACTCAAATGAAAAAATTAATCGCTTTAGTTTTTTTTCTAGGATTTATTTTTGTCGCTTGTCAAACTGAAGAATCAGATGAGCAAAAAATAATAGAATTAAAAGAACTAATAAAGCAAAGATCAAAAACAGGAGAATTAGATTACTATGTATTTCCTGATTCAGATGACTACGCAAATTTACCCAATCAAGATCCAGCAAACCCTGTTACAGAGGCCAAGGTCAAACTAGGTAACATGTTGTTTTTCGAAACAGGTTTAGCACAATCACCGAACAATGAAGAGTGTTATGAAACATACTCTTGTTCTTCTTGTCACATTCCTTCCAGAGGGTTTTTACCTGGAAGAATACAAGGCATTGCAGATGGTGCTTTTGGCTATGGCGAGCATGGAGAAACAAGAGAATTGGCACCTTCATATGCAGAGGACGAAATAGATGCACAAGGCACTAGACCCATGAACCCATTAAATGCAGGATATAGTACAGTTACATTGTGGAGCGGTGCGTTTGGAGCAGGTGGACCAAATGAAGGTACTGAGGAATATTGGACTGGATTATCTGAGGTCAACCATACGGGATACCTTGGTCTAGAAGCACAAAATATTGAAGCTTTTGCATTGCACAGATTGGATATCAATGAAAAGGTTTTGGATGAATATGGTTACAGACAATTATATGATGAAGCATTTCCAGACTTCCCAGTTGAGGAACGGTACTCTCCGACCACATCTAGTTTTGCTATCGGTGCATTCTTAAGAAGCTTCTTGGCGAACAAAGCTCCCTTTCAAGAATTCTTAAAAGGAGATGACAGCGCATTAACACATAATCAAATTGAAGGGGCTATGATCTTTTTTGATAAAGGAAGGTGCTATAGTTGTCACCGAGAAACAGCACTAAGTGCAATGGACTTTCATGCAATTGGCACACCAGATATGTATCAAAATGGTGGTCTTAACACTGGACCAGACGATCCAAGAAATCTTGGTAGAGGAATGTTTACAGGTCAAGAGCAAGACATGAGAAAATTTAAAGTTCCACAACTTTATAACCTGAAGGATTATTCAATGTATTTCCATGGCAGTTCTAAAACCTCACTGGAAGATGTTGTGGATTATAAAATAAATGCACAATCAGAAAATCCAAATATCCAAACTGAAGATTTATCAGGGTATTTCAAACCAATTGAGCTAACGAAAGAAGATAGATTAGACCTGTTGGATTTTTTAAGAGATGCATTGTATGACAGTGACTATGAGCGATATGTTCCTGATGCGATTCCATCTGGAAATTGCTTCCCTAACAATGACCCGGTTGCTCAAAGAGACCTAAACTGTATGTAGATATATAAATAGATTTACTTTCTAGTAAAAATTCAGAATTAATTACAAAATATATTACAATACCATTAGTATTGTAGTATATTTTTAATTTCATATTATCAGTAAGAAATCTGTATATCAATTCACTCCTCTGTCTACTATTCTAATTACCTTGTTAATTATAAGTAGCTGCACAATCCTACTTTTCAGCATAAAAGGATTTGATGAATCATCTTTAAGAATTGCTATTCGCTATACAGCTAAGTTTGCTGTAACATTATTTGCAATTGCCTTTGTTGCTTCCAGTTTATATTTTCTGTACAAGAGCTCCGCTACCCATTTTTGAAAAATAACAGAAAATTAATAGGCCTTACCTTTGGCACATTTCACTTCTCTCACCTATTCTTTTTAGGTCTACTTCAAATGGTATTTCATCCAGTTTTCAGTTTAGCAAAAACCACATCGCTTCTTGCTGGAGGAATAGCCTACTTTTTTATACTTGTTATGATGATAACCAGTTTTCCAAAAGTACAAAAGCGATTTAAACCCTGGAGAATATTACATGCAATAGGCTCTTACTGGATTTGGGCAATATTCTTTAATTCATACTTAAAGAATGTAATTAATAAAGAAAGATATTACTTCTTTTTTATACTACTCGTAGCAGTTCTTTTAATTAGATTATATACGAAAGTTAAAGGTCGACGAAACCTAATATCCTCATAAATAAATTACAAAATAAATTATTCGTACAAATCAATTAAGGATTTCGTGTTTTTTAAAATAATACGTCTGCCCTTTATCTCTATAAGTTTTTCATTTTTAAAATCTGATAATGTTCGAATTAGTGATTCTTTGGCAGTCCCTGTAATTGTAGATAAATCTTCGCGATTGATCACAACTTCATCGTCATGAAGACTTTCATTTGTCCTTAACTTAACAAGTGATTCAGCAACTTTTTGTCTTACTGAATTGTAAGCAATTTTTACTGCTTCATTTTGCAATTCTAATATTCTAGTTGACATTAAATTGTAAATGGTATTTTGGGCATCAACATCATTTTCCATAAATTTGACAAAATTTTGTTTGGGGATAACCAACAGATCAACATCCGAAATACAGTAAGCAGAATATGTATAAGAATCACCAAGATATAGCTCAACAATACCAAAATAATCACCTTCCTTTTTGATATTATGGCTGTACTCTTTGTTTGATTTATTTGTTTGACTCAACCGAATCTGACCTTTTAGGATAAAGTAGACATAATTTACTTTTCTGCCCAACTCAAACACAGCCTCCCGAGACTTATAAGTTCTCTGTTTAACATCCGAATAGTAATTTTCGAACCTGGCTTTAAACTCTTTTTCTGTTAGTGTAATATGAAGTTTTTGATCAATATTCTTAATAGCGGGGACTGTGTGTTTTTCTAATCGAATTGTTATAGCTTCAAGAAGTTCAGCATCGTCAAACGGCTTTGTTATATAATCTTGAGCCCCTAATCCCATTCCTTTTCTAAAATCACCACTGTCAGATTTTGCAGTTAAAAATATAAGTGGGATATGCTTATAAATAGGGTTGCTATTCAAAGTTTTCAGCAAGCCGAATCCATCTAATTTGGGCATCATAACATCACAAATAATTAAGTCCGGCTTTTCGTTCTTAATTTCATTTAATCCTTGTATACCATCAGAAGCTACAGTTACATTGTATCCTGAAAAACCAAGCATCTCTGCTAAATTTTCTCTTAAGGTTTTATTGTCTTCAATAACCAGTATTTTACACATTATAGATTGCATTCGGAAGGTTAATAAAAAATTTCGTGCCTTTATCTTCTTCACTCATAAATTCAATAGTTCCATTTAGCATGTTTACATATCGTTTGGCGATATGTAAACCGAGTCCCGTTCCTTCGTAATGCTCTGCATTGCTAGCTCTAAAAAATCTTTGAAAAAGATACTTTTGCTCATTAACTGGAATACCAATTCCATTGTCCTGAACCATGAGTTTCAAATCATTGTTATCCTGGACCAATTCACAATAAATTTGACCAGTTTCATTTGAGTATTTAATCGCATTTGAAACCAAATTAAACAACAGGTTTTTAAATATGAATACATCTGTATATATATATTTAAATTGACCCTTAATCTCAAAATTTAACTCTTGATCTATTAATAAAAACTTAAGTTCATCATAAACTTTATTCATTAAAGATTTTATATCCACCTTTGATTTTTTTACAACAACATGCCCCTCTTCAATTTTACCCAAGGATAAAAAATCATTTAAAATACCTGTCAGGTTATTAACTGCAGAATTAATTTTTTCAACATGACTCTCTCTATTTCCTTGCTCCTCTGATCGTTCATATTTTGTAATCAAAGATGCCGAAGATTTAATTGCACTTAACGGAGTTCTAAACTCATGTGAAGCCATTGAAACAAATCTGGATTTCAACTCATTCAAGTCCTTTTCCTTGTTTATGGCAACAATTAATTCCTCTTCTTTAGACTTCAATTTACTATTGGTCCCTTCCAGTTTTTGAACAACGGATGACAGTTGAGCCGTTCTTTCTTCTACACGTTGTTCAAGTTCCTGGTTCAACTGTCTCAGATTTTCCTTTGCTGTATTTACTTCTGTCAAATCATGAATTATACCTGTAAATATTACCTTATCGTTAAGAACAACCTCACTGACTGCCAACCGAAATGGGAATATACTTCCGCTCTTCTTCCTTCCCATCACTTCTCTCCCAATACCTATTATCCTGGGCTTCTTAGTGGTTTGGTATCGCTTAATATAGCCATCATGATTGGAGTGATGGGGTTCTTGCATCAACTTGCTAACATTTTCTCCTATGAGTTCACTTTCATCATATTCAAATAATTTTGAAGCACTTGCATTTACAGACTCAATAATTCCAGCACTATCGATTGTAATTATACCATCTATTGCTGTTTCAATTATTCCTTGAAAACGCAAGGCCAAATCTTTATATGAATTCTGATCTTCTCCCATTTCGATAAATTGAAAAAACATACTGCATAACGCTTCTTGACTACACTATTCCTTTAAAAGATAAATTACAACTTATTGCAAATCACACACTTATGTCTTGCCTCGCCGGCAGGGCTTTCATTTTTGTCTTGATACAAAAACGAAACAAAAAAATCAAGGCTGTATGTATTTCTTAACGGCTCCAAAGATTTAAAATCCTAAAAAAGCGCAAACTCGCTTTCAGCTCAAACATGCCATTGTTTTTAACGGTTTTTAAACCTTTTCTGCCTAAAATTCATAATGCCGTTTAATAATTTCTAATATATCTTTCTTTTAAAAAACTGAATTTTGGTTCACCCAAAATGAGCTATTTGGTAAATTTAATTTTTCATAACTGAATGGTTAATGATAATAATCATGTCTTGACATGACTATCGTCATTAGCTGGTTTTTGATATAAATTTATTTTTACAAAATTTGAATAAATTATATGCTTCAACAAATACGTGTAACCAAAATATTTACACTTGAAATGGCACATGTACTATTAGGATATGATGGTGATTGCAAAAACATCCATGGTCATTCCTATAAATTACATATTACTCTCAAAGGCTTGCCTTTGACAGATGATAGCCATGTAAAAAATGGAATGGTTATAGATTTTAAAGAATTGAAAAAGATTGTTAAAGATAAAATTATAACAAGGTTTGATCACGCATTGGTAATAAATAAAAATCATGATAGATCCTTAATTAATATGCTTGAGAATAATTTTGAGAAAATAATTTTATTTGAGACACAGCCTACTTGCGAATTGTTACTAAGTCATTTTGCAAACATCTTAAAGCAAGACTCTACAATTGGAGATCGACTTTGGAATATTAAATTGTACGAAACAGCAACGTCTTATGCAGAGTGGTTTTTATCCGACAATATCTGATACGTTACAATTACATTTTCCGCAATTTTTACAAGAACCTTCATTAGACTGTAAATCCGATTTGATCTTAGCGAGAAGTTCACTGATTATCGGTTTAAAGTTTGATCTCTCATCAAAATTCAAAACACTATTTTTATAAAATACAGATATTGGATTAATCTTTTTAACATCAGCTACTGATTTATTATAAAGACTTTCTTGTATTTTTATTTCCAATCCATTTAATTCAATATAGGATTGAATTAAATACTTAAGCTTCAGATATACTGAAGAATCGGAATTACTGGCACTTAATACTAAACTATTCATTTTACAAAGATGACATCTGGTTCTCACTTATAAAATGACATTTGTCAAATTAAGAATTGATTCTTATCAACTTATGTGTTTTAAATGAATATTTTCTCATACTTGAACAACAGTGGTATTCTTTCGTTCCGATAAAGAAAATTGACTTTCTACTTTTCCAATATTTGGAATCACTGCCAATTTTTCTAAAATAAAATCATTGTAGCTTGCAATGTCTTTCAGCAAAAGCTTGACGAGAAAATCTGAATCACCAGATACATGATGACACTCCATCACTTCATCAAACTCAATAATGGCATTAATAAAATCATCTATTGCATCTTTGCCATGTTCCTTGACTGATAAATGTATGAAAATAGTCAAGTTCTTATCAACCAAGGTATTATCAACCAAAGCCACATACTTTTTAATAACACCTGCTTTTTCAAGTTTCTTCATACGATCAAAAATGGGTGTTGTAGAAAGGTGCAATTGATTGGCTATTTCCTTGATTGTGGTTGTGGAGTCGGTTTGTAAAATCCTTAAAATGGATTTATCAGTTTCATCTAGATCATACATACAATAATAATATTCTTTATTTGCGGATATTAATGTCAACTAACAGAATAATAACACAAAATACACTAATTATAAGTAATAATATTCTATTTATATTTATATAACACGAAAATTAATACTCTAATGCCTCTAAATCAATAACTTTACTACCGAAACAACAAGTAAAATGAGCAGAATTACAGATTTAAACATTGACGATATCAAGGATAGTGAATTGCTAAAAGGATTTGATTATAGCAATTATGACAAAGGTGACAGAGAGCGTTGGAAGATTCTTTTGGAAGGTGTCACAAAGGCACAGGATGGCGTTTCGTGTAAATCTTATACAAAAGGAATGGCTGCTTTAGGTGAGAATTTTTCTGATATCCCCAATCTGGAAGAACTTAATTATAAACTAGAGCGTCAAACTGGCTGGAAGGTAATGGCAGTTAATGGCATATTGCCTTGTGAGGATTTTTACAAGCTATTGTCTAAAAAAATATTTCCATCTGCTACCTTTGTTCGTGATTGGCACTCGCAAAGTTTTACTGGATATCCTGATTTATTTCATGATGTTGTTGGTCATTTACCGTTGTTTTTTGATGCTGAATTTTCTCATTTTGTGGCCAATTCCTCAGAAACAATTTATAAGATTTTAAAACAAACACCAAACGGCACTGCAGAAAAAGAACAGTTACTTCAAAACTTTAGTCGATATGGTTGGTTTACATGGGAGACTGGTATATTAATCGAAAACGGAGAAGCAAAAGCCTATGGAGGTGCAATTCTGTCTTCATCTGGAGAAACAGAAAACTTAAAATCAAGAGGGTACGATAAATTTGACCTTCAAGAAGTTTTTAATCAAGATTATACAGATAAAGAATTCAGTTGTAGATACTTTTCTATTGATTCTTATGATGATCTTTTTGCCAGTCTAGATACTATTAAATCGCAATATAATATTAAATAAGATGTGGACAGAAAAAGACAATGCACTTCACGCCAGTTTAAAATTTAACAATTTTATTGAAGCTTTTGGGTTTATGACTTCTGTTGCGATTATAGCAGAAAAGATGAACCACCATCCAGAATGGAGCAACGTTTACAATACCGTTAACATCAAGCTGACAACGCATGATGCTGGCAACACCATCACAGATAAAGATACTGCTCTAGCAAAAGCAATTGAAGAACTTTTTAACAATTAAACATGAAAGCATTACTTGACCTTAACTTTATTATTCCTATATCGATTGCTTGTTTTTGGGCAATAATATTCATTCAATCTGGGATGGATAAAGTTTTGGATCTCAAAGGAAATGTTGATTGGTTAAAGGGTCATTTTGCAAAAACTTTCATCGGTAAATTTACAGGACCGCTTGTTATTGTTATTGCAATATTTGAACTTATCGCTGGCGGATCATCACTTATTGGCTTGGGAGTGTTTCTTGTAAATGGCTCTACTAAGTTTATTATTGCTGGTGTTGTCGTTTCTATAATTAGCCTCTTAATGTTAATTTTTGGTCAACGATTAGCCAAAGACTATGAAGGTGCAAAGACAATTGCCATATACTTCGGGATAGCTCTATTAAGCGCTTACTTATTGTCATAGATAAAACGTTATACGTGTTAACCTAAACTATGAAATAGGCACACAATACATAGCCACCTTGCTTTCAAAAGCTTTTGTCAATCTTTTTGTTAAATCCGTGTTGTTGTAGTTTTCAATTGCTCTGCCATCTATCATCTTAACAGGTGTCAATTCACCCATTGTTCCGGTACTGAAAACTTCATCTGCGCTGTACATTTCTGTTAATGAAATATTCTTTTCAATGCACTCAATATTATTTTCATGTGCCAATTCAATAACCAACCCTCTTGTGATTCCAGGCAAACAAGCATCAGCGTGAGGTGTATACAGTATGCCCTCTTTGGCAATGAATACATTTGTGCCATTTAATTCAGCAGCGAAACCATAATTGTCTAACATCAAAGCCGCATCTGCTCCTGCTACGTTAGATTCAATTTTTGCCAATATATTATTAATCAGATTATTATGATGAATTTTTGAATCTAAATTATTTGGTGAATTCCTTCTCGTTGATGAAGTAACAATAGAAATTCCTGATTCGTTATCATATACAGGAGCTTTATATTCTGGAACAATAATTAGGGTGCATCCCATATCATTTAATCTAGGATCCATACCTGAAGTTACTTTTTCACCACGTGTTAAAGTTAATCTCACATGCACACCATCAGTCATTTCATTTGCCTTTAAGGTGTCAAACAATGCTTTTGTAACTTCTTCTCTCGTAGGAATATTGGCAAAATGCATTGCCTTAGCAGAATTCATCAAACGATTAAGGTGCCTGTCCAGCATAAATACACCACCATTATACACGCGCAGGCCCTCCCAAACACCATCACCTCCTTGAACTATACTGTCAAAAACGGAGACTTTTGCCTCATCTCGATGATAAATTCCATCTTTAACATAAATCTGTAAGTCCTTATTTTTTGGATTGAATTTTTGTAACATATCAGTCAGCTTTTATTGTAAATGGTTTTAGTTTATTGTAATATACAGTAGCTTCTTCTAGCAACTCATTTAAGTGATCCGGAAAAGGGTGATTGCTAATTTTGTTTTGCGTAAATCCAGTTGACTTATGAACATTAGTATACCAGTATTTCGCCCAACAACCATCTTCTTTTCTTGATCCAGCGGGCCAAGATAACATTTCCTCATCAAATGAAATTCCAATCTGATCACATAATTTACTTAGAACTTTTCTAGGAGATTTTAACACCTCATGAGAATCCAAAACTATTATGGGCTGATTGCAACTTTCGAGGTATTTAAAAATATCAAACTCTAACCCTAAGCCGATATCCAATAAGGTTGGATTGGGAATCACTTGAGCAAAAGAAGCAATTAATCGCTTAGGCTCTCTGATTAAAAATACATTTGTCATCTCACTTAAGAAGGTCCAATCTTGTTGATCCAAATGATGCGCCATGTTCTTAATAAACACCACATCACTTTTATACTCTCCCAATAAAACGTTTTGCAATACTTCATCAAAATCATGAGATTGACTTTTAAGGATATCTTCTTTTCCTGGATGCACGATTTCTGGATGATTATTCAAGTAATTGGCATACAATGGTTCATCAACAACAACCGTGTCTTTTCTATTGCCAAATGAATACATCAATGCTGTTGATATATTACGTGGTCCTGAAATAAGGTGAATTCTTTTCAAGGTTTACACTTAATTTTTTTCAACAAAGTCTTTAAAACTATCTAAGTATTTCTGCGATTGTTTTTTAAACATATTCGGCATACAAAATGTCATTACTTTCATCATCACTCCACGCGTTTCAACTTTTGTTTCAACAAAATATTTTGTAGAGATCTCATCAACTTTTACAAAAGAAATAGAATTGGTGTTTTTCGAATACTTCGTTTCATAAGTTGCAGCAAAAACTTCTGGCAAATTATTTTCTAATATCGTTTCTAATATATCAAAACTATTTTTCCCTACTTTAAAATGCATGTTCATAGTTGAGCCAACAGCTCCAGGTTCACCTTTTATAAAATCATGGCTTTGCACACCTTCCATCCATTCATACATGTTTTCAGTATTGTCAAATAATCTGACTACTTTATCAATTGGGGAATTTATAATAACTTCGTTTGTATATATCATAGCAGTTAAGTTTACTCGAAATCATCTTGATTAAGATCGTGACCTGGATGCCAAAAATGCTTGTCAAAATCCACAATTTTATTGTTTACTATTTCAATGCCCTCATTTTCTAAGAGTTCTTGCATTAAGGTAGGTGTAGGAAATTGATTTCTGCCGGACAACTCTCCTTTCCTATTGACCACACGATGTGCTGGAATACTCATGTGTGCACATTTATTAAGTGCCCAGCCTACCATTCTGGCTGATCCTAAAGCCAAGAAATCAGCAATTGCACCATAGTTGGTTACCCTTCCCACTGGAATTGCTTCTGTGACCTTGAAAACTTTTTGAAAATAAGAATTGTCTTTCATGTACTTAATTTGGCATGTTCCAACTTAGACCAATAGATGTGTAATTCATAACATTATTCATCCCCAAACCAAATGAGAAATCTAATTGCAAGTTATTTTTAGCCAAATAAATTAAGCCAGTATTGAAATTAGAAACATGTTCCTCATTTTCATCAAATGATCCGTATGGCTCTATACTAATGATTAATTTTTTTGTCAGATTTAAATTTAATGCAAATGAATATGTGAATATGCTTTCATTATAGTAGTCATAACCAAGATTATAAGCGACCCCTACTTTTTCTCCTAAAACATGACCAATAATTAATTTATTTCTAACAGCATAATCGTCGTGTGTAAAATTTGTATTTCCAGTTGGTAAAACCAAATGAGACAAGAATGATATCTGGGTCTTGTCACTTTCTAAAATAAAAAGCTTTGCCCCCAATTGTAAATCACCAATACCCCAATTATCTTTTTTACTTGAATCATTGCCATAACTCTTGATATTATATTCATGAACCATTCGCAGTTCGAATAAATTGCTTATTCCATATCTTAATACTGATGTTGGCAAGACTATGGACTTATCATTGGAACCATCATACTGGAGAATTAAACCTGATTCAACCTGAAAACTACCCTTAGGAATCGTGTTGGTTGCCTCTGTTTGACAAGGTCGATCTGTCACAATTGTTTGTGCATTCAAACAATTGCCAAATCCAAAAAATACTAAAAAAAGTAAAAACCTATTTGAAAGCATGAAAAGCGGTGTTATGAATTTGTTTGCACAATGTAATAAAAGTGTTGAATACATCTGTATTTAAGTAAAAATTTGCCCTATTTAATATATAAATGAGATATCTATAAAGAAACAATAAATGAAATTTTCATTTCAACCAAGTGAGAAACCGCTATTTGCTTAACTCCTTTAGAATAGAAATAAGAGAAGCTGAATCTAAAAATGAAGCATAATGAAATATTATCTCATTTTTTGAATTAAGGAATACAAAAGTAGGATAGGCTAAATGTCCATCAATTGTTCCTAGAGTCGTGGCAAGTTCATGAGTTCCATCATTCCTTCCGTTTGGAAGGTAATCAAATTTATTTCCATTGAATACAACACTTTCTTTTTGCTCTCCATCAAATGAAATGAAGTAATAGTCATTCATCAAAAGATCAACAACTTTCTTGTTTTTCAATGTTGTTTGTGACATATTTTTACAATACTTACACCAGTGAGTATGCATAAATATTGCTATTTGCCTAGGCTCTTTTTGCATTAACTTTTCAACCTCTTCAAACGAATATGACTTTAAAACATCAATTGATTCTACTTCATTTTTTGTATTAGCGCAACTCACTAAGAAGATAAGAGTAATCGTAAAGTAAAATACTGTTCTCATTCTGCTATTTTAAAGTATAGCGCATTCCTAAAAAGAAACGAATACCTTGACTTGGTGCATAAACATAACTGGGATCAAATGTCAAAGCATTTGGGTTTTGAGGTGTTGGGATAACATTACCAGAGACATCAAAATCTACACCTCTATCAAAAGGATCAAATGATCTAGCTATAATTGGTTCATCAGAATTCTTCCAAGGCGTCCAGTCTAAAATGTTTTTCACACCAGAATAAAATTCAAAATCACCAAAACCTTTATAAGTCAATTGAATATTTTGAATACTCCACCAAGGTGATTCATCAGATCTGGGGTCTAACTCACCAAGTGTCGGCAACAACATTGGACCATACACATTTCCCGTATAATCAACATTCATCTTACCATTTAAAAACTTGTAGGAAACTGACCAAGTACCTGAAAAACGTTCAGTTAATATTTGCCGTTTTGAAATTCCATTTTCCTTTGTTGAAACATCTAGCAATGATCCACCCAACAAAAATGACAATCCATTATCCAATGTCAAATCAGCATTTATACTTATTCCTTTTGTGACAGCTGAACCATCAATATTTTTATAAATTATTTGATTCGGATTGGATTCGTAATCAGGGAAAATCACATTTGTAAAATATGTATACCAACTCGACAATTCAATGCTTGCTGATGAACCATTGTTAAAGTACAATTTCTTAACATAATTGGCATTTACATTATAAGATTGTTCAGGGTTTAAATCACCTTCTACGACAACATCTCTTGATCCAGTTAATGCAGCATGTTCTTCAGTAAACAAGTTGACAACTCTAAAGCCTGTCCCCATATTGAGTCTAAATATATCTGTTGGCGACAGTGATAACTTATAAGCAATTCTTGGCGTAAAAATATTACCATGAACATCGTTATAATCATATCTTAATCCAAGTAATAATTTGTGTTTGGAATTAAATTCTATTTCATCTTGGATAAACAAACCAGGTAACCAAATCTCGTCAGGTGCATTTTCTGGAGAATTTACACTTCCTCCAGTAGCTGGTGTGTTGTCATCATAGTATGTATAGCGCAAAGCTGATCCTACCAATAGGTCATGTTTTCCTAAAACCTTATCCCAAGTCAATTGACCAAATCCAATCTTTTGATCAGCTATATATGGCAAATCACCATATACAGAATTATGATCATGACTATTGAATGAAAAAGACACCATCAATCTTTCAATTGTTGGCAATTGGTATTGACCCAAAAATTCAATACGCTCAGTTGTAATGGCTTCTCCATAAATTTTATCTCCACCCCGAAACGCTTTAGTCCAATCCAACTCTCCTCCCCATCTGTCTTCCCAATAATAGCGACCCGCTAATGTAAACAGTCTGTTATCCTTTCTATTGAAATTCCATTTCTGAAAAACAGAAACACGATCCTGAATTGTCACATCGGTAAAATTATCATCATTATTATCAACAACATTATCATAATTGAAATAATTGATACCGGTCAAAACAGAAGCAAGTTCACCAGCATTAAATTTTAATCCTAAATCTGAATTCAATTCTCCCCAAGATGTTGCCATTACATCAACACTTAGGATTGGTGCATTTCTAGGATTCTTTGTAATAATATTAATCAAGCCTCCAATAGCTTCACTGCCATAAAGTGAAGATGCAGGACCTTTTACAATTTCCATGCGTTCAATCAGTGAATTTGGAATTCCAGACAAACCATAAACAGTTGCTAGACTAGAAACGATAGGCATTCCATCAATCAATACCATTGTGTATGGACCTTCCAAACCATTTATATGAATATCACCAGTATTACAAACCTGACAGTTTAATTGAGGTCTTACACCATTTACATTCTGAAGGGCTTCATATAAATTGGGTGTTGGATTCCTTTTAAAAAACACTGGATTATATACTTCCACAGGAACAGGACTTTCTAATCGATTAACTTGCTTCAATGTTCCAGTCACAACAATTTCGTCCATAAAATTTGCATCAGTCTTGAGCTTAAAGTCAATTTTAAGCTGATCTCCTTTTTCCAATACAATTGACCTTTTATCAGGTTGGTAACCTAAAAATGAAGCAGTCAAAATATACTTACCTGGCACAATATTCTCAAGAGTATAAAAGCCTGTGTCATCAGTATTTGTCCCGATTGATGTCCCCTCCATCGAGATATTAACATAACCCAATTCCTCACCCTTTTCTGTCAAAACACTGCCTGAAACTGAAGCATTTTGAGCATAGGAATACTGAATTAGAAAACCAAGACACAAAACCAATGAAATAAGCACCCTATTTATCTTAAGTGGCATGAAAACTATTTTTAGATGTGCAAAATTAAAAAGTTAGACAAGTCTAACAAATTTTAAAACACATTTTTATTTACTTTTGTTCCAAAAAGCAATTATGCCGACCTCCGTCAAGGAAAATTACTTAAAAGCCCTTTATTCATTACATATTAATGGCAACAACATCAATATAACAGAACTTAGTAAAAAACTGAATGTCAGTAAACCTACGGTCAATAACATGATCAAAAGTCTAGAAGAGCATGGCTGGGTAATTTATAAAAAATATAAACCCGTGATATTCACCGAAAAAGGTCAAAAACAAGCTGCATTAATCATCCGAAAACATCGACTAACTGAAGTTTTTTTAAATGAAATAATGGGGTTTGGGTGGGAAGAAGTACATGAGATTGCAGAAGAAATGGAACATATCAAATCGTCAAAATTATTTGACCGCATGGATCAGATGTTAAACTACCCAACAACTGATCCGCATGGTTCCCCTATACCGAATTCAAAAGGAAATGTTTTAGAACAAAAACATATAGAATTGTCAAAATTAAATAGCGGAGACACATGTGAACTTAGCGCTCTAAAAAATAGTTCTAACGCATTACTGCTCTACCTAAATGAAAAAAAGATTCAATTGGGTACTGAGATACAAATTATAAAAAGAGAAGATTTTGATGGAAGCTTAGAAATATGTTGTGATAATAAAACTACATTTACGATCAGTACAAAAGTTGCTAACAGTTTACTTGTACAAAGCATAAAAAATTAAGGGATTTAAAAGCTTACATTATTGAAATTATAAGCAGTTTCAACCAATATATTAAAACCGAACTTAAAAAAAATACAACGTGCTAAATAGAAAAGTCATAGCCCAAAACATTATAAATCTATCAGATGCAAGGTACTTTGCAGCATGGGGTGTAGATTACTTAAGTTTCAATACAATTCCTGATTCTGACTATTTTCTCGAATTAGACAAAGTTCAAGAAATAAAAGATTGGGTTGAAGGGCCTTTGTGCCTTATCGAAACGAATGCGCTTGATTTTAATGAAGTAGCCGATGGACACATTTTAAGCAATATTTACAATTCACTTCCCTTAAACAAAGAAGCATTTTACAGAATTGATCTTGATGAAATTCGCAAAGGATTGCCTTCTGGGAAATACATTTTGCAATTAGATTGCGTTGAAACATTGAATAACCTAAACGAGATAGATCCAGGACAAACACAAGGCATCGAGCTCTTCTTAGATATCACAAATCTTGACCTATCTGATTTTAACAAACTGGGAAGTTATGGTATTGTAATTCAAGGTGGAGAAGAAGAAAAGGTTGGTGTAAAAAGCTATGACGAGTTGGATGAATTGTATGAATTATTGATGGATTAATAATCGTTATATTCTCTATAAAACGCAACGACCCATAAACATTGATGATATAGAGCCTATTGATAATTAAATAATTATTATTCTTATCTAGACTTTGTCCAAATAAAAATAAACCTTATTTTTGTATTCGAAACAATTGAAAAATGAGGTTCCTACTGTATATATGCATATTACTGTTTAGTATAAATAGCTTTGGTCAAACGACAATTACATTCGATGAAGATGGGTCAAACAAGCTGTACATCAAGCTTTATGGACACATTGATTACAATCAAAAAATTGAATCTGGTAAAAGAAACCCAGGCAAAATGGATGTTCACAGATTGGTTACTTTGTTTGGATATCAATTTAACCGTAAAACACAATTTGTCACAGAAATTGAGGTTGAACATGGCAATGAGATCTTTGTAGAACAAGCATTTGTAAAGCATAGAATTTCAAGAGGGATCAGTCTTAAAACTGGATTATTATTAATACCAATGGGTTTCATTAATGAAATGCATGAACCCACTTTCTTCTACAGCGTAGAAAGACCTTTGTTAGATAAAAACATAATTCCATCTACTTGGAGAGAAATTGGCGCAGGAATAACTGGCTTATTTCCAAAAAGGAGTCTAAAGTATCAATTATATCTTGTAAACAACCCAATAAGTTATAATGGCGGATCAGCGAAAATAAATGGGAAAACGGGAATTAGATCAGCCAGACAAAAAGGAATAAAATCATTGGTATCAAGCATACCTGGCCTTTCTGGTCAAATCGAATATTTTGGATTGGAAGGTATAAAAGTAGGTCTATCTGCTTACTATGGTAAAACAAATACTGCATTGGCTTCTCAATATGCTGGAATAATCACAGATGAAAATACTGCAATTGTAGATTCTTCAACTGTTAATTTAAGTATGGCCACTGTTCACGCAAGTTTTAATAAGAATCAATGGACAGCAAGATTCCAATATACACTAGCTGGATTTGGGAATGCGGATAAATACAATGCATTTACAAGTAGTGATGTCCCAGAATTGATGCATGGCTTCTATGGTCTATTGGCATATGATCTAATAAATGATCAAAAAATTACTTTAGCTCCATTTGCAAGATTTTCACATTTAAATAATCACCTGCAAGTTTCTGAAGCAATCATTCAAAATGAAGCATTGAGACAAAATATCATGACTGTAGGAGTCAATTACAAACCAGATCCGGGAGTTGTATTCAAGATAGATTATCAATTTTACAATTTGGGAGATGGAACAAATTATCAGCAATTCAATACAGGAGTAGGCGTATGGTTTTAAGAGCGGTCATATTAACAATGGTTTTGTGCAGCTTCCAAGCTCCACTTACAGAAAAATACCACAAGCAAGTTTATAAAACAATTGCAAAATCTTTCGATTCTAAAAATATAGATCTTAAAAAAGAAAGATTTTCTAGAGGAGAACTTAATCAAATTATAATTGATGGTGTCTTCAAGGGATATGTTTTTGTGGCTGAAGTAGCAGCCTGCAATTTAGGAGGATGTACTTCTTATGAAAAAATAAGCGATACTAAAAGTTCAGAATATTTTGATCTCCTATTGGTTTTAAATGAAAGCAAGACGATTAAATCCATTAAGATATTGGATTATTTTTCTGACTACGGATATGAAATAACGTCTAAGAATTATCTAAAGAAATTCAAAGGTAAACAAATCTGTGAATTCAAAAATGAAACTGATGATATAGATGCCATTTCAGGTGCTACAATTTCCAGCTATGCCTTAGAAGGTATGATTGTCATGCTGTGTAACAGACTTGACAATCATTAACTTTATCAGCTTGACTTATTCTTGTACAAGTTATTAAACCCAATCTCCAGCATACCCAATATTATCATCGGCAATGCTGTCCAAAAAGTCATACTTGATTCGAGTCAATTGGCGAATGTGCAGGTAATCATGCGCCAACCAATTGTTTAAAAAGTACATTGGAGACATAGATTTGAAAAGCTGATGCTCAATAACATTGGACCAATTAGGGTCATTTTCAGATAGTGAATTTAAGTATTGCAACGATGCTTCGCGCTCCGAGTAAAAATCATTTACAACCTTATTATAATTTTGATTTATATAATCTCGACCTTTCACCCAACCCACAGGATCAATTGAGACAAATACTTGCGACTGACCATCAAATACAGTTTGCATTCTTAATCGAAAATCCTCTCTTTCTTCGTCCAAAAGGTGGCAAGCTACTTCCAAAAAACACCAACTATTTTCATCTCGTTTCCAAAGTCTCAGATCATTGTCCCAAGATGAAAAAATATGCTTGAACATAACCAAATTCACTGTCAGCTCCTTAATTTGATATTTCATATTACCAATATTTAATTCCAAAAGTAAGCAATCGTCAAGTGAACAAAGTGAACGCTCGTATAACGTCAAGCAAGCAAGCGAGCGATCGTCAAGCGCACGAAGTAAGCGACCGTAAAGTGAACACAGTGAACAACCGTAAAGCGCACAAAGTAGGCGACCGTAAAGTGAACACAGTGAACGCCGTCAAGCGCACGAAGTAAGCAACCGTAAAGCAAGCAAAGCGAGCGACCGTCAAGCAAACGAAGTGAAGCGACCGTCAAGCAAACAAAGTGAACGACCGTACAACTACCCCAACAACCCTCGAACAACCCCAGATATAGTCTTACCATCAGCCTTGCCAGCCAATTTTGCTGAAGCCAAACCCATAACTTTTCCCATATCTGCCATTCCACTAGCACCAATACTTGTAATAATTTCCTGAACGATAGGCTTCAATTCATCTGCGGACAATTGCTTAGGCAAGTAGTTTTGCAGCACTTCAATTTCTTCTCTTTCAACAACCGCTAAATCTTCCCTATTTTGTTTAACATAAATGTCTAAAGAATCCTGACGTTGCTTAACCAATTTTTGGATTAATTTAATTTCACCCGCTTCATCTAATTCATTGCCTGTACCATCAGTTTTTTGCAATAAAATAGCCGCTTTTGCTGCTCGAATTGCCCTCAAAGCTGGTTGATTTTTGCTTTTCATTGCAGCTTTCAAGTCTGTCATCAAGTTTGTCTCTAAACTCATTTCTTTTTATTTTGTTCTTCTATTAAAGTTACAATATTAACAAATTGTTCTACAGAAAGTTGTTCTGGCCTCATTTGAAAAATAGGATCAGAAGTATCTTCTACAAACGTCTTTATGGTATTTCTAAGCATTTTCCTTCTATGCAAAAATGCCATTTTTATCACCTTTTTATATAAGACTTCATCACAAGGCAATTTAAAATTTTCTTTTCTCTTTAAAACAATAATACTTGACTCAACTCTTGGGGGGGGATCAAATGCATCAGGACCTATGTCAAAAGCTTTTTCTGCAGTATAATATGCCTGAGCATTTAAGCTCAAAATACCGTTTTTCTTGCCTCCAGGAGTAGAGCATATTCTTTCAGCCACTTCTTTTTGAAACATGCCCACCATAACAGGAATTTGATGGCGATTGGCAATCATTTTAAATATAATCTGAGAAGATATATTGTA
>CAJQRD010000019.1 GCA_905480605.1 uncultured Saprospiraceae bacterium | reverse complement strand
AATATTATCACAAACTGCGTAAAGAAAATCGTAAGAAGAAATGAACTCTGTTTCATGAACCGCCGTATACGAGGTCCGTACGTACGGTGGTGTGAGAGGTGTACTTCGCTCCTATTTAGGGGCGGAGCCGCCTACTCGATTTAAAACTTCAAACAATTAAGGATATTACAATCACTGATTACTTATTAGAGATCTTTACTGGCTGCCCTCCTAGTTTGAAGTTATAGGCAGAATTTGAGTCTAGATTTTCAAAGCGTGCTATAGTGCCATTACTCCACTTGACTTCAATGTCTACCGATTTTGATTGACCAATTCCAAAATGTTGTTGTTTAGGATGTACAGATAGGTAACCTGTAGTGCTATGAATTTCACGCCATATTTGCAATGCGTTAGGTTTATTGCGAACGACTATTACAGACCCAATTGCATCACGATTAACATTTTGACTGGCATCTCCTTCAAGCTTTATCTTAAACCAATTTTGATTTGTAGATAGTTGATTTTTTAAGAATACTGCTTTGTCATGATAGTTATTTATAACGATATCCAAGTCACCATCATTTTCTAAATCCATGTAAACAGCACTTCTAGAATTGGAAGCCAAATCTCCACCAATAATTGATGATTGTTCTTTTAGGAACCCGTTTTCATTGGTGAAGAAAACATTCTTTTCTCTATGACTTTGAGCATATGTCACATCCTTAGAGCTATCACCAGAGACGTTATAGGTGGGGTTTTCAGTTCCATAAACCATAAAGTCATTCATGCCGTTTAAACAATAGAGATCCTCATCACCATCATTGTCAAAGTCAAAGAAATCTGCATCCCATGACCATCCTGTAGAGGAGTAGCCTCTTCCAATATTAGTAGATAAATTGTATTGTTTAAGAGTGTTGTTTTCAGTCTCTGAAATAAATAAATCGTTGGCTTCTACGGTTCTGATGTTTTTCATTTTTTCAGGATCAAAATTCATTGTTGTTTCTCCTGTTGGGTTTACATATTTTTCATCTTTTTCCATAACAACAATGTTTGAAATGTATAAATCAGGATACAGGTCATTGTTTAAATCAGCAGACCCAATACTCATAGTATATGATGGCTTAGAGGTAGCCAGGTCTTTGTTTTTGTTCGTAAACTGACCTTTTCCATCATTTATATAATAAGCATTAATACCAAAATCATTACCTATTATTATATCTTGATGACCATCCTGGTTAATATCAACATGCACAAGTGCTTGCGTCCAACCTAGATCTTCGTTTTTATCTGCAATGTGTTTAACTTTTTCAAACTCTAGATTTCCGATGTTTTTAAATAAAGCATTAGGCGATCCGTTCTGGTTGTTCCTATCAAGACTAGGAAGTTGGCCGTTCATGTAATTTCCAAAGTAGCCAATATAAACATCTAGCAAGCCATCATTGTTATAGTCAAATGCAGTTGCAGGTCCACCTACTTGTCCCACTCCGCCAAATTGATTTGAGGTAGAAACAAATTCGAACTCCTCACCATTTAGATTTTTGTACAACCTATGATTCTCATTTACGAGAGTTAAAAATATATCTTGCAACCCATCATTGTCAAAGTCATTTACTATAACCTGACGTATCTCTGCATACGATTGTAATGAATCATTCCATGTATTGATGCCGCACTTTTCTGTAATGTCTTTGAAGGTGCCATCTTGATTGTTTAAATATAATTTGTTCCCCATTCCGCCAGCAAAAAACAGATCATGATAACCATCATTGTTAATGTCTTCTGATGCTAATCCAGAACCACCGAAAGCTGGAGGTATTGCCAGCCGTACTAAGTTTTCGTCTTTTTTTATGACGTAACTTCTAATCTTTCTACTCAACCAATCTGAAGATTTGTGATAGAAATCCAAACCAGTTTCATCGGTTGCGTCAAAAAACACCTGGCTACTAATCGTTGTGTTGTTTTTTAATGACTTTATTTTACCGGCTTCTTCTTCTTTCGTTTCTTTAGAGCTTGTCTTTTGTGATTTGTAAATAAGATTTTGCACAAGAACAAAAGCATCTTCCATATCCTTTACAGTAATTTTTTCATTTTGATTGTTGCGAGAGATATCTCCGGTCACTCTTAAAACCAAAAGTGCCCATTGTGCAATTGTCTCAACTAAAATTTCAGCAGCAAAAGGATCTAATTCTGAAATGTTATTAGAGTCTAAATATGATAATGAATATTCTAGAATTTTCCAATGCAATCCGCTGTCACGAAATGCATCTAAGTCATAGGACTCGATTGTAATAGCTTCCTCGAGGCCAGGGAAGTATGTAACATCTTCGAATTGATTGATGCTTATTGGCAAGTAAGCGTTTGCAGCTTTGTCAACATGGTTGTTTCGAATAAATATTTCATTTTCAGCGTCGGCATAAACATCAGAAGCTTTGATAATATCTGAAGACAAATAGACAAGAGATTCAATCAAATAGTTTTTAAGTGAATCTGATTTTTCAATTTCTGTTGGCCATTTGTGACGTGCAAAATAGACTTGAATATTTCTAAGTAAAACAGGAAGACTAATTTGATTATAGTTTTCATATGAGTTTACTTTCTGAGCGATTATTTTTTTTATTGTTGCGTAATTGTAATCTTTTGGAACTTCTAAATTTAATTTAGGGTAATTGTTGTCGAGAAAAAGTCTTTGTGGGCTTTCTTCAAATAACTTATTCCACGCATTGTTAAAGTGTTCTGAAGTTAATGACCTACTGTTCTCCAACCTAGCTTCTTGATCTGCCAGTTTTAAACTTGCTAATGTTGCCAAGTCTACAAAAAACTTAATATTATTGATAGCCTCATAAGTAATCGGGTATAACTCCCAAGAAGGGTTAAATAGAAAGTCTTGCTCTACAGACAACATTGCGCGTAAGGAATAAGCGACAGAGCTATATTGTCTTAAGTCATTTGGATCAATTGTTAATAGATTTTTTCCTAAGGTAAAATAGTAATCACCAGATTTAAGTCTTCCAAAACGACTCAGTTCATTTATGATAGCTTTTAAATCACTGGATTCTATAGTATCTTTTTGAATGGCTTTACAGTTATCAGTGGCTTTATTCCAGATATAAAGAATAAGTTTTTTTTGAAGAACTACCTTTTCTTCTCTGGTCTCGCTTGCCAATGGTGTTCCATACATAAAGTCCTCCAATCTATTGGCTGTCGCATAACATTTTGGGTCTTTATTACTCTCTAATCCAGCAATATTATCGATTAAACACAGTTTCGAGTCATTTTGCGAGAAAATAGATCCTGAATTGAGAAGGAATAGTAAGGTAAGTGTAATTGCTTTAATACTGTTTTTCATAGAGATCAATTGATAGACTGCTTATTAAGTCTAAGATTTTAGGCTTGATAAAATATACCTTAAAAATAAGTATTTTAAATTATTGATGTGCTTTATTAACATGGGCATACTGAATACCTTGAGATGAGAGACCTGTCAGGTTATTTTTGATAAATGGCACATTGTGTTGAGTTCGTAAGTGTTTATTGGTTTAATGTCAAGAACACCTGACAGGTCTTATTAAGACCAGTCAGGTACTTAGTCAACCACGAAGTCGCTACAAAACAATATTCTGCATTGTGTTAAGTTTTCAAAATATATAGTGTGTTATAATTAAATATTATATTTGTTGCGATCGTATATTTACTAACTAACAAAACAAACAAAATGGAAATTATTCCTTTAATAATTAATTTAGTAAGTGGTGCCCTTGGTGGTAACCTGGCTGGATCTTTGATGAAAAAGTCATCAATGGGTACATTATGGAACTCAATTGCCGGCATAGCTGGTGGTGGCTTAGGTGGCACAATCTTAGGCAAACTAGTCCCTGGACTAATGGTCGCAGGAGCAGCTGGCGGTGGTTTGGATATCGGGACAATTCTAAGTAGCGTAGCCAGCGGAGGCGTTGGCGGGGGAGTCTTAATGGTCATTATTGGATTCATTAAAAAAGCAATGGCTAAATAAAAACTATTTAAAGGCTACTTTTTAAGTAGCCTTTTTTTACTTATCACTCATTAACTGGAGCCAACTTTACTTCCATTCCCTCTAGCTCTTCTTTAATTTTTATTTGGCATGCCAATCGGCTATTTTCTTCTACAAAAAACGCTTGGTCTAACATGTCTTCCTCTGCTTCTGAAGGTTCAGGAAGTTCATGATCTGAATTGATATAGCAATGACAAGAAGCACATAATGCCATTCCGCCACATGTGCCTTCTACGGGCAGTTCATGAGCCTTTAATATTTCCATTAAATTGAAACTCATGTCAGTTGGAGCTTCTAACTCATGGACTACATCTTCTCTGTCTGTAACTTTAATTTCTATTATGTCTTTCACTTGTTTTTCAATTATTCTAGACCATCAATACCAGTAACTGTAGTATACTTAAAGCTTAGTTTCTGATCTGGATAAATATACTTGAATGCTGATTGAACCATTAATGTTCCCTCATGAAAACCACATAGAATGAGTTTTAGTTTCCCTGGATAAGTGTTAATATCCCCAATAGCATAGATGCCTTCTATATTGGTACTGTAGTCCTCGGTATTTACTTCTATTGCACTTCTATTAATAGTCAATCCCCATTCAGATATTGGGCCTAATTTGGGAGACAAGCCAAACAATGGGATAAAGTTATCCACCTCCTTGGCAAATTCGCCATTGGCTTTTGATTTAATGATAACTTCTCTAAGCTTTCCGTTTCCTCTTACACCAATAGCTTGTGCTTCAGTAATGAGGTTTACTTTTTTTGAGGCTGCTAATTCCATTACTTTGTCAACACTATCTAACGCACCCCTGAATGATGTTCTCCTATGAATAAGCGTAATCTCTTTTGCGATATTTGCCAACTCAATTGTCCAATCTAATGCTGAGTCACCTCCACCTGCAATCAATAACTTTTTATCTCTAAACTTTTCTGGATCTTTGACCATGTAGTCAACACCTTTGTCTTCAAATTCGGCTAGGCCCTCTATAGGTGGTTTGCGTGGTTCAAAACATCCTAATCCACCTGCAATCGCAATTACGGGTGCTTGAATTTTTGTTCCTTTATTGGTTGTTAATGTGTACTCTTTATCGCCTGTTTTTTCAATTACTTCAGCTCTTTCCCCTAAAGTAAAAGTTGGATTAAATGGTTTGATTTGCTCCATTAAATTGTTAACCAAGTCTCCTGCTAAAATAGATGGGTAACCAGGAATATCGTAGATAGGTTTCTTAGGATAAATCTCACTTAATTGACCGCCGACCTGAGGTAAAGAATCAACCAAGTGACATTTTAGTTTTAACAAACCAGCTTCAAATACCGTGAAAAGTCCAACAGGTCCAGCGCCAACAATTAGTATATCAGTTTTTATCATTTAATATCTTCTTTTAACAGCAATTCTAATTTGCCTGAAATATACTTTACATATAAGTTTTGCAAAAGTATTTCTTTCTATGTTATAAAGTTATGATTTCTATCACAACTCTTGCTGATCAAATAACAACTGGAGTCGTTGTAGGTTTATTTTTCAATACTTAGCCGAGCTCTGACAGAGCTCGGCTAAGTTCAATTTTCGGTAATGAAGCACTAGCAAAAACTACATAAAAAAGTATTAATCCTTTCAGATTAAGTTAAAACTTATTATAAATAGGCTATTTACTTGTTTTTTGATTGAGGGAGCGGAGCTCTGTCAGAGCTCCGCTCCCTCAGTTAATTTCCTCATAATTCAATTTTAAAAAACCAGGTAATCAAAAAATACTTTCACAAAACTGTTTACTTCTGAGCATTTTTTCCATTTGTAAGTACAAGAACAAATTATGTTAGTAAAGACAAATGCTGCTGCAGTTCAAGGAGTTGAGGCACAAACAATTGCTGTTGAAGTCAACACAGGAGGGACTGTTGCTGCTGGAAAACAAATGTTTTTTGCAGTGGGACTTCCAGACAAAGCTGTTTCTGAAGGTTTCCAACGCATTGAAGCAGCTGTTAAAAATGTTGGGTATAGAATATTACGTCTCCGTACGATTATAAATTTAGCACCAGCCAATCTTAGAAAGGAAGGGTCTGCTTATGACTTGCCCATTGCTCTTGCTATTCTAGCAGCGACAGGACAAATCGAAAAAGATTCAATTGAAAACTATATGATTATTGGAGAATTGGCTCTGGACGGCAACTTGAGGCCCATAAAGGGTGCATTGCCCATTGCCATTGAGGCCAGAGATAGGAAAGTAAAAGGATTGATTCTTCCTTTTCAAAATGTAAAAGAGGCAGCTATTGTTGATGGTATTGATGTTTTTGGTGTGAAAAACTTAGTGGACGCTGTATCTGTTTTGCATAATGATGGCAAAATGTCACCTTATCAATACAGCGCCGAAGACGCATTTAAAAAGAAGGAAGGTAAATACAAGGTTGATTTTTCAGATGTGAAAGGACAAGAGAATATCAAACGGGCATTGGAAATTTCTGCAGCTGGAAGTCATAATGCTATTTTGATTGGTCCTCCTGGTGCAGGAAAAACAATGTTGGCAAGGCGATTACCCACAATATTACCTCCTTTGGACTTGAACGAGGCTTTGGAGACGACGAAAATTCATTCTGTGGCCGGTCTTTTGGATTCAGGAGGATCATTGGTCACGACACGACCATTTAGATCTCCTCACCATACAATCAGCGATGTGGCTCTGGTTGGAGGAGGTTCAAACCCAAACCCAGGCGAAATCTCATTGTCTCACAATGGTGTTTTATTTCTAGACGAACTACCAGAGTTTAAGAGATCGGTTTTGGAAGTAATGAGACAGCCAATGGAGCAGCGAAAAGTGACAATTTCACGTGCAAGAGTTACTGTAGATTATCCTGCCAACTTTATGCTAATTGCTTCCATGAATCCTTGCCCTTGTGGTTATTACAATCATCCTGAAAAAGAATGCATGTGTGGACCAGGAGTGGTTAAAAAGTACTTGAACAAAATTTCAGGGCCTCTATTAGATCGTATTGATTTGCATGTTGAAGTTACACCTGTCTCTTATGATGAACTGGCAAAATATCAACCAGCAAGTATCACCAGTTCAGATATTTCAAATCGTGTTGTTCAGGCTAGAGAAATTCAAACTAAAAGATACTCAGACTATTGTGATGTGCACTCTAACGCACAGATGCCAAGTCGGATGGTGAGAGATTTGTGTCAAATTGATGAAACTGGAAAAACACTTTTAAAAACGGCAATGAATAAACTTCAATTATCTGCAAGAGCTTACGATCGTATACTTAAAGTAGCAAGGACGATAGCAGATTTAGACAGCTGCGAAAATATAAAAGTTACGCATTTGGCTGAAGCAATTCAATATCGAAGTCTGGATAGAGAGGGTTGGGCTGGCTAGTTTTTTTTCTTAATTTTATTGTTGATTAAATAGATCATGGCAAAAAAGTTAAAGGAGTTTTTTGATAAAGAAATGTTGGTGTTTTTATCGGATAAACTCTCTGAACAAATTAATGATTTTGATAAGAAAGCATTTGTACGAATCACCAACAGACTAATTCTACCTTTAGAATTAAAAGATCGTGTAAAAATTGTAGGACAAAAACTGCATGAATTTATTCCTGGAACATATACCAATAAAACAGAAATTTTAACCAGTATTCTTGGACCGGAAAACGAAGGAGACTTTGGCACCTTTAATGACTTTTTTTGGATATGGCCTATATCATCAGTTGTTGAACAATTTGGTTTAGAACAAAAAAAAGACTCCTTGGAGTTGATTTATAATATCACGAAAAGAGGAACTGGAGAATTTGCAATAAGACAATTTATTGAAGCGGACCCCAAGGCAATGTTAAAAGTGATGAAACGTTGGTCTATGGATAAAAACTTCCATGTGAGAAGATTGTCTTCTGAAGGTTGGAGACCGAGATTGCCTTGGGCAAAAAAGCTAGAGGTATACTTGGATAACCCCGATCAAGTTGTTGGTGTTTTAAAATCACTTAATAATGACACCTCACGATACGTTCAAAACTCAGTTGCAAACCATATGGGGGATATGCTCAAATTGAATCGTGAATACACGATGAGAGAACTGAATGAATGGTCTAAAAATGCAAAAGACAATACAAAATGGATTATCAGACATGCGGTTAGAAATTTGAGAAAAAAAGAAGATAATGAAGCCATTGATTTGACCGAAAGAATGAAATTGTAATTTTATTAATCACAAATGAATGCAAAAGAGAAAATAGGGATAGCTACTGTTTTAGTACTGGTTCTTCTAATAATAAAAATTGCGTCATCTATTGGGGCAATAATAGGGTTTCTCTACAATCCAATAGGCTTAGTTGTCTTGATATTAATTTTGTTAATTTCAATTTTTGTTTTAATTAAGTTCCTTAAGTGGTGTTTTGCCTAGGTAAAATTCACACTTAAATCACTCTATTTAAAAAAATAGCCTAAACTAAATTCTAAACTATTATTAACGAATTGCTCACCTTTACTTGAATCATATGAAAATGCAAATCTCAACTTTTGAATTTGTGTTTCTAGTAGAAAGGTATATGTATTGGGAGCAGAATTAATTGATGATGATACAGCTTTACGCCATGCACCAACTTGCAAATACTTAAGAGTACTTTTGGGATTAAAATACAGTCTAGCCGAACTACCAGCCATTAATTGTTTTAAACTTCCTTGACTTAAAAACAATACGGATGGCAATAATGCTAATCTCTGTTTTATTTTGATTTCACCACTTGCATGAGCGGTATACTTTGTATTTAATCTGGCATCGCTCCCTATGAAAGATACTTTTGCTCTGTTGATATGATGCATTGCAAATCCAATACGAATGGCGTTGTTATTTCCCATACTCTTCTCCCATACTACACCAATACCTAAATCAGGATGAACAAAATTATTGTTTTTTAAAGTACCTCCTGATAGGTTTGGGTCAAACCCTCCATTGCCATCATGTTGAGATGGCCATTGAGCATTTGTTAAATCAACGGACCGTTGTGAAACGCCAAAGTCCAAACCAAATGAAATAAATTGTGGCGCTTTGGGGTCTTTTGAAAAGTTATGAACATATGAAGTCGTCAATTTATATTGATCTGATCCAAAGTCTAATGCACCTGCTCTGTCATTTATAAAGTTAGCTCCTACACCTAAAAAAGTCTTTTTTGAAACTTTAAACCTAGTATCGTATGAAACCGAAACAGTTCTATAGCCATCGCTTTTTAACAAATTGAAAGATTGGTTTTTATAGTTTAATAACAATCTGTGTTGTCCGTTATAGATTCCTGACAGCGCTGGATTCAAGTTAATGAGAGAGTTCTCAAACTGAGAAAAATGAAAGTCTTGAGCAAGAGCAAGTTGAGTTAAAAAAACAAAATTGATAACAAAAAAAAATGTAAAGTTGTTTTTCATAGCACTGATTGTGTTAAACCTAACATTAAGATATATAAATTATTGGTTAATGTTAGAGATGTTTTCAGACTGCTAATAAATTCCAGGAATCAGCTTGTAGCTTTTTTGATAATATACTTGGAATTGATTGTTTTCTTTATATTTTTCCGCCCATTTCTTTTCTAACGGTGGAATACCACTGAACTTTAGAAGCAAAAAGATTATCCATGATGGACTTATAATCCCAACGAATACTATACTGTTTTCAAAACCAGAGATACTTAGTAGAAAAATGCCAATCCAAAAAAGAATTTCACCTAAATAGTTGGGGTGTCTAATATTTGTCCATAGCCCGGTTTGAATAAAAGCATCAGGGTTTTCTTTTTTGAAACTATACTTCTGTTTGTCTGCAACACTCTCAATCAAAAAACCTAAAATTGCTATTACTATTCCAATACACCCAATTATTGAAAGCTCTTTGTCTGCAATATTGAATGATAGAATTATGGGTATACATATTATAGTTACACTGACTCCTTGCACTATCCAAAATAATAAAAAGGACTTAAAAGAATTTCTAATATGATCAAATCTGTTATCTTGTCCCATCGTATGAATACGTATCAAAAGGTAGGTCCCTAGTCTTATTGCCCAAAATAAAATCAGTATAAGAATGGAAAAGTCTACTACATCATTTGAGCTTCTAAGTAAAAACATTCCAAGAACTGATGTAATAAAAGTGGCAGAATAACTAATATCTGTAATTTTGTCTGTTTGCAATTTGTATGCAACCAAAAACATGGCAAGGTTGAAGCCAATTGAAATACCTAAAAAAAGAAAAAAGTCTTGCCACATAGTATTTAAACAGTTTTTACTATTTATTGTTGAACATGTATGAACGAAAAAATTAAAATTATTATTGCAGGAGGTTCGGGGTTAATAGGATCAAGATTGGTTGATTACTTACCTCGTGACAAGTTTGAAATTTGTATACTGTCTAGAAGAGAACATAACTCGCATGATAATGTCACTTACTCTAAATGGGATCCTGACAAAATGGAGATGGATGATTCTATATTAAATGAAGTCGATGCTATAGTTAATTTGGCAGGAGCCGGCATTGCAGATAAGAAATGGACGAATGAGAGAAAGGAATTGTTGGTGACAAGCAGAGTCAATTCCTCCAGAACTCTAGAGTCGTATGTCTCAAAATTATCGAAAAAACCTAAATTGTATTTTGGCGCATCTGGAATTGGGATGTATGGTCACCGAGGTGATGATATAATGACGACTGACAGCAAACGGGGCAGTGGGTTTTTAGCAGATGTTACCGAAGCCTGGGAGGTGGCAAATAAAAAACTTGAAGTGCACTTTAAAAGGCATGTAATTTTGAGGATTGGTATTGTATTATCAACCAAAGGTGGGGCTTTGAAGGAAATATTAAAACCAGCGAATGCTGGAGTGTATGGTTATTTTGGAAACGGTAGTGCATATTACTCTTGGATCCATATTGATGATATTTGTAAAATCATTGCTGAAAGTATAAATAATGATGCTTTTAATGGTATTTATAATGGCACGGCCCCTGATCCAGTTACAATTTATAATTTGGTTAAAACAGTAAAGGCGGTTAAAAATTCATTCGGTGTATTAATGCCTGTCCCTAAGTTTGGGTTGAAGATTGCAATGGGTGAGATGGCGGATATGTTGTTTAATAGCACCAGAGTCATTCCAAACAGGTTGAATGCTCAAGGTTTTAAATTTGATTATGTTGAGCTTGACAAGGCATTAACACATTTGATGGATTCCAAAGTTTAACTCAGAGAAAGGTACGCTTAAGACAAAAAAAAAGAAGCTCCACAAGTGAAGCTTCTAATAAGATTGAGTAATGCATTTTGTGATAATTATTCAGATCTTTCGCCTCTGAAATAAGTTATCATCGATTGTAATTCTTTATTTAAAGCCAATTCTGGTTCAATATCATATATTATTGTATGTTGATCAAAGCCTTCTTTTAGTCCTTCTTCGAATGAACTGTAAGCCTCTTTTATATCACCATTCAAATACTGTGCGACGCCTCTGCAAAATATAAGATCTGCGCCGAAAGTATAATCATCGGAATCATTAAAAACTTCTAGTGCTTTGTCTTTCTTGCCAAGCTTAATCAAAAATGAGATATAATCTCTCCAGTACATACTTTGTTCTGGTCCCATCTGGATAGCTTCACCATAAAAGTGCTCTGCTTTGTCATAAGCACCTACTGCTGCGTTAGCTTTGGCTAGAGAAAAATAATAGTCCTCACAATTGTCCTCAAGAGCAATTGCTTTGTGGTATGCGTTTATCGCTTTGTTCCAGTTTTCTGATTGAGCATAGCACAAACCTAGTTTGTAATAAACTTCATCATTATAGGGGTCAAGCTTCAATAACTTATTGAGTAGGATTCTTGCTTTACTTAAGTTGCCTAATTGGTATTCGCACTCAGCCATATTGATGAGTACTTCTTCATTGATGCCAAATATTTCTAAATAGCTTTGGTAAATTTTTAAGGCACGTTGATATTTGGTTTCTTGTATGCAAATGTCAGCACAATCCAAATAACCGTTTTCGAAATTTGCTTCTGTTATAAAAGAATACTCAAGTGAATCCATTGCTTTTGAATATTCCCCAAGACAAGACTGTGCGTGCCCAAGATTATACCAAGCTAAATAATTGAATGCTTGTTCATTCAAGACCATGTTGTGAAACTCAGCACTAGCCTCGTAGTTTTTTGACAACTGTACAGCAAACCCAATTCTTTCAAAAGCTTCTTCATTTTGCATATCGCAAATGATAGACTTGGTCAAATTTTCATACATTCCCTCATAATCCTGAGTAACCTCATTGATAAATGATTCGCTAAGATATACATCGGATAAGTCTCCTGAGGAGACATATCTTTTCATATCCTTAAGAATGTTTTTTGCTTCAGTAATTTCACCTTTAAATGCTAGAATTCTTATTTTTAACAATAAGATATCATGTTCAAAAGGTGATATTGCTTCGGCCTTGGTTAATAGTTCTAGTGCTTCATCTTGCAAACTTGTTTGAAAAAGAAGCCTGGCTTTTATTATGTAAAAATCGGGCTTGTAACTGTGTTGGGAAAGTGCTAGGTCTGCGACCTCGATAGCTTTATCGTATTGTAGTTCCTCTTCGTAAAATCTGATAATTTCCAAGAAAGTCTTGTCGTCAAGATTGACGCTTTGACCTTTTTCAAAGTTGGTTTCGAAATCAGACACGAGGTTCAAAAACGTAACGTCGCGTTTGGTTTTATTTTCCATTAAAGCTCTTATTCTATTCTTAGGTTATAATTCGTTGTAAATATAACCAAATTCATATCTTATCATCTTACTTGTACAAACTTTTTTTCCACACTATCCCAAATCAATGGTTGCATTTAACTACTTGTAAGTCAGATGATTGTGTACATATAATCTATTTTTGTAAAGCTTAGATTCTTAATAGTCACCACTCAATGTATCATCTAGTTTTTATTATTTAAGAATATTTTTAAAAAGATTATACCTTTTATTTAGTTGTTGCATAAAAAAAAGTTACCATATGAAGGGTAACTTTTTTAAAATAAGCCAAATTGATAAATTTGAAATCAATTTTTTTGAAGCAATTATTTATCTTCTTTAGACTTTTTTTCTTTTTTAAATGGCTTAATTCCCTTCTCTTTTCTTTTTCTAATACTCTTCAACATTTCCCTTTTAAAGCCTCTTTCAGACCGAAGGAGTATTAAAGTTTTTTCTGCACCAATGACTTGCTTAAACTTAGCGATGTACTCTTCTTTGACGGATAACTTTTGCTTTTCTGTTTCAATTAGATTCCTAATTTCATTGTCAGCATCTATATCTTCATCATTAGAAAGTGAAGCTTCGTCATCGTAATTGTTAAAAGATTTTAATTTGTCTGTATACATATTATATACAGGCCAAAATACCTGAGCCTCACCTGGAGACAGATCAAGTTTATTTGTCAGATAACCAACTTTCTTTGCTTCAACTTTTTTCTCAATGTTGCCTCTTCGTCCTTGGGCTTGCGACATCGCAGCAAAACCCATTAATAGAATTACAAATATTACTTTATTCATTTTATACTTTTTTAAATGTTTATAATTGCCAGGTCTTCAATTGAAATATCATCAACGATGGTTTCAATGTAATTGCTTAGCTCTTCATTTGAAATTTCTTCAAAATCAATTTCTTCACTGATTGTATTGTTTTCATTAAGAGTGATCAAGGTCGCATTGTCAAGATCATCTGTATTTTCTAATAGATAATCAATAAATACTGTTTCGTCCAATTCAGCAGTTAGCTCTATTTGATCTGTATTGTTAAATACAACCCATGAAATAGAAATCATGATTAAAAGCGAAGCTGCAATGCCCATAATTTTTTTAGGTAAGAACATAATTTTTGTGATTTGATTATTTAGTATATTTCTTTCATTTGTGACGAAATACCTATCAGGTACATTATATATATTGACTTTATTTATGCAAGATAAAAAGGGCGCACTTGCCTCCAAGTTATCATCTATGTCATTGACATCTTTTATAATTTGGTTTTGTAACCTTGTGAAATAATCTTTTGGTAAATTCTTCTTAGACATAACTTTGACTTTCTTTTAAATGTGTTTCTACCTTTTTCATGGCATGATGATATGATGCTTTTAATGATCCTATAGAAGTATCTAGAATTTCTGAAATATCTGCATAACTCAACTCATCAAAATACCTCATATTGAAAACAGTCTTTTGCTTTAGGGGTAACTTACTTATTGCTTTAATTAAATTGAGTTGGGCTGCATCTCCATCAAAATAGGTATCGGCTTTTAACTTTTCTTCGAACTCAATTAGATGTTCATCAACATTAGAATGTACATGTCTTTTATTCTTATTTATATAATTTATCGATTCATTTGTTGCAATTCTGTACATCCAAGTGTATAGCTTAGATTTAGACTCAAAGCCCTTAATGTTTTTAAAGACCTTAATGAATGTGTTTTGTATAATATCATCTGCATCTTGATGAAAGTGAACATAGTTTCTAATATGCCAATAAAGACGCTCTTGGTATTTTTGAACCAAGAGTTCAAATCCTTTATCGAATTGGCTATCATTTGATAACATTTCGAGTATTTTAGCATCTTTAACTTCTTGCAATTTTGTATCGATTTAATATTAAGACCATCATTTGTAAGCAAAGTTTAATATATCTAAAATTATTTTTTACAATTCTGTAAAGTAATTTGTTTGTATTGTTTTAAGAAAATAGAAATATGACTCAGGCTTTAGCAAAAGTTATCCTTAAATTACTGGGGTGGAAAGTAGTAGGAGATTACAGAAATGATGTTAAAAAGAAATTGCTTATTGGAGCTCCACACACTTCAAATTGGGATTTTCCATTGGGTATTTTGGTGAGAGCTGCAATTCAAGCACCAGTTAAGTATATAGGAAAGCCATCACTTTTTAAACCACCTATGTCTTGGATCATGTATCCTTTGGGAGGAATACCTGTTATGCAAAAAAAAGGTCAAAGTTTTGTTCAGAACGTGGTTGATATGTATGACGATATGGATGAGTTAACAATTCTAATAGCTCCAGAAGGACAGAGAAAACGTATTGAAAAGTTTAAAACGGGCTTTTATTATATAGCAGATGGCGCGAAAATCCCAATTTTACCTATGGTTTTGGATTTTGGTAAGAAAGAATTTAGGTTTTTAGATCTTGTTTATACTAACGATAATGCTGGAAAAGAAATCCCTCAATTCGAAGCTTTGTTTAGAGGAGTGAAGGGATATCGTAAAACAGATAGTTTTTAAGTTTTAACCTTTTAAGTTTAAAAAGAAAAAACGAGACATCAAATAACTGGTCTCGAAATTAATCAGCACTTTAAAACACCTGACAGTTCAAATAGAGCATAGCCTTATGCTTTAAAGTCCTAGTTTTAATATTGAGGGCGCTTTGCGGTTCAACGGGTTAAACTAAGAGTGTTTAGATTAAAGATTAAACTAAATCTTAATTATTTACCACCTAACTAATGTTAAATTAAAACAAACTGTCGTCATTGAGGAGAGTCGCAAGTTATGGCAGTAAGTTTGGTTACTCTTCTTCTTCAGTATTTAAAAGATCTTTGTCTTTCAAAAGATTGAACCATTTGATAACTTTTTTCATGTCTTTTAAAGACACTCGATCTTCATCATAATCAGGTAAAACACCTTCAAAATACTCTTCAATAACATGATTTTCAGCCTTTATACTTACAGGGGGCGTATTTTCAAATTGAGCCAACATTGTTTCAAAAACATCTTTTAGCGGCTTTGTGTCAGACAAAGTATAAATAGCAACAGTGCCAAGAGGAGTAAACTGGTGCTTACGCATTGAATAGAATTTAGATTTTCCAGATTCAATGTGTTCAAGGACCAGGCCATTGCTTCGACTTGCTACCATGCTAAATAATCCCTGCTCTCCACTAACTGATATAAAAGGTTCTAAATTCATAATCTTCTTTAATTGACTGCAAATTAAAACATTCCTTTTTACAAATCAAAGTACGTTTAGAATTGAAATGATTTAAAAACTTAGTTGTAAAGCAAAGGAATTGACATTGTGTTTTTAAATCAAGAGATTGGTAAAAGAAGTAACAATCTAATTCTCCTTTTAATATGGTTATTTGCTTTCTCCTTTTTCTTTTTTTTTCATAATAAAGTCTTGCTGGTTTATACTTTCATCATGTACAGCATTTATATATTTTAATATAAATTCGACACTTAATCCAGATTTTTTTGCTTGCTCTTTTGTTTTATCAATAATTTCGTTCCACCGTTTATCCTGGTAGATGGTTATATTGTTTTCTTTTTTATACGTCCCAATATCTCTTGCAATAGCCATTCTATTGGATAAGGAATTTATAATTTCTTCGTCTATATGATCAATTACTTCACGCATTTGGTCCAATTTGCTCTGTAATCTTGGGTTATCCTCATAATCATGACGTAGTTTCATTTCTGTAATCATGGTACCAAAAACTTTAGGAGTTATTTGTTGTTTGGCATCACTCCATGCATTATCTGGATCTATATGACTTTCTATCATCAATCCATCAAAATCAAGATCCATTGCTTTTTGACCAACATCTTGAAGGATATCTCTCCTTCCACATATATGACTTGGATCACAAATCATTGGCATATCAGGATTTTGCCTCATAAACTCAATAGCGATTTGCCATTGAGGTCTATTTCTGTAATACTTTTCTCCAAGGTTTGAAAACCCACGGTGAATAGCGCCAACTTCTTTTATGCCAGCTTTTTTTATTCTTTGAACACTGCCATTCCATAAAGCTAAGTCTGGATTGATAGGGTTTTTAACTAAGACAGGGATGTCTACACCTCGCAATGCATCGGCAATTTCCTGTACAGCAAATGGGTTTACGGTTGTTCTCGCTCCGAGCCATAAAATATCTATTCCAAATTCAAGACAAAGCTCAACGTGTGAAGCTTTTGCAACCTCTACGGTTGTAGGAAAACCAGTTATTTCTTTTACTTTTTGTAACCATGGTAATCCTTTTGATCCTACGCCTTCAAAAGATCCAGGACTTGTTCTTGGCTTCCAAATTCCAGCACGAAAAATATCAGATTTTCCTGTCTTTTTTAACCCCTTCGCAGTTTCAATAACTTGCTCTTCTGTTTCAGCACTACAAGGTCCTGCTATTACAATTGGTCTTTTGTTTTTAGTCAACCATGATTCTCTTTTCTTATTTTCTGACATAATTTTTCGTTATGAAGTCTTGTTCAATTCTATACCTTTTAATACGCGAGTAATTTCGTTTGCTTCCACAATAGAGCTGTGTATTCCTTTTACATCAACGCTATCAACCAGCTTTTTAAATTCTGTCATTTTTTGAATGTACACACCCAAAGCTTCGGACAGATAAGTTGAATTTTTTTCAAATATGGCAGCCCATGTCACAGGGTTACACTTGGCAAGTCTGGCTGTTGTGGCAAAACCAGTACTGGCTAAATTAAATATTTGTTTTTCATCCTTTTCTATATCTAAAACTGTTTGGCTTAATGCAAATGAGGTAACATGTGATAAATGCGATACATACGCCATATGTTTATCGTGTTCATCAGCGCTTAAGAAATAACTTTTCATCCCCAAGAAATCAAATATCTTCATTGTGTTATCAATTGCATCTTTATCACTGAATTTTTCTTCACAAATGATGTTTTTCTTACCATTAAAAAGGTTTATTAGTGCAGCTTCTGGGCCTGAACGCTCTGTTCCAGCTAGTGGATGTGAAGCAACAAATCGTCGTCTCATTTTGTGTGATTTAACGGCGTTGCAGATTTCTTTTTTTGTTGATCCAACATCAAAAACTGTAACGTTGTCATCTATTTTATCAAGGATTTGGAGAAGTATTCTTTCTATAATATTTACAGGAACTGCAACTATAATTACATCACATTGCTGGCAAGCAGAATCAAGATCTATAATACCGTTCACCAAATCCAAATCACTTGCTTTTTGGGAATGTTCTGGATTGTTATCAACACCAAACACTTCAATAGAACCAAATGACCTTAATTTTAATTCCTTTGCTATCGAGCCTCCAATCAGACCTAGTCCTACTACACCAATTTTCATAGTTAACTTATTTATAATCAAAAAAAAAGTCCAGAGTTAATAACTCCGGACTCATCTATATCTAAATAACTACATATAACAATTAGAGTCCGTTCTGTTTCCAGAAATAGCTGTAACTCCAAGTATGATATATAGTATAAGTTTTATTCATTATTAATTCAAACATAAACGGAATATTAATAAAACACAAGTTAATCATGAAAAAACTATTATAAGATGAAGTTATTGCTGCTATGCTTGTTTTAGGACAAATGTCTGAAATGATTTTTTTAACTTAGGCAAAAATTTTAAATATGAATAGAATGAAATTACTTTTTGCCATGCTGGTGCTTATTGGTTTTGTCGCTTGTGGTGATGATGAAGACCTAGTAACTATGACATGTGAAACAGACGGATTAACGTATAATAGTGTTGTTGCCGATATTTTGAATACAAGTTGTGCCACGTCTAGTTGCCACGCTTCAAATACAAATACAACTTTTCCTATGGGAGATTATACTGAAGCATTTGCAGCTGTTGGAGAAGGAAGAATTATAGGTGCAATTAATCATGAGTCAGGATTTTCGCAAATGCCAAAAGGCGGGACAAAATTAGATGATTGTACAATTGATAAATTGACAAGTTGGATTAATGATGGAGCTCCTGAATAATAGGGCTACTAAAATAGATCTGAAAAACAATAGGTTTCCTTATAACAAGGAAACCTATTTCATTTTGGTTTAAGACCATTGTCAATATTTTGTTGACTATGGTTTTACTTTTTCAAAGCATCTCGAATCTCAGCGAGCAACTCTTCTTGAGTTGGGCCAGCAGGAGCAGCTGCTGCTACTGGTGCTTTTGTTTTGTTGTATGTTTTTACAATCATAAACAATACAAAACCTACGATAAATAGATTTATAATTGAGTTAATCCAAGCACCATATTTGATTGCATTTTCAGGTGCTGTTATTGTACCATCTGCTGCAACAACAGCAGCATCTAAAGTAATTTTCATGTCAGCAAAGTCAATTCCGCCAGCAAAATGACCTACTACAGGCATAATGATGTCGTTAACAAACCCATTCACAACCAACCCAACTGCTCCTGCTAAAATGACAGCAACAGCAAAATCGATAACATTGCCAGTCATTATGAAGCTTTTAAATTCTTTCCACATTTTAAATAAGTTTTATATAATAAATTAGTTAATACGTCTTTGAAGGAAAAAATCAGCAGACTTAGGGCCTAAAAACACCCTCAATGAAAATATAAGTATGAAATAAAACCCATATCTCAATAATTTATATGTAAAAATAGTTATTTGGTACTTTTCGTTGTCTTTGTGCTGTACCTGAAAGTAAGTCGATCAAGGCTAAGCCTGGATGCTCTGACCTAAATGTGGAGTTTTTCAAAAACTCCACATTTACCTAAGGATCTAATTTTCAAAGTAAATATGTTTCATGAACCTTTTGTAGACCGTCCTTAGGTACATTTATTATCACCTATAAGCAGCTTTTATCGTAACTTATTTAGAAATTGTCTTCTAGAGTTGGTTAATTTACATTCTTAAATTATGGAACTATTATGTACGATAATACACTGCAAAATCAATTATTTGACCGATCAAAATCTTTTCTAAATATTGATTTGTCAATTGAAAATTATGATGATTTGGTTGAAATGTTGGTCTTTCATGAATGGAAATATTATGTCGATAATAGTCCCTTGTTATCAGATTTTGAATATGACCAGTTATATCAAAAATTAGTAACTCTAGAAAAAGTGGATCCAAATATCATTAGAACAGATTCACCAAGTCAACGTGTTTCTTCTGATTTGTCACAGCAATTTGAAACTGTGCCACATTGGAACCCTATGCTATCTCTAGCAAACTCTTACAATCTTGAAGACTTATCAGATTTTGATAAACAAATACGAAAGCTTACACAAATAGAAGAGGAATCAATAACTTATTTTGTTGAGCCAAAGCTAGATGGAGGTAGTGTGTCGTTGGTGTATGAAGGAGATGAATTGGTGAGATCAGCAACTCGGGGAAATGGAATCGCTGGTGAAAACATCACAGCTAACGCAAAGGCAATATATTCTGTCCCGTTAAAAGCAAAATTTTCTAAGCATGGCATATTTAGAGCAGAACTAAGAGGGGAGGCTGTTATTGAAAAAGGTGTTTTTGCCAAGAACAACAAAGTCAGACAGGAAAATGGTCTTGAGGTATTTGCCAATCCTAGAAATGCGGCAACAGGCGGTCTCAGAATGAAAAATCCACTGGACACCAAAGATAGAGGTTTGGTTTTATTTATTTTTCAATTGGCATATGCTGTAGATAAAGGTGGCAATGATGTGCTGCCTACATTAATGCAACACAGTAGTTCGTTAGATATTCTTGAAGGGTTAGGTTTCAAAATTCCTAGAAAAGAGAAGCAAATTTGTGCAACTATTGAAGAAGCTTTCGAGGTTTGCACGACATGGGAAAATAAAAGAGAAGAATACAATTATGAAATTGATGGCGCGGTTGTAAAAGTTGATGATATAGCATTGCAGAATAAATGTGGATCTACACAACACCATCCCCGATGGGCAATTGCATTTAAATTTAAAGCCAAGCAAGCTACAAGCACCTTGCTTGATGTAGAATATCAAATTGGTAAAACAGGTGCAATTACTCCTGTAGCAAAAGTTGATCCTGTGCATTTGGCAGGAGTCACCGTCTCGTCAATCTCATTGCACAATGAAGAGTTTATAACACAAAAAGACTTGCGACTTGGTGACAAGGTCTTAATTGAACGTGCAGGTGATGTTATTCCATACATTGTAAAGTCATTGCAAGAGTTGAGATCAGGCACAGAAAAGAAAATTGTTTTTCCGACAAACTGTCCTTTTTGTGATACAACATTAAGCAAGGCTGAAGATCAAGCCGCTTGGCGTTGTGAAAACGTAGTGTGTGATGCACAAAACTTGCAAAGAATGATCTACCACGTTTCTAAAGAAGCGATGAATATTGACGGTTTTGGAAAATCTTATGTTGAGAAGTTTTTTGAGTACGGATGGCTCAAAGATATAAGTGATATTTATAATCTCGATTATGATAAAATTGCTGTTCTTGAAGGTTTTGGGGAAAAGTCAGTGGAAAATTTGAGAGCATCAATTGAGGCAGCGAAAAAAAATCCCTTGCACAAGCTTCTTAACAGTTTAAGTATTCATCATTTAGGTAAAAAGGCGAGCAAGCTGATTGCCCAACAGATTAATTCTGCATTTGATCTAGTTGATTGGACAGAAGAAAACTTTGTTGAAATAAAGGATATTGGCCCAGTCGTTGCAGAAAATGTAATGTACTATTTTGATCAACCAGCCAATGTCGAAATGTTGAGACGCCTAGAATCATATGGTGTCAATATGAATCAAACAGAGGAGGATAAACCCAAACAAGCTAAAGAAGGTGCTGTGTTTTCAGGAATGACCATTTTATTTACAGGATCATTGCAAACAATGGGTCGGAAACAAGCACAAGCATTGGCGGAGGAACATGGAGCAAGAAATATTTCTGCTATCAGCTCAAAATTGAACGTTTTAGTAGTGGGTGAAAAAGCTGGATCTAAACTTAAAAAAGCCCAAGCATTAGGAACGGTGCAAATATTAACAGAACAGGAGTTTTTAGAAGCAATAGCATAATACTTATTTGAGATTTTCTATAAGTTTAATACATTGATAATTAACTATTTAAGTCTTTTAGTGTGAAAATCAATCTCAAATAGTTAAATTTGCCTGCATTCTAGTTTAGAACAGCAAGAATTAAAATATTTGGAGCAGATTTTCATTGAAGTACTCTGAAACCAAGTATCAAACAAAGTTTATGACATTTAAAGAGTTAGGATTTAGCGAGCTTATTTTGGAGTCGCTATTTTATATGGGATTTGAAAAAGCTACGCCCATCCAAGAACAAGCAGTTCCTGAAATATTTGCTGGGCATGATCTTTTAGCATCTGCACAAACGGGCACAGGAAAAACAGCTGCCTTTATGTTGCCGATATTGGATAAGCTTTCGCAAATGAAAAGGGATAAGACAACGGCTTTGATTATAGTTCCTACCAGAGAATTGGCTTTACAAATTGATCAGCAAATTCAAGCATTTTCATACACTACAAATATTTCGTCAATACCACTTTATGGAGGAGGAGACGGGCAAGATTGGGAAACTCAAAAGAAAGCCCTTAAAAGTGGTGTGGATATCGTAGTTGCAACACCAGGTAAGTTGACGTCTTTTATTAACAACAAATATTTGGATTGTGATGGTATAAAATATCTGATTTTAGATGAAGCGGATAGAATGTTAGATATTGGATTTTACGATGATATCATAGCCATCATTAAAAAATTGCCAAAGGATAGACAAACACTTTTATTCAGTGCAACAATGCCAAATAAAATTGTAAAGTTAAGTTCTGAAATTCTTAACAACCCAAAGCAAATAAGAATTGCAATGTCTAAGCCCAATGCAAAGATATTGCAAGCTGCATATTTGGTTTATGATTCTCAGAAAGTGGCTTTGTTGACGAAATTGATAAAAGACAAGCCAAAATATAAGAGTATAATAATTTTTTCATCGACTAAGAAAAACATCTCGATTATTATAGGTGAGTTGAAGCGTCAGGGAATCAAAGCCTCAGGTATTTCCTCTAATCTAGATCAAAAAGAAAGGGAAAAAATAATGTTGGAGTTTCGAGCTAAAAATATAAGAGTTCTTGTGGCTACTGATGTTATAAGTAGAGGGATTGATGTCAAAGACATTGACCTTGTAATTAACTATGACGTGCCAAGAGATGCAGAAGACTATGTGCACAGAATTGGCCGTACAGCTAGAGCTGCTGCATCAGGAGTTGCAATCACTTTGATTAATGAAGATGATATGAATTATTTTGGTAACATAGAGAAGTTAATCGAAAAGGAAATTTACAAAATGAGTGTGCCAGAAGAATTGGGTGAATCTCCAGAATACAATACACGAAAAAGAAGAAATTTTGGCTCCCGGAAACCAGCGCAAAGAGGTGGAGGAAAAGGACGACCTAACAATAATCGGCGCCGTTAATATATTGTATAATACCCTCAACTGATTTGTAATAAAATATTTGGTCAAGACCAATAGAAATAAAAAAAGCCGCTTCAAATTTGAAGCGGCTTTTTATTATTTTCTAAGGTTATAACTCTTATAATCCTAATTTACCTTTCACCAAAGCCAATACATCATCAGATTCATTGGCGTGCAAAATAGTACCTGCACTTGAATCAAAAATCATTGTATAGCCATTTTCTTTTCCTACTGCTTCGATTGCAGTTTTTACTTTGTCTAAGATAGGTTGAATCAACTCTTCTCTTTTCTTAACAATTTTTTGTTGTACTTCAACTTCATAAGCTTGAATTTTTTGCTGCTCTCCTGCCAACTCTTGTTCCTTGGCTTGTTGTTGTACCTTAGACAATAAACCTTCACCAACTTCTTTAGCGATTGTTTGATATTTAGCTTCAAAAGCTTTTACCATAGCTTCACCGGATGTCATCAATTGCTTTTGGTAAGTTTCCAATTCTGAATCAGCAGCTTTCATCGTTGGTAATTCTGAAAGCAATAATGTAGAGTTTACATATCCAAATTTTTGTGCGTTTACAGATACTGTTAACAATACAATAGCAGCCATTGCCATCATAGTTCTTAGATTATTTATTTTCATCTTTTCTATTTTCGTAATTATAAATGTTTGTAGTTTACTATTAATACCGCAAATGTAGAATAATGATTTAATTAAATAGTGTATTTAACTTAAGATTAAGTCTTTAAATATTGAATAGTTAAAATTAGTAATATGTGACTTGAATCAGGAAGTTTGTGATTATAAACGACATATTTTTTGTGCTGAGGTGCGCAAATTGATCAATTTTTAGACATTTGTACTTATATTTTAGCCTTAAAATTGTTAATTTTTTTAATGCAATTTTTTTTTATTCGATTGAATATTGTTTTTGATAAGGTAATAAATAGAAAATAGTGGGTTGTTCTACTAATATCACTTCGCTTAGATATGGTTTTTAGGTATTGAAATTCCGTTTCTTAATTAAGTGTGTGAAGGATTATTTGGTATAGGAAAATTTTCGGAAAAGAGAGGAGAAACATTCCTTTGTGAAACCCTCCAAAACAAGACTCTTTAATCTTAACCTTCCAGATTCAACAATTCCAACTCAGCTTTTATCCATCTAACTTCAATGTATTGAATATCAAGATCACTGCCGTTGACTAATTCAGATAGTGGTTTATCTTTATTGTTAAGAATGTATCTTAAGACTTTTTCGTAACGCTGTTTTTTCATCAACTCCTTGACGGCAACTTCTTTGTTTTTAACATGTCTGAGCATGTGTGTTTCGATAGTTCCTTTTGAAAACATTCTTATCTCAGCAATTTGTGCTATTGTTTTACCACTCCTAAACAACTCTAACGTGTGAGCAAACGTATCTCCTTTTATAAAATTTTTATTTTTGGAAAACTCAACAGTTGCACTTGGTTTATGTTTGATTTCATCTTTATAAACATCATTACCTAGATACTTAATATTATACAGACTATTCATAAGATACCAAATATCATCTAACAAATAAATCAACTGTTTGAGATGTTTTCTTAAATCACTTTCTGATTTGTATCTGTCAATATGACTTTCAATTGGTAGAATAACTTTTGCGTTTATTTCATCTGTAAAATACCTTATAGCACTTTCTGCTCTATCAGAAACCTGAACGGTATCGTTCTCAATAAACATAGTTGTCAATTGGGATTGAAATTTTGCTGCCGTATTGATAATAGTTGAAAACGATGTTTTCAAACCTTTTACAAAAACCAAGAAATCCATCCCTTTTTCACCATCTACTTTTTCAACAATATATTTTTGCCACTCTATGATATTATCTAAGTACTTATTAAATATAAACGTATCTCTCAACTGATGGTTGGCATAGTTAATTTTTGCCATCTCTAATTGATCATTAAAAGTATCATCTACACTGATGGCATTGTAAAACTCTAGGATGCGATTATCAACAATTACATTGGCACTTTTTAATTTCGTCAATAACTTAAGACCTTCTAAACTGCGGCATCTACTCAGAGCAACATATAACTGCCCTGCAGCAAAGGAGTTTTCCAAATCTAATTGCAAACTGTCAAATGTTAAACCTTGGCTTTTATGAACGGTTACCGCCCAAGCTAATCTCAATGGATACTGTGTAAAGGTACCTAGCTCTTTTGTTTCAATTTCCTTGGTCGTGTCGTTAAGTTCAAAGCTGGTGTTTTTCCACTCTTCCTTATCAACCATAATGGTTTTGTCTTCGTCTGCTAGCTTTACCTTTAACAGGTCATCTGTCTTACCAACCAGTTTTCCCAACTTACCATTAAAATAAAGCCCTTCAGGATGGTTGCGAATAAACATGACTTGTGCACCAACTTTTAGAACAATTTTTTCTTGAGTTGGAAAAGAGGACTCAAAGAATCGACCAGTTACTTTAGCTTCTAATGTTATTTCAGGCGTATCTAATTTAGATAGCTGGTCCTCGTTTATCTTATTGGCAGTTTTATTATGTGTTGTCAATGTTATCATCTCATTGTCAATAATACTGTCCCATTGTTTATTTAAAACATCTAAGTCATCATCTGACTTAACGCCATTGCGTATACGATTTAGAATGTCGATAAAATTTTGATCCGACTGCCTATAAACTTGTAAGAGTTCAATAGATAAAGCATCTGATCTTTGCCATGCCAAAGCGTGGAAGAAAAACGGACTCTTGTAAAAATTTGAAAGTGTATTCCATGTATGTTCTCTAACTACTGGCGCCAATTGAAAAAGATCTCCAATGGCCAATACCTGCACACCACCAAAAGCCAAACCTGACTTTCGCACACGCCTTAATGTCAAATCAACAGCATCTAACAAATCAGCTCTGACCATACTGATTTCATCAATAACCAGCAGTTCTAATTCTTGTAGAACCTTACGCTTTTCCTTACGAAGCTTTTGAATTTTTGCTAAATCCGTAACATTGGTAAAAAAATCTGGATTGATATAATCAGAAGTAGGAATAAAAGAAGTTGTTGGCAATTGAAACATGGAATGAATAGTTACACCGCCTGCGTTAATAGCGGCAACTCCAGTTGGTGCTACGACGACAGTGTTTTTTTTCGATTTTTTGAGTACTTCTTTAAGAAAGGTTGTTTTACCCGTTCCAGCTTTACCCGTTAAAAAAATATTTCTGTTGGTATGCAATACAAATTGCTCTGCAAAATATAACTCCTTATTCTCCATACTTATAAATGACAAAGATAGACAGATTGTAAACACTTTTTTTCAATAAATTTCCCAAGTACTTCAAGACACATCTCAAATAGATTTCTATGCCAATGTAACAAGACGAGAATTATCTTCTTGAATTTCGATTTTAAAAATGTGATAAGGCTCTTCGAGGTAATCGAAAATGATCTGAGGCCATTCTACAAAACAATAATAACCGGAATACAAATAATCTTCTATACCTAAATTGAAGGCCTCTTGAGCATCTTCAAGTCTATAAAGGTCGATATGATAAATCTTATCATCACCGGCCTTGTATTCATTTATAATTGAATAACTTGGACTTGATCCAGCATCTTCACATTTCAAGTGCTTTAAAAAGTACTTAATTGATGTGGTCTTACCCGCGCCTAAGTCCCCAATGAATAGTATTAGCCTATACTCCAAATCATTGGTGATTTGTTCTATGACTTTAGGCAAATCTACTTCGGAAGGAATAATATATGTTTTAATCTTGTTGTATTTATAAATGCATAAATGGATTATCATAGGAGTAAAAGCCAATAGTTTGTAAGAAACTGTCGTTTGAACTCTTATTAAGATTCAAAATAATGATGTTTATAGCTTAAAAACTATCATTATGGCTATTTTTTTTTGATTTTTGTTGACTATATCCATTATGAGTTTTTATAAAAACAATTCTACTTTAAAAATGCTTTTGGCTGCTATGGGGATTCTCATAGTAACTATCTCTATGTTTTACTCTAATTACATTGCCAAACAGCTTGAAGAAAGAGAGAAGTCAACAGTCACATTATTTGTACAAGCTGTTACTCTTGTATTAGAAGATACTCAAAGCAAGGCTGAAAATGATAAGGGCAGAGAAATGGAACTGGCCATTCTAAGTACCTTCAACGGTATTATGCCAATAATCCTGGAAGATGAATTGGGTGATTTAACGGGTTATAATTATCCAGATGAGGAAAACAATAGCAATCAAGAGTTTCTTTCGCAACGGAAAGCTAAACTTATTAACTCTGGTTTTGTGCCCATTAATGGCTATGGTTCTTCAAAACGAATATTTTATGAACCTTCACGCTTGTATAAACTTATTAAATACTTCCCTCTTGCACAGGTTCTTCTTTTAGGAACTTTTATATTGTTTGGTTATTACTTTTTACTTTCTACAAGAAGGTCAGAAGAAAATCGAATTTGGGCAGGTATGGCCAAAGAGACAGCCCATCAGTTAGGAACTCCAATTTCAGCAATTATAGGTTGGATCGAGCATTTGAAGTTGATTTCAAACGGTCAGCCAGAACATAATGAAGTTGTAGTTGAGTTACAAAAAGACGTTGATAGGCTGGAATTGATTGCAGATAGATTTTCAAAAATCGGATCTACTCCAGATTTGAAGAAAATTAATATTGTTGAAGAACTCGAAGGTTCAATGCACTATATGCAAAGAAGAGCGGCTAAAAAAGTTGTCTTTGATTTTCCTTCTGGTAAAGAATTAAAATTATACTGTAATATAAATGTTCATTTATTCAATTGGGTTATCGAAAATTTGCTTAGAAATTCACTAGATGCTATGAATGGAAAAGGTAAAATTTCTGCCAATGTATTTAGGGAGAATAACATGGTGCATATAGAATTGTCGGATACAGGAAAGGGCATTCCTGCTAATCAATTCAAAACTATATTTAAGCCAGGGTTTACAACCAAAAAAAGAGGATGGGGATTAGGTCTTTCATTGGCTAAAAGAATCGTTGAAAACTATCATAACGGTAAAATTTTTGTAAAAAACTCAAAATCAGATGAAGGAACGACGTTCGCTATTTTATTGCCAATGGCTTAGTATTATTGCTTTTGTTTCATTGTTTTTAAACAGCGGATATTGTCAATTAACAGTAACCGTTATAGACGACAATAATAATGATCCATTGGTTGGTGTCTATGTTTCATATGCAACAAATCAAACCACTACTGATCTCAATGGCCAATTCGAATTGAAAAAGATTCCAACAGAAAATACCTTTTTTTATTTAGAATATGTAGGATTTAAAGACTTGAAAGTCCGTTGGTCAGAGGTCGAAAGGAACAACAATGTTATACAGTTAATCACTGATAATCAGATATTAGAAGAAGTAGTGATTGTAGGCCGGACTAATGCGAGGCCTATGGACCTGCCTTATCAAATACAACGCATTACATCAGAAGAGATATACAAATCAAGTGCCCAAAACAGTGCAGATGCCATTGGATTGAACGGGGGTGCGTATATTCAGAAAAGCCAACTTGGCGGTGGTAGTCCAACATTAAGAGGGTTTGAGGCCAACAAAATACTGCTTGTTGTTGATGGTGTTAGAATGAACAATGCTATTTATAGAAATGGGCACCTTCAAAATGCTATTACAATTGATCCATCAATCCTTGACCAAGCTGAAGTGATATTTGGTGCTGGCTCTTTGCTTTATGGAAGCGAGGCACTAGGAGGTGTTATTCACTTCAGAACAAAGTCACCCTTGCTAAACTTTGATGAATCAATTAATTCCAAACATAGAATTTCTGCATACGCCAGGTTCAATTCATCAAATAATGAAAAACGATTTCATATTGATCATAATTTTTCTAAGAAAAAATTGGGGGTTCTTACAAGTATAACATTCTCAGAATTTGGCGATTTAAGAACGGGCTCTAATCGTTCAAAGGATTATCCTGAATTTGGATTGCGACCTAATTTTGTTGAAATAATAAATGGGGAAGATGTTGTTCAAATGAATGCAAACCCAAACGTTCAAGTTGGTACTGGCTATAACCAATATGACATATTGCAAAAGTGGGCATTCTTGGTATCAGATGATATAAAAACGGAATTGAATCTTCAATATTCCAACAGCAGTGATATTCCACGTTATGATAATCTTGCAGAATATCGCAATGGTAATCTAAGATATGCAGAATGGTATTATGGCCCGCAAAAAAGACTTCTAATCTCACCTAAGTTGACCTATTCCAATAAGACAGCACTATTTGATAAGGTTAAGTTTATCGGATCATTCCAAAAAATAGCGGAAGATCGTATCAGTAGAAACTTGAATGACACAGTAGAGGAAAATCAGAATGAAGACGTTCAGGTGTTTGGTATGACTTTAGACTTTAACAAAAGATTGCATCAAAATCATAAATTGGTATATGGTATAGATTATCATTACAACGATGTAAAGTCTACAGCATTTTCACGAACCAATCCATATTCATCTATCACGACAATAGCAAGTGATATTTTAGCAAGATACCCAAGCGGAGGTAGTCAATTGAAGAACTTTGGAATTTATGCTCAGCACAATTGGCAAAATAGGGATTCATCAATTATATGGATCAATGGATTAAGATGGACAAATCAAACGGTAAATATTGAATATAGCAGGAGTGACGTTTTTGAATGGCCTTCATTTTTTTATGAAGGGATAACCAATAAAAACAGTGCTTTGGTTGGAATATCTGGAGTTAATGTTGTCTCGGGGGGCTTCACTTTTAAGGCATCTACGGGTACTTCTTTCAGGTCTCCTAATGTAGATGATTTGGCGAAAATACGTGTGAATGGAGATGAAATAACTGTGCCCAATCCCAATTTAGATTCAGAAAAAGTTTGGAACAATGAATTGACAATTGAATACCGGAAAAAGAAAATAGCCTTAGGTCTTACAGGATATTTGACGCAATTAAGCGATGCCATTGTAAGAGAAGAATTTCAATTGCCCGATGGCTCAAGTGTATATATAAACCGTGGAGATACTTTAAATGTAACAGGTAATGTGAATGCAAATTCTGGAAATATAAGAGGAATCTCTGTTCAATTGGAAGCGGATATAACGTCTCAATTTAGGTTTAGAAGTAATATTAATTTTCAGAAAGGAGAATCTAAAAACAGTGAAGGAGAGGTGTCCCCGTTAGGTCATATTCCACCGACTTTTGGGAATTCATCTTTGAGCTACAATACCAAGAAACTTGATGTTCAATTTAATTGGCAATTTAATCTTTGGAAAAACATTGAAGACTTTGGGGGCAGCGTTGACAATCCAGATCAAGCCACAGTTGATGGTTCACCTGCGTGGCACAATATTGGTGTAAATGCACAATATAGACTCAGCGATTCTATAACTCTAAGTGGTGGGGTAGATAACATTCTGGATGTTCACTATAGACCATTTGCTTCTGGATTAAGTGCACCAGGTCGTCATGTTGTATTGGCTGTTAGATTCGATATGTGAGAGTAAGGATAATTTCCAGCTAAGCGCAAACTATTTCGAATTCTTAATTCTTACGCATTAATTTTAATTAAAAAGTTAATTATTAACAAACCCCGCTACTAACGGAAATTCTGGAATATAAGCTTTAAACATACTGCCATCAAGCATGCGCTTCATGGTGTAATATCCGGTCATTTTTCCGATAGGAGTAGCCAAGGGTGACCAAGAAGAATAATTGTGCATTTCTCCTGGCTTAATAATGGGTTGCTGACCTATGACTCCTTCGCCTTCTACTTCTTTGACATCAGCATTAGAGTCTTTGATCAACCAATAACGCCTTAATAGTTGTACGTCAAATGCAGTGTTGTTTTCAATTTCAACAACGTAGGAAAAGGCAAAATAATGGTGCAGTGGCCTAGATGAGTTCTCTTCATAAAAAGAACCAATTCTAATTGTTATACCATCTGTTGTTTTTGTTTCTAAAACCATTTTTAAGAAAATATATGTTCTTCTATTAATTGCTCTGCGTTGCTTAAAGTTTCTTCGAGCACATCATTTAACAATACCTTATCAAAGGAATGTTCAAATAGCAATTCCTTTTTGATGCGTTTGATGCGTTTTTCAAAACTTTGTGCAGTTTCTGTTTTACGATCTAGCAATCTTTGTACCAATGCTCTAAACGAAGGAGGTTTTACAAAGACCACCAAACAACGTTCTTTGTATTTGGCTTTTAAATTCTCAGCACCTTTAACTTCAATATCAAATAGCAATTTTTTTCCGGCGTCTAGCAATCTGTCAACTTCAGATTTTAGAGTGCCATAATACTTATCTGGATATACTTCTTCCCATTCAATAAACTTACCTTCTTTTATTTTTTCTTTGAACTCCTCATTGTTTAGAAAATAATAGTCCTTGCCATCAACCTCAGTGCTTCTTTTATCTCTTGTAGTAGCAGAAATAGAAAACCCTAACTTTTCTTTATATTTATTTAGTAAGTGCCTAACTATCGTGGTTTTACCAGCTCCAGAAGGTGCAGTAAAAACAACCATATCATATTTAGAATTATCGCTATCCATTATCTATAAAATATTTAAAACCTGTTCTTTTATCTTTTCCAATTCATCTTTCATATTTACAACAATCTGTTGAATGTCAGATTGCTGAGCTTTCGCACCCAAGGTATTAATTTCGCGACCCATTTCTTGTGTAATAAATGACAGCTTTTTTCCTTTTTCAATTTGTTGAAGATCAACTTGCTCTTGATAGTATTTGCAATGCTGAGCCAACCTTACTTTTTCTTCGTTGACATCTAATTTTTCTAAATAGAAAATTATTTCTTGCTCAAAACGATTTTCGTCCACATTTTCTTTAGAAAGATACTGGGTTAGATTTTTCTTGATGCGCTCTCTTAGTGCTGTGATACGTTCATCTTCATACTGTTCAATATCTTTTAAGAGTTGTGCAATGTTTTTGACCCTTGCGACAATGTCTACTTCCAGGGACTTTCCTTCTGCTACTCTAAATGAAGTATGATTTCCTAAAGCTTCAATGGCTAGAGCTTTTAAGCCTTTCCACTCTTCATCACTCATTTCAGAGTCTGTTTGTTGCACAATGTTTGGCAATCTGATGATTGATTGTAGAATATCTCCTTTTTCAATTTTGTTTTCATTGGCAAAGCTCGTCAACTCATTGAAGTAACTTTGCATGAGGTTTTTATTAAACTTAAAATCATTTTCCCCTAATGATGATTCCATAATTACGCTTACTTCAAATTTACCCCTACAACCCGTTTCGAGGATCATTTTTCGCAGCTCCAACTCTTTGTCTCTAAGATTGGCATTCGTTTTAAGTCTTATGTCTGTTGTCTTACCGTTGAGGGATTTGATCTCAATTCTATAAGATTTGTTGCCAATCTGGCCCGAAGCCTGACCATAGCCGGTCATAGATAATATCATAAAGTTCTAATTGTTGGCTTTTATTCTGTCAAAATCGAATAAAAAGTCAGGTAACAAAATTATTTTTTCTAAATATGGACAAATGTTAGTTAAAATATTGATAAAGACCAATATTTAGGGCTTATAACTTAATAATTACTGAAAAGACTGTGCCATAATCTATATTATTGAAACAGAGTAACTTAGATTAAGAAAATAAATATTCGTTTTAATTGTTAAAAAATAGGGTGAATAGTTTCCTTGTATGATAATTTTTCCGAAATTTGGCGTCCGGTTCAAAAAACATGAACATAAATACTTATTAATCAACAAATTACACTGGTATGAGAAAAGCCGATTTAGTAAATACGATTGCAGAGAAGACTGGAGTTCCAAAAGTAGACGTATTGGTGTCGTTGGAGGAATTCTTTAAGGAAGTAAAAGATGCTTTGGCTTCAGGCGAAAATGTTTATATCAGAGGCTTCGGTTCTTTCGTTATTAAGAAAAGAGCAAAGAAGATAGGTAGGCACATTAAAAAGAATGTTGCTATTGAAATTCCTGAGCATTATATCCCATCTTTCAAGCCAGCAAAAATATTTGTTGATCATGTAAAAGAAAATGTAAACTCATTACCAGAAGACAACAATACAACGTCTTAAATTATGAACAGACCCAATATACAATCTATTGCGATTCTTTGTTTTTTAGGTCTGTTTGCTGTTCTCTATTTTGGGTGTGAGACAAAAAACAAAGACCAAATAGCTGTTGAAAAGTCAAGAGCCAACAATATTGAATTGATTAGTGTTGATCGACTTATTCGAGAAGCAAGACCACAAATGTCTACAAATGGTAGAAGTGACCTTATATTGTTAGAAGGCAAGTTACAGAAAAGCTCTTCAGACAGTACAAAGCTTGATATTTATAAGTCTTTGGCATCATTATGGTATTCTGAGAAACAGCCCATAATTTCGGGTTCGTACGCTGAAAAAATAGCACTTTTAGAAAACACTGAACAAGCATGGAGTATTGCGGGAACAACCTTCGGGATTGCATCACAGCGTGTTTCGGATGAAATAGAGAAAAAACATGCTATAATTAAAAGTAGAAATGCTTTTGAAAATGTACTGTCGATCAATTCTGAGAATATAGACAGCAAGATCAACTTAGCATTAAGCTATGTCGATCTTCCTGAGGAGAACAATCCAATGAAAGGAATACTGATGTTACTGGAATTAAATAAAAAGTATCCAGAGAATATACCAGTACTATTGCAATTGGGAAGATTAGGACTTGGAACTAATCAACTAGATAAAAGTGTTGAACGATTATCCAAAGTCGTTTCTCTCGACCCTAGCAATAAAGAAGCACATTGTCTGTTGGCAGAAGTCTACAGAAAAAAAGGTGATTCGGTTAAAGCTCAAGAGGAACAAAAGAAATGTGATTTAAAATAAAAAAATTATAAATATGCCTTGCGGTAAAAAAAGAAAACGTCATAAGATCTCTACTCACAAAAGAAAAAAGAGACTTAGAAAGAACAGACACAAGAAAAAGAACAAATAATTAATTTGTATTTGTAGTTTTTTATGGTCTGTATCCATTGACCTGAATTGTTTATTTGAGTTCTTAGCATTAAATTGTCTTTTTGTAAGCAATTAAATAAGCTTCTAATTTGTCTAAATTCTCTGTCAAAAGGATTTCCACTTTAACGATTCAGGTTTAAGGGCTCTATTGATATACAAGTGTATGTAATAGGGACCAAAAAACTACATTGCTATAAAAAATATTGGCTTGGAAAAGGAGTTAATAGTAAATTCAACTCCCAATAACGTCGAAATAGCCTTACTTGAAGATCGTAAGCTCGTTGAGCTTCATACACAATCAAACGATGTTCAATTCAGCGTGGGAGATATATTTTTAGGTAGTATCAAGATGTTACGTCCTGGTCTTAATGCCGCATTTGTAGATGTCGGTGTTAGAAAGGATGCATTTTTGCATTATACTGATCTAGGACCTCAAATAAAATCTGTCCAAAAACTTACTAGGCATGCCTTGGACAAACAACTCCATGGCAGATTACTCGATGATTTCATTTTAGAATCAGAAAATGACAAAAACGGTAAGATTGATCGTGTATTTGAGAAGAAGCAAAATGTTTTGGTTCAAATTCTTAAAGAACCTATTTCTACAAAAGGACCAAGGCTAACATGTGAACTGACTCTTGCAGGCAGGTTTATGGTGATTACTCCTTTTCGAAATACCGTTGCTGTCTCAAAGAAAATTGTTAATCCAGAAGAGCGCAAAAGACTTAAAGTTTTAATTGAAAGCATTAAGCCTAAAAACTTTGGTTTCATAGTTAGAACTGCCGCAGAAGGTAAAAAAGTGGCAGACCTTCACGAAGAAATAACCAATCTTACCAATAAATGGAAAGAGGTTATTGAGCAACTGAAAAATGGTGCAAAACCTGGCAGACTGCTTAGTGAAGTTGATAAAACAAAAACAATTCTTAGAGATTTAATAAATGATTCTTTCAATAAGATTGTCATCAATGATGAAGAATTGTTTAATGGAGCAAAATCATATTTACAAAATGTTGCTCCTGAATCTTCAAAAATGGTCAATTACTATAAAGGTAAAAAACCACTGTTTGAGCATTACGGCATAAACCGCCAAATTAAGTCCTCTTTCAGTAAAACGCCTACAATGTCTAGCGGTGCATATCTCGTAATTGAGAGCACAGAAGCTATGCATGTTGTTGATGTTAACAGTGGTCCAAAAGGACAATCCAATGACCAGGAATCTTCTGCTTTATCAGTGAATCTGGAAGCCGGAAAAGAGATCGCACGACAATTAAGACTAAGAGATATAGGAGGATTGATTATTATCGATTATATCGATATGCGAAATAAGGAGAATAAAAACATTCTCTACAGTAAAATGAAAGAATTTATGAAGGATGATCGTGCTCAACACACGATTTTACCATTAAGTAAATTCGGTTTAATGCAAATCACAAGACAGCGTGTTAAACCTGCAATCAAAATAAACACCCTTGAAGTATGCCCTTCTTGTAAAGGAACAGGAAAGATTGAACCAGCGCAATTAGTACCTGATGAGATCGAACGACAAGTGAAGTTTATCATCGAGGCTTATCCAAATATGGATGTCAAATTACGAGTGCATCCATTTATATATGCGTACCTCAAAAAAGGTATAAAGACAAAGCAAATTGAGTGGTACTTGAAATTTAAAAAGTGGATCAAATTAGAAATCGATCAAGATTATCATATTAATGAATATCGATTCTTCAACAAATTTGATGACGAGATAAGACTAGGATAACATTGCATGTTTCCGCTTCCAAATAAAGCACAAAAAATAATAATCGCACCGCTTAACTGGGGTTTGGGTCACGCCACAAGATGTATTCCTTTAATAAGGCATTGCATTAGTCAAGGCAAAAATGTTATTATTGCTTCTGACGGAGAGGCACTCGAATTGTTGTCTGATGAATTTCCGGATTTAGAGAAAATCAAATTACCTGCCTACAAAGTTAAGTACAAAGGCAAATCACTTTTCAGTATTGTTTTCAGTAATAGTTTTAATATTCTAAATGCAATAGTGAAAGAACATTTTGCATTAAAAACTATAGTCAAAGAGCACAACCCGGATTATATTATTTCTGATAGTCGATTTGGATTTTGGTCCAATAAAACTCACACCACTTTTATTACTCATCAATTAAGTCTTCATAGTAAAAATGAATTCTTTGCCTTTCTTTTAAATATTGTTAATAGATTTTTCCTAAATCGCTTTCAAGAAATTTGGGTACTCGATAACAATGACCATCTTCTTTCTGGCAAACTAAGTCAAAACGTTAACCTAAAAAACATACGATTTATTGGCCCTGTTTCACGTCTAAAAAAAGCCAAAGCTTCTATTAAATATTCTTTAGGTATTATCTTGTCAGGGCCAGAACCTGCAAGAACTAAACTGGAGGAAAAACTGGTTGATCATTTAATACACTATAAGCAAAGCGTTATTTTGGTTCGTGGGACAAATAAGCTGAGTAGGGTTGAATATCCCAAAAGCTGGTGTGTCAAAAATCGTCTAGATGCGAAAGAAATCAACAATGTTGTTTTGTCTTCAGAAAAAATAATTACGCGTTCTGGGTATACATCTATTATGGACTATTTCCTGCTTGAAAAATCTGCAATTTTAATTCCAACTCCTGGTCAATCTGAACAAGAATATCTTGCAGAATACCTAGATGGTAAGTTTGGTTTTGTAAATATTAATGAAAGTGATTTAAAATTACTGATGCCTTTTGCTCTAAGACCATCAAATATATAGATATACAGGTATTCTAATAGTCTTTGTGATTGCCTTAGAGTTATCACATTATACATTCAAATTCTTAAACCCAACAAATAAGTCGACAAATTCAGCATTAAGTTCCGACTTTATCGTCTTTTTTGTAGTTTTATGGTTAATTTTATATACAATGATAGGATCTAATCTTAAGTATCTTAGAAAAAAGCATAACCTCTCGCAACAGGCATTTGCTGAAATATTGGATATACCACGTACTACTCTTGGTGATTATGAACGTGAAAAAACGGAACCTAATATTCCTATGTTATTAAAAATGGCTGCATACTTTACAATAAATGTAGACAATCTACTTATTGAAAATCTTCAATTGGAGAACTATAAAATTGCTGAAAGCCCAGACCTTAAGGTTTTAGCAATTTCTGTTGACAATAACAATGAAGGAAATATAGAGCTTGTTGATACAAAAGCAGAGGCGGGATATTTGGATTCATATCAAAATCCTGAGTATATAAAGGAACTTCCAAAATTTGCTGTACCGAATATTCCTTCTGGTACATATAGGGCTTTTGAAATTCAGGGAGATTCAATGTTGCCAGTTCAATCTGGTAGCATTATTATAGCTTCATACATTGAGCAACTTCAGGATATAAAAAACAACAAAACATATATAGTAATAAGTAAACGTGATGGTCTGGTTTACAAGCGTGTCTTATTAAATAGTGAAGCAAATAAACTGGTCCTTAAGTCAGACAATGATTTATTTGTTCCGTATGAATTAGAATTTTCTGAGGTTGATGAAATTTGGCAGTATTATGCCCATCTAACTTTTGACGATTCAGAAAAAACAATCAGTGAAACAATAGAAGTTAAACTTGGGGATATGCATTCTAAAATTAGCGATTTACATGAAAAACTTCTTTAAAGTTTAAGAATGAGATATATGTTTAAAATTGGTTAGTGAATCGTTGTGTATACATTTAAAATATAAGTAGTATTTGTTGATGTGATGTTTTTTATAAATTCAGATTGATATTCACAAAATTATTTTCCCAAAACGGAGACCAAAATAAAGCAAAACACCAACAAAACCCTTAGGTTAATAAGAAACACAATCATATTTTAACTTAAACTTTGACTTAAACTTAATCTTCATTATATACCTTAGCATAGATTTATAAAAACACACTACTTATGCCTGAATTTACTCACCTTCATTGTCATACTCAATATTCACTGCTTGATGGAGCATCGGATATTAGTAAAATGATGGATAAAGCAGTTCGTGATGGTCAAAAAGGGGTAGCGCTTACAGATCATGGTAATATGTTTGGGGCTTTTAAATTTGTAGCTGAAGCCAATAAGCGTAATATAAAACCAATCATAGGATGTGAATTTTATATGGTTGAAGACAGACATGTCAGATCATTTAGCAGAAGTAAGGGCCAAAAAGACAGAAGATACCATCAACTAATGCTTGCCAAAAATGTTGAAGGCTATCAAAATTTAATGAAAATGTGTTCATTGGGTTTTACTGAGGGTCTTTATCAAAAATTTCCAAGAATAGATAAGGAAGTTTTGTTGAGATACCATAAAGGTATAATAGCAACAAGTTGTTGCTTAGGAGCTATAGTTCCACAACTTATAGCACAAGATAGATTAGAAGAAGCCGAAGAAGAGCTTAAGTGGTGGATTGATTTATTTGGTGAAGATTATTACATAGAATTACAACGTCATAGAGGTTTGGAAAAAATCGACATTTATGACAAACAAGGAAGAAAGGTATGGTCAAAATATAGCCAAGAGGATATCAATCAAATTTTAATAGGTTTTGCAAAAAAGTATGATGTCAGAACTATTGCCACGAATGATTCTCATTACGTAGAAGAAGAAGACTTTGATTCTCATGACATATTATTATGTATAAATACCAATTCACTTATAGAAGAAAAGGAGAGGTTTAAATTTCCAAGTTCTGACTTTTACTTTAAGTCACAACAAGAAATGTCTCAATTGTTTAGTGATGTTCCTGAAGCCATTGATTATACTATGGATATCTATAGTAAAATTGAACCAATCGAATTGGCAAGAGATGTACTTTTACCGAACTTTCCTTTGCCCGAAGGTTTTAAAACGCAAGAAGATTACCTGAGACACATCACTTATGTAGGCGCTAAAAAAAGATACCCAGTTATAACACCTAAAATTCAAGAACGGTTGGACTTTGAGTTGGGTGTAATTAACAAATCGGGTTATCCTGGATACTTTTTGATTGTTCAGGATTTTACAACTGTTGCCAGAGAAATGGGTGTTGCAGTTGGACCAGGTAGGGGATCAGCCGCTGGATCTGCAGTGGCTTATTGTTTGGGTATTACCAATATCGATCCGATTAAGTACGACCTGCTATTTGAGCGTTTTTTGAATCCTGAAAGAGTATCAATGCCCGATATTGATATTGACTTTGATGATATAGGTCGTTCAAAAGTTATGGACTACGTCATTGAAAAATATGGTAAAAATCAAGTAGCACAAATTATCACTTACGGTACTATGGCCGCAAAATCTTCACTTAGAGATGTTGGTCGTGTAATGAATGTGCCATTGGGTGAAGTAGATAAAGTTGCCAAGTCATTTCCCCAACAATTAGGTGCCACCCTAAATGGTGTTTTGCACGATGGTGGTATGATCGATAAATTCAAAGATTCATTTAACAAAGAAGATCTCGATAGGGCGGCAATCTTTAGGGATTTGTCACAACAAGATGATCAGATTGGCCGAATGATTCGCTCAGCTAAAAAACTTGAAGGTTCAGTACGTAACACAGGAATTCATGCATGTGGTGTAATTATAACACCCGATGATATTACAAACTATGTACCTGTTTCAGTTGCTAAGGATTCAGATCTTTTGGTAAGTCAATTTGACAACAGCGTTGCTGAAGATGCTGGGCTACTAAAAATGGATTTCTTAGGTCTTAGGACCTTGAGTATTATAAAAGATGCTGTAAAATTTATAAAAGAAAATCATGGTGTAGAAATTGATCCTGATGAAGTTCCTCTTGAAGATCAAGAGTCTTACAAACTGTTTCATGAAGGAAGTACCATCGGTATTTTTCAATATGAATCACCAGGGATGCAAAAACATCTTAAGGATCTGAAACCCACAAAATTTGAGGATTTAATTGCGATGAACGCTTTGTATCGCCCAGGTCCATTGCAGTACATACCTAACTTTATCGCTAGGGCACATGGTAAAGAGGAAATTCAATATGATTTACCTGATATGGAAGAGTATCTTGGTGAAACATATGGAATTACTGTTTATCAAGAGCAAGTAATGCTTCTTTCTCAAAAACTCGCAAACTTCTCAAAAGGTGAAGCCGATCAGTTGAGAAAAGCAATGGGTAAGAAGAAGAAAAAGATCATTGATAAAATGTTTCCGAAATTTCAGGAGGGTTGTATTAAAAATGGTCACCCTGAGGAGCAAATCAAAAAAATATGGACGGATTGGGAAGCTTTTGCATCATATGCATTTAACAAATCTCACTCTACGTGCTATGCCTTTATTGCATTTCAAACAGCCTATTTAAAGACGCACTATCCTGCAGAGTTTATGACGGCAGTATTAAATCATAACAAATCTGATACGACCAAATTAAATTTTTTCTTGCGGGAGTGCAAACGGATGAAATTAAATGTGTTTGGACCGGATATCAATTTGAGTGGAATTAATTTCACAGTAAATAAAAAAGGTGAAATTCGTTTTGGATTGTCGGCACTTAAAGGCTTGGGTGAAGGCCCAGCTGAAGGCATCATTTCGGAACGGGTTAATGGACCTTTTAAAGATATCATTGATTTCACAAAACGGGTAAATTTGCGTGCTGTCAATAAAAAAACTGTAGAAAGTTTGGCTTATGGTGGAGGATTAGATTCTTTTGGAAATTCTAGGTCTCAGTATTTTGAAAAATCTGAAAAGTTTGATACTTATTTAGAACATGCCATTAAGTTCGGCAATGCTTATCAAGCACAAAAAGAATCTTCTCAAGTTTCCTTGTTTGGTGCAATGAGTGATGAGCTTTTAACGGAGCCAAAGATACCACAAGCAGAAAAATGGATTAAGACTTACCTTTTAGAAAAAGAAAAAGAAGTAACAGGAATTTATGTTTCAGGTCACCCACTGGATGAATATAAAATGGAACTTGAGAATTATACAAACTGTAATCTGATACAAGCACAGTCTTCTCTTGGGATCGAATGTAAAATGGCTGGGATTATCTCTACAGCCATGCATGGGGTATCTCAGAAAAACGGTTTGGGTTACGCACGTTTTACCTTGCAGGATTATACGGGATCATTTGAACTAGGCCTATACAATGAGACCTATGAAAAATTCAAAGAATTGATAACGGTAGGTCAAGTTTTGTATGTAACCGGCGAGTATAAAAAGTACTATAAATCTGATAAGACGTTTTTCAAATTGTATGAATTGCGTCTGATGGCATCAGTAAGTGAAGATTTAACAAGGTCATTAACTATTCGGTTACCTTTAGAAAATATTGATGATTTTCTTGTAAAGGAACTTAAGTCTATATGTGTTGAAAATGAAGGTGACCATGCTTTCAACATCAAGATAATTGATGATAAAGTTTCTATGGACTTTAGTGTAAGTGCTTATAAAGTAGATATAAGTTCAAGGTTTATTGAAAGGATTAGAGCACTAGGTATAAGTTATAAACTCAACTAGCTTCGTAATATCTTATAATTAATGGGTTTTAACTTGAAAATTATGTTTTATATAACACATTTTGACTTTAATATAAACAATAATTAAACGAATTTTATGTTATGAATTTTATGCGCACTTTGTTTTTCTCAAGTATTTTTTTTCTTTTATTTAATGTTACACCATCTCAGGCTCAAGAGTGGTCAAGTGACAGCCTGATAATTTATAGATCTTTTGACAGTTTTGAGGAAGCCATTATAAATACAGAAGATGACCTTGTTTATGTTATAAACTTTTGGGCAACGTGGTGTGGTCCTTGTGTAAAAGAGCTACCACATTTTGAATCCCTTCACAATATTTATAAAGACGAAAAGGTAAAAGTAGTTTTAGTAAGCTTGGATTTTGAAAAGCAAATTGACAAAAGACTCATTCCTTTTCTAAATAAGCACAATATAAAATCTGAGGTAGTACTACTTTTAGATCCTAAAGAATCTAAATGGATTGATAGAGTTGACCCATCATGGTCCGGTTCTATTCCAATTACAATTATTAAAAGCGGAGATCAACGCAATTTTTACGAACAAGTCTTTCATTCTCCAGATGAGTTAAAAGGTATTATTGATCCATTATTAAAATCGAAAAAATAAAATTAGAAATATGAAAAATTTAATATTCTTTACATTATTACTTGGCACATTATCTTTTACGTTTTTAGCAGATGGTTATAAAGTTGGAGATAAAGCAGCTGACTTTAAACTTAAAAACATTGACGGTAAAATGATTTCGCTATCTGATTTTGAAGGTGCGAAAGGTTACATAATAACATTTACATGTAATCATTGTCCTTATGCTGTAATGTATGAAGATCGTTTAATTGAATTGCATAATAAATATGCACCCCTAGGTTATCCAGTCGTAGCTATAAACCCAAATGATCCTTCAGTACAACCAGCAGATGGTTATGAAGAAATGATTGTAAGAGCTGAAGAGAAAAACTTTCCTTTTGTTTACCTATTTGATGACGGTCAAAAAGTTTATCCAAATTATGGTGCTACAAAAACGCCCCATGTGTTCTTACTAGACAAAGACATGACAGTAAAATATATTGGTGCAATCGATGACAGTCCAAGAGATGCAGATGCTGTAGAAGTTAAGTATCTTGAAAATGCAATTGCCTCTCTTCAAAAAGGAGAGAACCCAAATCCCTCCACAACTAAGGCAATTGGATGTTCTATTAAAAGCAAATAAGACTTTAATCTGTCTTATAAACTAATAAATGTAATTTAGGTGCCGCAAATGTTTGTGGCACCTTTTTAATTAAAAGACTATGATTAAATATATCGGATTTTGTTTGCTTTTTTTGTTTTGTCTAGCATGTAACAACTCAAACAGTACATCTGGGTTAATAGATTTGGATCTAATGTCTAGTGGTATGCCAATAAAAATAAAAGCACCTGAAGGTTCTGTTGTTAAATCTGACGACATGGGATTGGTCAAAGAGATTACAGTAAAATCAGAAGACAACTATTATATTCAAATACTTTCAGGACAAGCATATTCCAATGATCTAAAAGTCTTGAAAGAGCGACAAAAAGGTGATGCGATTTCTAATAAGTTCTTCTCTACAATAATTGAAGAGGATGACAATGGATTTATTTTCGAGAAGAAATATCCAGAAATGGATGATAGAATAACATATGACTTTAGATATATCAAACTACAAGGTGATTACCAATACACTTTCCAGGCAGGTCTTATGAGTCAATTTACCTTGGAACAGGCAAAAACAATGTATAAGTCAGTACAGTAGGATTATTAAAAAGGCCTTCTAAAGTTCTAGTTTAGAAGACCTTTATCTTATGCCTTTTGAATAAGTTTCTCACCGTGAATGAGAATAATGACTAAGGCGATGCTAAAAATGATCATGGGCTAAGGTATTTGCAGTTATTAAATAATGTAATTTCTTACATCTGGGTAATGACTAAACGAAACTAGATTCATTTTTGTCTCAATCTCTTGCTTAAGTTAACATATAATTAAGTATTTGTCAAGTGATGAAACCAAGAATCATGGTTTTGGGGGATCAAAATCTTAGTGTATTCCCATAATTTGTTAACCAAACCTCCTTCTCTTCATACTCAGGCATCACATCAGATACAATTTTCCAAAACCTTGGAGAATGATTCATTTCTTTTAAATGTGATAATTCATGAATAATAACATAGTCCAAAACATCCCGTGGAGCAAAAAGCAAACGACTAGATAAATTAATGTTTCGTTTGGTTGAACAACTGCCCCAATTGCTTTGATTGTTTTTAAGTCTTATAGCCTCAATTTCTTCTTGAAAATACTTTTGATTATAATAATTTACTCTTGTTTCAATATCTTTTTGAAAGTAATTTGAAAACACTCTTGATATCACCATTCCAACCAAGCGGTTTTGTGTATGATTGTCTATGTTGTTGGGACATTTGATAATGACATCTTTATGTTTTCCAATATGTGCTGAACAAGTCTTTCTTTCTTCATTAGAAATTTTTAATCTGAAGTCCTGATCGTAGATGTTAAATATGGAGTTATTTTCATAAGTAATGGCTCTGAACCGCTCTAACAAACTAGGATCACTTATAAATTGTTTGTTGCACCACAATTTCAATTTTTCAAATTCACTAATTATTTGAACTTTCGTATAAAATTTAGGCAATAAAATATTAACACTCTTCTTAGCAATTGAGTACCTAACAGTCTTCCGCCATTCAAGCTTTATTTTAACAGGTACTTTAATACCATAAAAAACTAAGTGAGAAGATCTAACCATTTTTTTGAGCAAATTCCTTCATAACATTTATCAAGACCTCAACACTTTCCTGACCCATTGCGTTGTACATAGAGGCCCTATACCCACCAACTGACCTATGTCCTGTAAGACCTACAATACCAACGTCTTCGCATTGTGCTGAAAATGCAGAATTCAAGTCTTCGTTATTTAGAAGAAAGGTAGCATTCATGTCTGACCTGTCCTCAATGCTTGCACATCCTGTAAATAAAGGATTGTTGTCTATTTCATTATACAAAGCATTGGCTTTTTTGGAATTCCTTACCTCCATTGCAGAAACACCGCCATTTTGGATAATCCAATCTAAAGTTAACATGGTAACATAAATAGGAAAGACAGGTGGTGTATTGAAAGAAGAACCTTTATCAATATGTGTTTGGTACTTAAGCATAGTTGGAATGTCTCTCTCAACTTTCCCCAAAATTTCTTTTTTCACAATAACCAAAGTAACACCAGCTGGTCCAACATTCTTTTGGGCACCTGCATATATTAAGTCAAATTTCTCAACAGGGATATTTCGGCTAAAGATATCTGAACTCATATCGCACACCATTGGACAATCTAGAGAAGGCCAGGTTTTAATTTGAGTTCCAAAAATTGTATTGTTAGATGTCAAATGAAGGTACTTAGTATCATCACTCAATTTGTAATCTTTTGGAATATAACTATAGTTGTTATCAGCTGAAGAAGCAACTACATCCACATTGGTAAATAGCTTAGCTTCTTTGATGGCTTTTTTTGCCCAGGTACCTGTATCGAGGTAGGCAATTTTATCATTTTTTCCGGCCAAGTTCATAGCAGACATATAAAATTGAGAACTCGCCCCTCCTGTTAAAAACAAAACGGCGTAAGAATCATCAACCTTGAATAAGTTTCTAACATTTAATTCGGCACGTTCGAGCACTTGGGTAAACTCTTTTCCTCTGTGTGACATCTCCATTAATGACAACCCAGTACTATCATAATCATATGCAGCAATTGAAGCTCTTCGCTTAACATCATCTGGAAGTATCGCTGGACCGGCTGAAAAATTGTGTTTATTCATTTAAATATGTTTTTATAGAATTTTTTTATAAAAATTTGACAAGCAAATTAGCTTAAGTTATTCAAATTTTGGCTTATTTTTTTTTGCTGTAAACGAAAGTAAAAAACTGTAAACCAATTGCATACAAATATTTAAAATTTCATTTATAAAAAGGTAGTAATATGTAAGTAATCTTTAATCAATACCGATATGTTTTTAATTTTCTTTTTTATTGAAAATAATTGTCCAAACAGTTGACTTGTATATTTCTTTTAGCCTATATTTGCAATCCCTTTAGAAATAAGGGGAAAAAGTTAATTGACATGTTGGGTAAATAGGAAGATAATTTACGAATACTTTTTAAGAATAAATTTAAGTTAGGATCAAGACAAACTAAGACATATACTATGGAGAGTTTGATCCTGGCTCAGGATGAACGCTAGC
>CAJQRD010000018.1 GCA_905480605.1 uncultured Saprospiraceae bacterium | reverse complement strand
AAACTTCCATTATGTACCACACTTATGTATTATACAGCATTGAGTTTGCCAGATTTTATATAGGTCAAACCAATAATCTAGGACAGAGAATAAGTAAACATAATAATAGAGAAGTAAGATCCACAAAGGCTTATGTGCCCTAGGAGCTTGTTTGGCATATGAGTTTTGAAACAAGATCGGAATCTATGTGTCGCGAACGCAAATTAAAAAACTTAAAATCACGACTTTAGTTGTGATTAAAAGTCGTAAATCGACCTTTAAAATGAGAGAACCTAAATATCAGTTTCGGTTGGGCTATGTTGGTGAGGGGTATTTACAGGGCTAATAAAGCAAAGGATAAAATAGAATTTGGTAAACAGATGCAAGAAATACATAAAAAACTTGGGGTTAACTAAATCATAGCTATCTTCTTCAAACAGTTTAAGTAAAAACTAAATGATATATTGATAAATAGAAAAAGGAACTACATCAATGTAATTCCTTTATTTAATTGAAAGTTATAGCCTTCAATATTTAATAATTTGGGCTTATTATTTAGGTATTCCGTTCCCTCCTCCAAAAGGAGCCCAGCTTGAATGCATTATTTTCCACCCACTTTCTGTTGAAATCTAAACCGAAGAGGCTCTTGTGCTATAATCGACTTTATCTCCTTTTCCTACTGTATAATATCTTTTAGCGTAAAATGTTAGTACAGCAGTTCTTGAATCAGGCGAAAGAGCTACATTGATGTCTTGTAAATCAAACTCTCCCCATTTAGCTGCTTGTTCAGCATCAAATTTTTCAGTACTCATTGTATATAACTTGCTTAAGTTTGAGTCTCCTGTTGAATAAGCTATGTTCTTATCAACATACTTATCTTTTAAAAAAAGGTGACTCACAAAAACCATATCGATTTTTGCATGTCACTTTCTTTATATTACACCACTTACTCAGCAGTATAATCTCTATTGCTTTACGCCTTCACAAATGAAGTGACATTGATCTTTTTGCTGTTAAACACAGCATGTTAAATACTACTTTAGTCAATTTTAGTAAATTGGTCACAGACTAATTGATGAATTTTCGTTTAAAAGCGCAGTGTATTTTTAATATTAAAGGTGGAAAAACAGCCAAAAATCATGATTTTTAAAGGTTTGTATTTTCGTTTTGCTGTGACCATATCTAAATAATGACTCTCATTATAAATACTCAATCAAATTATCTATATTGGTATATTGTATTAGAGTATTATCTATATAACCCATGGAAAAGATACATCAAGTGGAGTCAAATTTATCATTCGTTTTTGAGCTTAATCCAAGAGAATTTGCTATATCCGTTTTTAACATTCAAGCTCAATCTTATATACGCAAGCTATCCGAGACTTTAGTATCCTGTGCTGTAGAGGCTGCTACTGATGATAAAGCAAAAATTGTCTCTTATGTATGGTCTCATGAAGCTAAAGATGTATCAATTCTTATTAGAGATTGTATGCTGAATCTTTTGCGTCTTAAATATTTTGAAGAAGATGGATTGAAATCAGCTCTGGAGGCTGAAAATTATAGATCAAAAGTTGCACAAATTATACTGGAGGCCAGCAAAGATCTGGATCAAAAGTACAAGAAAATTATATCTGGTGGCCTTTCAGAAGATGCAAAATGGATACATGAAATAAACCCAACCGACGTTATAGTAGAACAACTGAACACAATAGCTGATCAAATAAAGAAAATTAACCGAAGTCAGCATAAGATCGATAATATTGCTGTATCATTTGCTGCTTTTAAAAAGAGCTATGGAGAATATATGGAGATACGAAACCAGAGGTCGATAGAACTTCATCATATCTTAGGCAAATTAATTGAATCTATAAACGCAATTCCTAAACTGACAACAGTTGAGACTTTACGCAAATTGGCCACACTTATTGATAGTCAAATTTTAACGTTAGAAAATCAGCCCAATATGTCCAGTTATGATTCCATTGGGCTAGATTATATTGACAAATTATCGTTTGCAGTATCAAGTGATGGAGGTAGACTAATGCATAAGCAAATTGATATTCTTTCAGAAGTAAGTTCATGGACCACATTTAATCTATCTGGACCTCTTCGTGATATTGATAAGAGGTTGTCAAATTACAAAGAAAGAATAGCTGTTGCACTTTTGCAATTGTCAAATAGATTGAAAGCAAAGGTTGATGTAAACAATAGTGAAGATTTAACTTTTGACTCAAGTGAAATTTCTAAGCAATTACAAAATCTTGATGAGGATTATATAAAGATTATTGTACCTGAAGTGCATGATGAAATAGAAAGTCTGGGAAATAAGTTAGGCAACTTAATAAAGGTGACTAAGTTATTCGATGAGAATTATCTATTCCTGCCAGTATCTAAAATTAGTCAACTGTCTTCTGGATTGACATTCAGTGATACAATTCAAAAAAGGTATAACCTCAGTAAGATTATTGCTGGCTTTCATAATTGGTCAAATGGTATTTTTACAAAGGAAAAAATTAAGGAAAAACCAACGGCTGCCTCATATATTGATAGTATATTAAATTTTAATCCCGGAAGTGATGAAAATGCACTTTTTATGCGCAAAGGATTTCTTGGATCCACTTTTAATATTGAAAGGCCAATAAAGGAGAACGCGATAAAAAAACATTTTGATTTATGGCAATCTGGATTTGGTGGCTCCTTGTTGATAACAGGAAGCCATTATAGTGGTAAGTCAAGTTTATTGGAATTGATTCCATTACAGCAACCGGAGTTTAGAAACTATAATATTGCACTGAATCAATCTGTAGATATAAATGGGCACAAAATCAATATTGATACAGATTTAATAAAAGCACTAAAAGAAATTGTAAAACACATAGAAGATGATAAGTGTATAATTACAATTGATAATTTAGAGCATTATGCTTGTGATGCCAATGGTATGTATGATTTTTTCAATGCTCTTCAATTCTTAATTATAAAATATTCGCAAAAAATATATTTTGCTATTGCGATAGAAGAAGGGCAATATCATCGATTGAATTCATACTTCAATTTAGAAAATGTTTTTTCTGAAATTGTAAATGCTGATGGTGTATCATCAAGTCTAATTGAGGATGCACTTCATGTTAGAGCTCTTGCTGTTGCCGATCTTGATGAGGCAACCTTCAATTCAGATAAACTTAGACAAAAGGCAAAGAAAGTCGCAAGTCTAAGTCAAGGTAATATAGGATTGGCTATGCAGCGTTGGTGTTCTTATGATAGTGAATTACAAATGAAAACCTCAGTACTTGGATTTAAGGACAAAGTATTAGCGAATAGATTCTTGTTAGAATATTTGCTTTCTTTTGAACTAATCAATATGAGCAGACTCAAGGTGTTTTTTGATGAGGTTGAATTTAAAAAAATAAGGGCGGAGATAGAACACCTTTGTCAGCAAAAAATATTATTGCGAAAGAACGAAGGGAATCTTCAGGTTCAACCATATCTAAGAGCGCAGATTCATCAAATTTTATCTCAATCAAAATCTATTTAATAATATGAGTTTTATTTATATCTGGATATTACTCGCGGTTGTAAGTTGGTATATCTTTAGTACGAATTCAGGACAATATCTATTGAGAAGGTACAGCCCATGGAAAGAAGACTTAGTACGTAAGGCTGTTTGGATGATTGCAATTTTAGCTTTTGTAATTGCCAATCCTGCAGCACATGCCATAATAGCTGCGGCTGGTTTGGTGTCTTATTGGACATTATCAAGTGGTTTACTTTTTTCAACAAAAGAGAATTCAATATTAAGTAATCAAAATGCCAGTTCTAAAACGTTTAAATGTAAAATAATTTGTAAGCCAGTAGATGAAAACAATGAAATGTTGTCTTCTCGCGAAAATTTACAAAGGTGCTTGTATAGCAGCCCATATATTGATCAGAGTGTTGAGCCAAATATTTTTTTTAATAGCTCAGAATATACAGTTGATCTAGTACTTTTTTCTGACCGTTATATCTCAAGTTTGACACAATTTTTGTCTCATTCTGGATTTAAAATTAACTTAATAAATAAATAAAACAGAAATGGATTTAACTTCACCATATGCCATACTAATTGGCGCATCTATAGTCCTGATACTTTCGTTTTTCTTTGGTGAAATATCAAAGAAAACAAGTGTGCCCTCTGTACTTATGCTTATCATTTCTGGAGTATTAATCAATATGGGACTTGGTGCCGTTGGTGCTCCAAATATTGACTTTTTTCCAATATTGGAAATTTTAGGAATTGTTGGGTTGATAATGATAGTACTGGAAGCAGCATTAGAACTTAAACTCACAAGGGACAAAGTAGCACCCATAACTATTTCATTTACCATTGCTTTTATCGGGTTGATAGCCAGTATTTGGATTACTTCTCTTATCCTGCAATATTTTATTGAGGGTATGGATAGTTTGCATGCTTGGTTGTACGCTACACCATTGTCTATCTTATCAAGTGCGATTATTATTCCAAGTGTAGTTCATTTGAGAGGAGATAAAAAGGAATTCCATATTTACGAAAGTACATTTTCTGATATTTTAGGAATTATGGTCTTCTATTTTATTTTAAGTAAACATCCAAGTGCTGATGGATCTGTAGATGGTGGTGGTTTTATTGCTTTTGGGTTGACCACCTTGTTGACAATAGTATTGTCACTGTTTTTTAGCTATGTGGTGATTCTTATTTTCCAAAAAGTAAAAAGTGATGCAAAGCAATTTTTATTGCTTTCTGTATTGCTATTGCTTTATAGTTTGGGTAAACTAATGCACTTGTCATCATTGATTATCATCCTAATTTTTGGTTTAGTGATTGCCAACATGGATTTGTTCTTTCAAGGGCCTCTAAAGAAGTGGTTAAATAAAGATAAAGCAGAAGATATTTATCACGGACTGCATGTTGTGACCTTAGAAACAGCTTTTGTAGTACGGACCTTTTTCTTTGTCATATTTGGTATTACCATTGTTTTTTCATCTTTAGCAAGCTGGCAAGTTATTGGAGTGTCGGCACTTTGTTTAGCAGTTATTTACGTTATTAGATTTATTATATTAAGAGTGTCGATAGGTACTGATATCTTGCCTCAATTGTTTATTGCTCCTAGAGGTTTAATTACCGTTTTACTTTTTTACGCAATTCCAGCAGAAGCACAAATAAGTGGATTCTCTGAAGGAATTATTTTATTTATTATCATTGGTACCAGCCTGATTATGACATGGGCTATGATTTCTGATAAAAAACGTGCTGGTAAATCAATTGGTAAAGCCAATGGTGTTCCTGTCGGTGATATCAAATGGAAAGCTCCAGAATTGTAAAGCGATTATTTAGATTGATAAAATATTTTTTTGAATGTGGAGTGACCAAACTAAGTAAAGTGACTCTATGTATTTTTGGAGCAAGGCTAACAATATAGCTGGCCAAGTGTATGATGTAATCATGTGTTTGTAAATTGTAAGCAAGCACGACCACAAGGCTTGATTTTTATACCAAGTAAAGTCATATTTTTTTTATTTGTTTCGCTCAAAGTATTTGATAATTTTTTTCCTATATCTGTCCTTCTCGCTATCTCAATTCCCTCAAGACCAGGAGAAGAGTTAACTTCTAAGATCAAAGGACCTGATGAAGATTGCAACATATCTACTCCCGCTACACCTAGTCGCATAGCCTTTGCAGCAATTAGGGCAGTTTCACTTTTTTTATCTGAGAGTTCAATGATATTAGCACTTCCTCTACGGTGTAAGTTAGATCTGAATTTGCCTTATTTTCCTTAACGTTTCATAGCACCTATAATTTCTCTATCAACAATGAATGCTCTGATGTCTCCAACTTCTCCAACTTCTTCTTCTTCTATAAATTCTTGTACAATTATTCTAGCTTCAAGCCCATTAAAAGTTTGCATAACAGACCCCGCTGCATTTTGAGTATCTGCATATGTCACTCCTAAATCTTGAGTTCCTTCTAATAGTTTTAGAACCACAGGAGCTCCGAAAACAGAGTCAATTACGTGTTCTACGTTTATGAAAAAAAATAGTGAACATTGTTTTTGGTAAATCCGATCAAGTACATTCAAGCAATTGAAGACTTCTAAGTTTATCTCTTGATCTCACCAAGGCTTGTGATTCTAAAGCACTAAATATATTCATCATTTCAAATTGGGACAATACTGCCGTTCCATAGAAAGTAACCGAGGCACCTGTAGGTGGGATGATCGCATCTACATTTTCTAGGTAATGTCCATTGTAATAGATTTTAAGATTCTTTTTTTCAATTTCTATGTTACATTTTAAATGATCAACCACGTGCATTTTGTGACCGATTTTCGGTACTGCTTCTATCAACCTTCTTGTTGAGTACAAAGCTGTTTACCGTGATAAAATGACTATTTTCATGTTTATTTATTTTTTAATTTAGTACCTAATTTTCTTTTTATTCTTTTATAAGAAAGATTACTCTTGGAAGTATCTACAATAAACTTTCCCTTGAGAAATCTTCGACCAATTAAAATGGGGAATTTCATTTCCCCACGTTCACTTAAGGATAAATCTATCTTATGTTTTTGCCCAAAGAGTAATATTTCTGTTTCAATTATAAAGCGTTTTTCTAAACTACCAAAAGAGCTTTTGATACTCTTTTCCTTATATTTTTCCATTGATATTTCTTGATCTTTATATTGAGGGTGGGAGGGATCTAGCAGTGTAAATACCAAGTATACCTTTCCATTTTTTTCCTGTTTTTCAATTTTGTGGCAGTGAATAGAAGATGTATAAGCTCCGGTATCAACTTTTATGTCAAGATTCTTAAGGCCAAATTCAGGAAAATTGGCTTTATCCTTTCTTCCAATTGTTATTTTTTTCTTCAATTTCAATAATGTTAATTGCTTCTTGTTAAAACGCCCATATTCACTCGACTATTACAAAAATATATATTGGGACAGGTATTAATGCATATAAAATTTGCATTGGAGTAAGGTACTCATAAATATTCCTTTATAATTTACTTAGTCTTAAAATCAATTCATTTTAAGTGTTCTGGCTTACAAGTTCATATATAGAGCATATAAGTACGATTTGGTCACATGAATTTCAGTTTTTTTTATAAAATCTGAATTTTTTATTTACCCTAATTCTTATGCCTTATGTAGAAATTAATAATTTGAAATAGTGTTGCAACATAAAGATAAAGCTTGAAATGATTTGTATCTGCTTGATTCTCATATCAATAGGTTTTTAAATTGATTTAAAAGTATTGGAATTGCAAAGACTGGTTAAATAAAATTGATATTAATATTATAAATTTTGAATTATTCTTAGATAAATAGGGTTAAGGTTTTATAAAATAATTGAAATAAGTTGTGACCAGTTTTAGTAACTCTTCTCTTTGCCTTAATATAACCAAGAGAGTTTATATTTAATTTATAAATGATGATTAAAAATATTGAAAAAGTGAAACCAGGTTCTTTTGTTAGTGATAACCACTGGTACCCAAAAGCACTTAATGCTACAATACATCCTATGGTTAGTTTTTTCTTGAATCTCTCTAAGGAAAGAATAATAACAAGATATTGTCACTTACACCCAATGGTTAATAAAGCAAAATTGGAGGAGATATTATCTTATCAATGCAAGCACTTTCTATGGGGTGGTGCCGATCTTATCAATTCCACTTCAGCTGGAGGTAAAAGGAATATGGTGGTTCTCGAAAATAATTCATGTCCTTCAGGACAAAAATCCATGCCTTTGGTTGACGATAACAAAGAGGATGGCAGTTATAGGTTGCTAATAGAACGAACTTTTAAACCTTTGCTTGGTCCTAGAAAAGGTGTACCATCTATAACCGGCAGGTTGGTAGTACTTTATGATAAGAACTATATGGAAACTTCTGGATATGCTGCTGTAATTGCAGATGTGATGAATGAAGAAGTTTTATTGGTTCCATATTATAATGGCGATGAAAACAGCCATGTCAAGGTGGAAAATGATCTTATTCATGTAAAAGTTGAAGATATTTGGCACCCAATAAGAGCAGTATTTAGGTATGTGACTCAAAAACCTTGGAATCGAATTCCCCTGCATACAAAGACCAAAGTACTTAATCCAATTATTGCCTGTATTGCTGGGGGAAGAAATAAAATGGTTGCTGCTAAAGCCTATGACATTTACAATACTGAGTTGGAAGGTTATGGGCTTAAAATAAATACGCCCGAGACTATTTGGGATGTAAGTAAAAATGAAATCCCACTTTGGGTTATGAAGATGGGTGGACAAGCTGTTGTGAAAATTCCATACAGCAATGCTGGACAGGGTGTTTTTACAATTACCAATGAAAAGGAACTCGAGACATTCATGGAAATGGATATTGAGTATGAACGATTTATTGTACAAAGCCTTATTGGAAACTACAATTGGTCATCTGTCAGTTCTACTGGTAAATTCTATCATGTAGGAACTATCCCTAATGGCAAAGGAGAAACATATGTTACGGATCTTCGGCTTATGTTGAGTTCAACAAAAGATGGAATCAAACCTCTTTGCGTTTATTCACGTAGAGCAGAAAAACCATTGGCGGATACCTTGCAGTCTGGTTCTGATAGTTGGAGCATGCTAGGAACAAACCTTTCAGTTAAAGAAGGTGATAATCTATGGAGTTCTGATACGAATAGATTGATGTTGACAGATAGAAGAGATTTTAACAAACTTGGACTTGGACTAGATGACTTGATAGAAGGATTTATCCAGACAGTTCTATCAACAATTGCAATCGACAAAATGTGCAAGACTCTTTATAATAGCAAAGGTAAATTCAGAATGAAGCTTTTCAAGTCACTAAACAACGATCCGACTTTATTGGATGAAATCTTAATTAGTCAATGATAAAATATAAAATTCTTGTTTTAACTGATCATAATGGTCATAGTGCTCAAAATTCAATCTATGCTATTTTGAATGAAATGCTAGGACACGAGAAGTGTGAGGGAATCGATATAGCGTCTAGAGGTATTATAGAGAATAAAGCATTTTTCGAGAATCGGGATGCTTCTAACATTTTTGGAAATAGTATTGATCAAGCATTTAAATATTCTCAAGATGGTTCTTATTATAAAAGTGGTCTTTCAAATTTACATTTAGAAGATTATGATATTGTTTTCATGAGACTGCCAAGACCTATTGGTGATGATTGGTTAGAGTGGTTGGGTGAAGTTGCAAAAGATAAAGTATTCATCAATAATCCACATGGTATTATTAAGACAAGTAATAAAAAATATCTTCTTAATTTTCCAGACTTGTGTCCTGATATACAGCTGTGCAATTCCAAGGAAGATGTGTTGAAAATGAGTAAAAAATACCCAATTGTATTGAAGCCATTAAAAGAATATGGTGGAAAGGGAATTGTCAGAATAGTAGATAAGACTGTTGATATTGGTGATAGGGAAATTGATTTAGAAATTTATTTAGAAAGTGTAAATGAAGAACTCACAACTGATGGTTTCTTGGCTATGAAGTATCTTAAAAATGTAAGTCAAGGGGATAAGCGCATATTGGTGGTTGGAGGCCAGATCATGGCAAGTTCTTTAAGACTTCCAGCTGAAGGTTCTTGGTTATGCAATGTGGCACAAGGCGGTAAGTCTGTAAAGGCAGATGTTACTAATGAAGAAATAAAAATAGTAAAGGGTTTAACGCCCGAATTAATAAAAGAAGGTGTTTTGATTTTTGGGGCAGATACTCTTGAAGATGATTACGGAAAGAGAATCCTGTCAGAAGTAAATACACTAAGTGTTGGAGGGTTCTCACAAGCCCAGGAGCAATCGGGAAAACCTATTATTAAAATGACAATTGATAAAATATTTGAATATGCAGATGAATACAAATAACGACATTCCAATCATAGAGAACTTCAATTTAGAAGATACTCCAAGAGGAACACAAAGGCATTATTGGTTAGAGTTGATTTCAGATGGATTCTCAAATCCAATTTGTATTCCAGTAATGGTTATGCGTGGAATGAAAGATGGACCAGTCTTAGGAGTTACCGCTGCTGTCCATGGGAATGAGCTAAATGGGATTTCGGTTATTCAAAGACTTTTCAATGAAGTATCGGTTGATGAGTTGTCAGGTACGATAGTTGGAGTTCCTGTTGTAAATGTACCTGCATTTGTGAGAAAGAAAAGAAGGTTTAATGATGGGGTAGATATCAACCATATTATGCCTGGTAAAGAAGATGGAAACTTAAGTCAAGTCTATGCTTACCGATTTGTCAATAGATTTGTCAAGCATATTGACTTCCTTTTAGATCTGCATACAGCCAGTACTGGAAGGATCAATAGCTATTATATAAGAGCTGATATGGATTTGCCAAAAGTAAAGAGAATGGCAAAACTTCAAAACGCTGATATCATAGTACATAATCCTCCTTCTGATGGAACATTGAGAGGGGCTGCTGATGACTTAGATATTCCTGCGATAACTCTCGAGGTAGGTAATCCCAGTACCTTTCAAAAGAAACTTATAAGAAGTGGTATACATGGTATACATAATGTTTTATGTGATTTAAACATGATCCAAGATGAAATAATGACCACTGAAAATGAAACTGTCTTATGTAAAAGAAGCCTTTGGATTTATACGGACGCTGGAGGAATTTTAACTATACCAGTTGAATTAAGACAAATGGTTAAAAAAGGTGAGCTCATCGCTGTGTTAAGAGATATATTTGGTAAGAAAGTAAAAGAATATTTTTCTCCTCATGATGGAATTGTCATTGGTAAAAGTATCAGTCCTGTTAATCAAACAGGTGGCAGAATCCTTCATCTAGGAATATTAAAATAACTCTAATTTTATAAAAATGTCAACTAAAAACAAACCCAAAGTCATTAAGGACTATGACAAACTCAATGAAGAAACCTTAGAGCAAATCAAACTTGTTTACCCTAAAGGATTCCGTGAACACCTTATTACCTTCACAGGGAAAGGTGGTGAAAAGCGAAAAGGTCTGCCTTTTGAAACAGAAGAAAAGTATTATCTTATTCGTATGACAGTTGAAGAAGCAATATTCGTGATTGCTGAAGATGATGATTATGATGATAATGGCAATCTTAAACCAAAAGTTCAATCGAAATTAGCTGTTAAATATGATGATGAGGATTTCCTAGATGAATACAATGACAATGAAGATAATGATTTAGGAAATAATGGTGATATAAGTATAGATGATTTAAATGAAGATGTTGTTGATGAGTCAAGTATAAACGAAGATTACAAATAGCTTATTTAGATATAAAGAATTTTAATTTTTGTGACCAAATTAATTTGGAGAACTCTTTATGAAAAATAATAATTTTATAATTGCTTTACAAAATTGTATAATGAAACATCAAAAGAATCATAAAAAAGAATTATCACCTAAGCCAAAAGACAAAGAATGGGACTTAGGTAATCGAGGAAAAAATGCTGATCAAAAGGTGAAGTATAAGCATAAAAATCATTGGTTAGAAGATGATATGGATGAAATAGTTCCGATTAAAATAAAGAAGAAAAAGAAATTAGATTAGCCAAATGAAAAACACTTATTTCGATCTGATAGATCAAAGTTATTATTTCCCTCAAGAAGGTTTTGATCTAAAGGATGGATACCTGACTTTTCATGGAGTATCACTCAAGCATCTTGTGGAGAAGTATGGGACACCTTTTAAGCTTATGTATCTACCTAGAATAGGGGAACAGATAAAGAAGGCTAAGAATCTTTTTCGTCGGGCTATTAAAAAAAATAAATATAAGGGGCAATACCATTATGCTTATTGTACCAAGTGCTGCCACTTTTCACATGTTGTAAAAGCGGCAGTGAAGGAAGGCATACAATTGGAAACCTCTTCATCTTTTGATATAGACTTGATTTATAAGCTTCACCAAGAAAATAAAATTAACAAAAAGATAATTATAATTCATAATGGATATAAGACTGAAGATTATCTTGAAAAGATTGCCAGACTAAATAAAGATGGTTTTTACAATTCTATATTAATCCTAGATTCTAAGTCAGAATTGAAACGTGTTAAGAGATATGCTAAGGGTCTTGAAAAGCCTCTTAAAATTGGGGTGAGAATGGCAATCGATGAAGAACCACAAACAGCATATTATACTTCTCGATTGGGTATCCGGGCCAATGAAATTATTGACTTTTACAAAGATGAGATTAGAGGCGATGAAACTATTAGTTTGAAAATGCTACACTTTTTTATCGATTCTGGAATAAAGGACAATATGTATTATTGGGGCGAATTTCAAAAAGCAATGAAATTGTTTGTAGATCTAAAGATAGAATGCCCAGAAATGAAAGCTATAGATTTGGGAGGTGGATTCCCAATTAGAAATAACCTTGGATTTGATTACGATTATGAATATATCATCAACGAGTTAGTAGGGAATATTGCTTCAGTTTGTCGAGAAGCCAATATTGAAGAACCAGATATTTTTACTGAATTTGGAAAGTATACCGTCGGGGAAAGTGGAGCTACTATTTTTTCAGTACTTGAGCAAAAGGCTCAAAATGATGCTGAAACATGGTACATGGTTGACAATAGCTTGATGAATACGATTCCTGATGCTTGGTCCATAAACGAAAAATTCATTATGCTTCCTATTAATAAATGGGACAACGAATATACAAGAGTTAATATTGGAGGTATCAGTTGTGATCATTCCGATTATTATAATTCAGAGGATATGAATCAAAAACTCTTCTTGCCAAAATATTCATCAGAAGATAAAGAACCCTTGTACATAGGCTTTTTTCATACAGGTGCTTATCAAGATTCAATAAGTGGATATGGCGGTATTAAACACTGTCTTATTCCTTCACCGAAAATGATAGTAATTGACAGAGATGAAACAGGTAACTATGTTGACTATGTATATCGAAATGAACAAACGGTTGATGAAATGCTTGATATCTTGGGGTATTAATTATTTAGAATAAATATTGAGATTAATGAAAACATTTGCAGGTATTGAGGATCAATTTGCCGTCAAGGAAAATTCAGCGATTTATTTGCAATCTATTCCTTATGATGGCACGAGTACTTGGGGAAAAGGAGCAGACAAAGGATTTGAAGCGTTTATGGATGCGGCTGAAAATATGGAGCTTTATGATATAGAAACAAATTCAGAAGTTTACTTAAAAGGAATTCATATTTTACCAGAGGCTCCTAAATTTAACTCCCCAGAAGAGATGTTTGCCTACACGTATCATAAAACAAAAGCCCTACTAAAGGAAAACAAATTTTTAACATTTTTTGGGGGAGAGCACAGTATAAGTATTGGCCCAATCAAAGCACATTACGAACATTTTGAAGATTTAACAGTATTGCAAATAGACGCCCATGCTGATCTGAGACACAGTTATGATGGTACAGCTTACAATCATGCATGTGCAGTATATGATGCAAGTAAAAATTGCAACCTGGTGCAAGTCGGAATCCGCAGTATGGATATTTCCGAAAAAGAACACATGGATTATAACAAGGTGTTTTTTGCAGATAAATTAAAACAGAATGAAAGGTGGCGAGATGAGGCAATGAATGTTATCACCGACAATGTATATATCACCTTAGACCTTGATGCTTTTGACCCATCAATTCTACCTGCAACTGGAACACCAGAGCCAGGAGGTTTAGATTGGTACTTGGTGATTAATTTTCTTAAGCGTGTGTTTGCAGAAAGAAATGTGGTCGGTTTTGATATTGTTGAATTGGCACCAATTACAGGACATAAGGCTTCTCAATTTCTAGCAGCCAAGTTGTATTATAAAATGCTTTCCTATAAATTTTTTGAATAATGGGAAGCAGATATAAAGCTGAAGCTAGATTCAGTACATCCAGACTTTTTTTAAGCAAGATCGTAGCTCGAAATGATTTTGGTAAACTGGTAAAACGGGAAAAGAGTTTTTTATTGTATCAATTGGGCATTGATGTTTATCTTTATTTGAAGGATTATGGAGGAATAACTTTTTTTGGCTTCAATGCTGATACCAAAAATGAAACACTTATTAAGCTAAATGAAATTTTGGGTATAGAATTGTCGCCAGCTTCAGATGAAATTTCTATTATAGTTGATTCCAATTTAAAAGTGGAAGGATATGATGAACTTGTCGTAGAAAATCTAAATATTGAGGTTGTACATATTATTTGTCTCAACTTGGCACAATCTGCGGCATTGTTTCATTATCAATCTCTATCTGATGCCTTATTAGAAAATACTAAAAAGTATACCAATGAGCTTGAATTAAAAGGTAAAGTATCCTTAAAAAGGAAAAAGCTTATGCAGTATATTGGTTCAACACTTAACATAAAAAATAAAATAAGTGAAAATCTATTTGTTTTTAATACACCTATGATGGCTTATGAAAACGAAAGTATTAATTTGATTGATGCACATCTCAATGACGACCTTGAGATTAAGTATAGATATAATGCAATAAAAGAGCAGTTAAATATTATTCACGAAAATCTTGATCTTTTTAAAGATATGAATATGCATCAGCATAGCAGTAACTTGGAGTGGATTATTATCTGGTTAATATTGTTTGAAGTAATCCATGTAATAATCGATCAAATATTTTAGAATTAAATAAAATAAAAAATATGGACAGAGGGCCAGTATCTAAATTCATAGAACATCATTACCGTCATTTTAATGCTGCTGCGTTGGTTGATGCGGCAAAAGCTTATGAAGAGCAGTTGAAGAAGGGCAATAAAATGATGATCACTCTAGCTGGAGCAATGAGTACAGCTGAATTGGGTTTGTCTCTTGCAGAGATGATCCGCCAAGATAAAGTACATATTATTACTTGTACAGGAGCGAATCTTGAGGAAGATGTTTTCAACTTGGTTGCCCATGATCATTATAAGAGGATTCCAAATTATCGTGATTTGTCACCTCAAGAAGAACAAACGTTACTTGATCAACATTTTAATCGAGTGACTGATACGTGCATTCCAGAAGAGGAAGCGATGAGGAGAATTGAAGTACACTTGTTTGATGCTTGGAAGGATGCTGAAAATAAAGGAGAAAGGTTTTTGCCTCATGAATTTTTCTATAAGATTTTGCTAAGCGGAGAGCTAGCAGATAAGTATCAAATTGACCCTAAAAACAGTTGGTTACTTGCAGCAGCCCAAAAGAATATTCCTATTATAGTTCCAGGTTGGGAAGACAGTACATGTGGTAATTTTTTCGCTAGTTATTGTATCGAAAGAAAATTAAATTCACTTACAATGAAAAGTGGAATTGAGTATATGATGGAGCTTTCAAAATGGTATCAATCAAATGGAGGATTAAATGGTGTGGGCTTTTTTCAAATAGGTGGAGGAATTGCTGGAGACTTCCCAATCTGTGTGGTTCCAATGTTACATCAAGATCTTGGTATGGATAATATCCCTTGCTGGTCATACTTTTGTCAAATTAGCGATAGTACAACGAGTTACGGATCTTATTCAGGCGCAGTACCTAATGAAAAAATCACATGGGGCAAGCTCGAAATAGAAACACCAAAATTTATTATTGAGAGTGATGCTACAATAGTGGCACCTTTGGTTTTTGCTTGGATATTAGGGTGGTAGCTTATTGGTAATTACATATCAATAAAACTACAATGTAATTATATGTGGTGCTAAAAGGGATTGCATGAGATTTTTTTCATGTTTGGTGATTGTTGCTTTATTTAAAGATTTGGATCAGCCAGTCCTCCAACAGATTGATATTGAGTCTTGTACAAATAATCAAAAAAATATCCAATTCAATTTATAGAATCCTTCTCAAAAATAGTCATGATTTTGCCAATTATTTTTCTCAGAACACTAGGCAATAAAAAAAGTTATTTATATTATTGCGCTCTAATAGGGATGAAAATCGATATAGAGTTCATAGGAATTTTAATATCTATTTAAATGACCATCCCAATATAGTTTAAGCCGATGTAGCTCAGTTGGCCAGAGCAGCTGATTTGTAATCAGCGGGTCGGAGGTTCGAATCCTTTCATCGGCTCTAAAAAAGCAGTTTCAATTTTGAAGCTGCTTTTTTTTGCGTTGATGTAAATATTGAAGATAGTTGAATATCGTATTTTGTACTGAACATAAAGATTCTAATTAAAATGAGGATTATTACGAGATAGTGAAATGGCATTCTGAATTTTAGGTTGAAAAAGTTTTAAATCCGTTAAAAAACAAAGGCATGTTTGAGCAGAAAGCGAGTTTGCCGTTGTTTAGGATTTTAAATGTTTTCGGCCGTTAAGAAATACAGACAGCCTAGACTTTTTTGTTTCGTTTTTGTGGCAATGACAAAAATGAAAGCAGTGCCGGCGAGGCAAGATATAAATAAGTTGTATTTAATTTTTCATTTAAACAATGCAATTTGCATTAATTATAAATAATAACATCATTATATAATAATGATGATAAGAACTTAATTGCCCTTTTTCTTACTTTTGCCGTCCCATGAAGTATACGATTGTTTTTAACTTAACCTACATCGAGGATATTCAACGGTATCTGCCAAATGCATATCTTGGAGAGCTCACTCCCAAAGGCTTGGGCTACATGAAAGCCAAGGCTACTGCTGTAACAGTTGAAAGTTATAGCTCTGTAGTTTGTGATAATCATCACCAAAATGCACTCGACTTGATTGAATTGTTGTCAATCGAATCCTTAGAGAGTAAATATAGTGGAAAAGGGAAGCGTAAAAAGAAAATCAAAGACCTTTATAAGGAGAAGGACAAGGCCTCTCTTGTCAATAAATACATAGATCGAAATATTGATGAACTGTTGACAATCATTAGGAATTATGATTTGCCTTTGTGTTTGGAAGTGGTAAGGAAAGTGGAATTGGAAACTATAAGAATAACAACCATGCACAAACCACTAGAGCCAATATTAAACTTCAGTAAATTGGGAGCTGGTATTGATTATCAATTGAGGTTGAGACATGGTGACAAAACTATGGCTTGCTTTAATCATGACACCCACCTTTGTACCAATGATCCTGCTTGGATAATTATGGATTACAACTTATTTGCAGTATCGCATATCAACACTGCTAAGTTGAAACCATTTCTTAAAAAGGATGCTGTGTTAATTCCAGCGCGTTCTACTAAAGTTTATTTTGAGAAGTTCATTTTACAAATGGCAACAAAGCTTGAAATCAACACCCGTGGTTTTGATGTCAATGTTTCCAATCATATTCTTAAAGTCGAAATTAAAGTCAATAAAGACTTTGTGAATGATTACCATATTATTGAACTGACATTTTATTACGATGATGCTGTATTTTCTTTTCAACATCCAGCCAGACAAAAATCAAAGTTGCGTTTTGGTGAGAATGATGAGATTGATATTGTAAAAATTGAAAGGTCAGAAGATGAACAATTGTATGTCGATAAACTTCTTAAATTAGGATTGCAATTGACATCGGCCAATTATTTTGAATTGGTTGAAGAAGCTGAAGATTCATTTGAAATAATTTATTGGATTGCTAAAAATTTTGATATACTTCAAAAGGCAGGATTCGAAATTCAAATGCCTAAGCTGAGAGATAAGTTGGTTTCACTTGAAGATGCATCAATCGCCTTGCAATCTGAAGAAAAAATTGATTGGTTTGAGTTGAGAGGATTTGTTATTCTTGGTGATTTCGAAATTCCTTTCTTGGATTTGCTAAACAATATAAGAGCAGAGGATAGATTTTTCTTATTGCCTGACGGGACATATTTTATTATCCCCCAAACTTGGATGGCTAAATACAGCAAACTTGCTAATTTTGCTGAAAAGACAAAGGCAGGATTTAAAATTCAGCGAAGCAACTTTATGATTCTTGATGAGCTGAAAGACGAAGGCCTTTCACCAGACGTGTATATTGTCGACGAACTGGAATTTGACTACAAACCAAGCCAGCATTTAAAAGCAACCTTAAGACCGTATCAAGTAGAAGGAGTGAAGTGGTTGATCAAACACCAGCTGAATAAGATGGGAGCTTGCTTAGCTGACGATATGGGATTGGGAAAGACTTTGCAAACTTTAGCATTGTTGAATTATACCAAAGACAATTTAAAAGTTGAAGAAGAACCATCTGGTAATGATTCTGGGCAAGGACAATTGGACCTGTTTGGTGCACCCATAGAAGAAATTGTCGGACCGTTAAAGACATTGATTGTCTTACCTTCTTCACTTGTTTTCAATTGGTACAATGAAATACAAAAGTTTAGTCCTAGGCTGCAAACAATTCGATTTACAGGAACTAGTCGTAAAGATTTTTATTCCAAATTAGATAAGTTTGATATTGTATTGACAACTTATGGTGTAGCCCGAATTGAAGTTGAAAAATTAAATAAGATATATTGGAATTACATAATTCTGGATGAGAGTCATATGATTAAAAACAAAGATTCTCAATCCTTTAAAGCTTTGTCAAGTTTGCAATCTGAAAACAAGCTAACATTGACAGGGACACCAATCGAAAACTCATTATCAGATTTGTGGAGTCAAATGGAATTCGTAAATCCCAATATTCTGGGTGATTTTAATTTTTTCAAGAAGTATTACAAAACACCCATAGAGAAACACAAAGATGAAGCTGTTTTGCAAGATGTAAAAACGATGATTCAGCCGTTTATTCTGCGACGTAGAAAAAAAGATGTCGCTAAGGACCTTCCTCCTCTGACAAAGCACATCGAATATGTAACAATGTCTGATGATCAAGAAGAGGTTTATAAAAAAGAGAAAAATGCAATTCGCAATTACCTCTTAGATATGGACGAAAACGCTAGTGATTACAACATGCATGTTTTAAAGTCACTTTTGCATCTGAGACAAATAGCAAATCACCCTAAATTATTTCAAGAGGATTACAGCAGTGACTCTGGGAAATTTAATGCTGTGAAAGATAAGTTGGAAGGCGTTTTGAAATCAAATAATAAAGTATTGATTTTTTCAGCATTTACTTCTCACCTAAAATTGGTTGAAGATTACTTGGTTGACACTAAAGTAGAATTCGCAAAGATCACAGGACAAACAACAGCCAAAAAAAGAGAGCAAGCCGTTAAGCAATTTCAAACATCTAGTGACTGTGGTGTATTTTTAATTTCTCTAAAAGCTGGTGGGGTAGGCCTAAACTTGACCGAAGCGGATTACGTTTTTATTTTAGACCCGTGGTGGAATCCATTTATAGAGGAACAAGCCATTGCCAGAGCACACAGAATTGGGCAGGATAATCCAGTTACAGTAATGCGATTCATTTCAAAAGATACATTAGAGGAAAAAATAATTAAATTACAAGCAAGAAAAACAATGTTGTCAGCTGATCTTTTAGAAGCAGAAGAATTTGCTAATTTAACAAGAGAAGACCTAGCAGATTTACTGTTGTAATGATGACTTCATTCTCTGTGAAACTCTGTGCGTTCCCTCTGCGAACTCTTTGAGAGAAAAGGAAATGTCAACAATTAACAAGTGTTTCAACATTAGAGTACTCCCTTTGTGAAACTCCGTGTGTTCCCTCTGCGAACTCTGTGAGAGAAAACGAAATGTCAACAATTAACAAGTGGTTCAACATTAGAGTACTATCTTTGTGAAACTCCGTGTGTTCCCTCTGAGAACTCTGTGAGAGAAAACGAAATGTCAACAATTAACAAGTGGTTCAACATTAGATTACTCCCTTTGTGAAACTCTGTGCGTTCCCTCTGAGAACTTTGTGAGATAAAAGAAATGTCAAAAATGTTAACAATGTCAACGATTAACAAGTGGTTCAACATTAGAGTACTATCTTTGTGAAACTCCGTGTGTTCCCTCTGAGAACTCTGTGAGAGAAAACGAAATGCCCATATATGATAACAAAAGCAAGCATACAAAATCTACTTGAAGTTTACTCTAAAGAGTATCAAGACACCCACATTGAGAAGACCCAAACCTTCGTATCCAATAACGAAAACCTATTTGGCAGAGACAACCTATCAGGACAAATAACAGGATCAGCTTGGATATTGAATAAGAATGAAGATAAAGCCTTGCTTATTCACCACAAGAAACTAGGATTATGGTTCCAGCCCGGAGGGCACGTAGACGCTGAAGATCGTACAATCATTGATACAGCACAAAGAGAAGCCATTGAGGAAACTGGACTAAAAGATGTAGAATTACTAAGCCCAAATCTCTTCGACTTGGATGTTCACATGATACCAGAACGAAAGGGAATCCCTGAGCATTATCACTATGACTTCCGATTTATTTTCAAAACAAGTAATGATTCATTCAATGCAGATTCAAGAGAAGTTAACGACATAAAATGGATGACTCTAAAGGAGATAACAAACAATAAAGAATTCGGATCAATAAAAAGAATGGCAGAAAAATGCCAAAAGTACCTACATTAATAAATCCTTTACCTAGCAAAGGTGTCCCACCTCTTGCGGTTAGACAAAGCAAAGATATATTGCCTCTTGGGTTTATGCTACCGCTCTAGAACAGCAAACCCAATATGCGAATTTCCGGTGATTTGATCAACATATAAAACCCTATCTGGTGAAGTACCATCACAAGAATTTGGAGAGCACAAATAGGACCCACCAGCAAGTCTGACCCTACCCAATAAGTCTGCCTCTGTTAATTCCCAAACATTCCCAATTATATTACTCATTCCAACTGGAAAAATTTCAGTACTATTTTGATTGATAGGTAAAATAGACTTTTCAGCTAATGTCCAGTATTCTTTATAGGTAGGTAGTCTTGTTTGAGACCATTTACAATATGCTAGGGCATCATTGTAGCTCACTTGAGTAACAGGGTCATTTCCAATCGCTTTTTGTTGACCGTTAGGGCATTTCCAATTGACGCCTCCTAAGACGACATAATTAAAAACATCTTCTTGAACGATTGACCAATCGTATATTTCTGCATCAGTTTTGTAACCTGTATCAGACACGAATTGTTGAAAATCATCAACACTGATTTCACTTAGTTTTTTTTCCTTGCATGAAATAACAAAAAAAGAAATAAATATGAAAATGCTAAATTTCAAAGTTTATAAGTTGTTGCTAATGAGTTTATACCCTGAATAATAAAGTAATGGTTGTTTCTCATCGTCTTTGTGGAGTTCTTTTACTGAGCATACAATCATATGATGATCGCCAATTTGTTCGATAGATTGAATTTTTGTTTTGTACCATGCCAATGCATCTTTTATGATAGAATATTCAGAGTCCTTTTCATATTCTATGTCTATGTCTTCCTTATTTAATCCTGCAAATTGATTGCTGATATCTTCTTGCTTAGAAGAGAGTATAGAGATTGCAATTGAAGAATTTATTTTTAAGTCTTCTAATAATACAGCATCAGACATAACGAAGAATCCAACTAAAGCGGGATTAAGTGAGATTGATACAAAAGAGTTGGCTGTCATACCTACCGTTTCATTCTCTTTATTTTTGATAGTAACTACAGTAATTCCTGTAGTAAATTTTCCGGCAACTTCTCTTAATTTTTTCGAATGCAATTTCTATCTATTTATACAGTACGACAAATTGTAGTTTTGAAAGTTTAAGAAAACCACGATTATTTGAATCAAGTACAAATTTATCTTTATTTTTTTAAGGAAGGGTGATATAAATACTGATTATATTGAAAGTAGTGATATTGTGATAGTTAGCCAAAGCGACGTTATGGCGAAATGTTAGTTTTTATTGTTCATTTTTTTGAAAAATTTCAGATGAACTGCTTGATTATGTCAAATGTTTGGAGTTACACAAACGGGCTGATAAAGAACTGCAGAAGATAACAATGTATGGATAAGTATTTCAAGAAAACAATTGAAATTTGATGTTGACTAGATGAAAAATGGATATGGTATAAAAAGCATAATCTCAGTCGTCTGGCCCCTGGCCCCTGATCTCTGGTCTCTAATATCTAAAGTCAAACATCCAATTTTTAATCCCCGATCATCAACTGTGTTTCAACTCAACCGTTCAACCAACCTCTCAATCATTTCAACGCCCTTGACCAATTGATCCTTAGCAATAAACTCATTGGCTCTATGTGCTTGCGCAATTGAACCCGGTCCACATATAATACTTTCGAAACCACCTTCAGAAAACTGCCCAGCTTCTGCCGCATAAGCCACAGTCTCCCATCTATCGTTTCCTGTCAATTCTTTGACTATTCCAACTATTGAATCATTGATAGCTGTATCTAGTGGAGGTACAGGTGCATGAATCTCTGAACTTCTGATGTTAAATTTAGGGAACACAGATTTTAATTCTTCAGCACGCTTATCACAGTGAGCCTTAAATTCATTTATTATATCATAAACACTATCCTTTGGTATGATACGAATGTCCCATAAAAATGTAGCATCATCGCAAATAACATTCGGTGCTATGCCTCCATTAAATTTACCAACATGAATTGAGGTGTGAGGAGGTGTAAATCTTTCATCAATTTGACCATCATTTACAAGCTGATTCATCTTGTCTTCTAGCCAAAGCACCAAGCGTGCTGCTTCGTTAATGGCACTCACTTCTTGCTTGATCCGACTAGAGTGACCAGCTGATCCATTGACATGAGTTTTCATAACACAAATTCCTTTTTGTCCTATGACGGGTTGCATCATTGAAGGTTCTCCAACGATAGCATATTTTGGTTTTTCAGAATAATGATTATTTATATCTGCAATCAAATCTGGAGCTGCTAAACAACCAATCTCTTCATCATATGAAAAAGCGAAATAGATTGGTGTTTTCAATTTGGCTTCAACCATTTTTGGAAGAGCTGCCAAGCAACAAGCTAGAAAACCTTTCATGTCACATGAACCACGACTGTATAAATTTCCATCGCTCTTGTCTGTCAATTCAAATGGATCTGTATGCCAGTCTTGACCTGCTACCGGTACAACATCGGTATGCCCTGACAATATGAATCCTCCATCAACCGCAGGGCCTATACGACAGTGTAAAGAAGCTTTGTTACCCTCTTCATTTGTCACCAATCGTGTAGTAACTCCAAAGGATTCAATATATTCTTTTATCCAATGAATTATAGTCATGTTACTTTCTCCTCCTAACACCGGAAAAGCAACCAATTTTTTTAATATCTCTTCAACATTCATCTTAACTCTCTTCGTTTTTTTTAATATTGCTCTAACTTTATTTACCGAAGTTTTACACCTAGGTAAATGTCAATAATGTCAACAATGTATTCAATATTTTTTAATCCATAATCCATAACCCTTAATGCTCTAATGCTCTAATGCTTCAATGCTTCAATGTCAACAATGTTTTTATAATCCACAACACTGAACTTTGATTTTTATTCTTTTAATTTATAATTTATAATTCATAATTCATAATTCATAATCCATAATTCATAATCCATAATTCATAATTCATAATCCTCACACATTTTCCCCAATCATTCATTATTAACTATTCATCATTAATTATTTCTGTCAACTATACCCAATAGCCACCGCAATAACTAAAAACACCCAGGCTATAATTAACAAGAATGCAGTTAGCGGCATTATAAATTTTAACCACCGATCTATGGGAACACGGCAAACGGCAAGCATTGCAATAAGTCCACCTAATGTCGGATTAAATAAGTTTGTGATACCATCTCCTATTTGAAACGCTAATATAGTGGTCTGCCTTGTAAGTCCCAGTACTTCTCCTAACGGTATCATCACAGGCAATGTGGCCAATGCCTGACCACTTCCTGATGGAATAAAGAAATTGATGATACATTGTGAACCTGACATGCCAATGGCTGCTAGGTAAAGAGGTAGGCCTTCTAACATCGTCGCCAATTGATGTGAGATTGTATCTCCTATATTTCCCATTTCCATCAAGACCTTGATTGAGGTTGCAAAACCAACCATGAAAGCACCTGGCGCAGCAAATGAAACGGATTCCAATATGGATTTGCTTATAGTATCTCCATTCATTCTTGAGACGATACCACATGCTAAAGCTATCATTAAAAACACAGCAGACAATTCTTGTATGTACCAATTAAAATTAAAAACACCATAGAGTATAATGGCCATTCCTATACTGAAAATTGAGATTACAAGCCAATTGTTAGAAGTCATATGATATTCACCTAACGGTTTACTCAATGACATCCCACTGCTATTAAGACCTTTGCCTAGGCTTTTATTTGGGTCGGCAGTTATTTTTTTAAAGTACCTAATATTGTATAAGGCCATCAATGATAAGCCGATGAAGCAAAGTGCTGTGCGCAACCCTGCACCTGAGAACAATGGAAGTTCAGCCAGGTTGTGGCCAGTCCCAACGGTATATGGATTTATAGGTGAAAGACCAAAGCCAACTGTCATGGCTCCAACGGATATACCTGCAGCTAAAATCAAATCACCTCCTATAGCTAAACTGAGAACAGCTGCAATTGGAACCATTGCAATATTGTTTTCATAACCAACAGCAACACCGAGTAATCCATAGACGTAAGTCATTATTATTACTATCAGATATTTTCTCTTAAGTCCCATTTTTTTTACCAAGGTACCGATTGCGTTTTCTATGGCTGTTGATTTTTCCATGATGCCAAACATGATACCACCTGCAAGTACAATAAATACAATATCTACTGCAGCCTTAAATCCTAGAGGAATTGCTTTAAACATTTGTAAAAAGGAAACAGGGGTAGAGGCGATGTTTTTAAATGATCCAGGTATTACACTTTTTCTGCCATTAATTAACTCGCGCTCATAGCTTCCTGCAGGCATAATATATGTCAATGCAGTTACAAAAACAATTATAATGAAGAGCATGACGACGGCATGCGGAATTCTTTCAAACCAAGATTTTTTCTGCATTTATTTAACTTTCAGGGAATATCTAAATCAAAACACTACTTTTTCTGTTGTATATGTTAAATTTATGAATTAAAGTAACATATTAATCTCGTTAGGACACATAATAGTGAAGTAATTTAATAACGAAGGTTAAAATGATTTGAATATTTTAAATCACTTCATTATTTGATAAAATGACAGTTGAAAATATTGTTGATAGTATTAGAAGCGGAAAGCAAGGTAGGGAGGCGGCTATCAGATCTATGTATGATGATCAGAAGCTAAAAAACGGTATTGGTCGAGTTGTTAAAAATATTATAGGATCAAATGAATATTTAGAAGATATTTTCAATTTGACTCTGGTGCAGTTTATGAAGAATGTTTTGACAAATTCAGATTTTGAAATTGATACAAATTTAAATAGCTATCTTTTTGGAGTCTCTAGATATTTGTGTTTGGCAAAACTGCGTGAGCAAAACAAAACATTTTCGACTGTCCATGAGGAGTTTGAAATGATAAGTGATGAAGTGACAATAGATCTTCAAATTATCAATACAGAACGAAGGATTACTTTGCATCGCGTATTAAAGAAACTAGGTGTAAAATGCAAAGAAGTATTGCTGTATTGGGCAGCTGGATTCAGTATGCGGGAGACAGCAAAGATCTTGGGGTATGCCAATGAAGGTGTGGCACAGAAAAAAAAGCATTCTTGCATGAAAGCATTGGCTATATTTATAAATGATAATCCAGATATTAAAAAAGAATTGTCATAATGGATGCATATGAACACATAGGAGATTATACAAAGGGGCGCTTGTCAGATACAGATAAATTGACTTTTGATTCAGTCTTAAGCCATGATAAAGAATTACAACTTTTGGTTGACAACTATCAACAAATATCTAATGTTTCAGAAGGGTTGTTAGAGATAGAACTTCTAGGTGAAGTTAAGGAAGTCGGACACACTTTGGGCTTGGTTGATAAGTGGAAGTATTTGAAAATTATTCTGCTTATTATTTTCTTGATGTGTATTGTTTACTTTGTTTTTCTAAATTGAAAAATATCCATATATCTAAGCTTGATTTTCAAAACGTATTTTTGTTTACAGATCAATCTACTTCGAAGAAATTTCAACTAGGTTTGGGACAATATCTTTTTATTTGTGCAGTGATGTTATTTATAACATAATTGTTTCTTTTTTTGAGTATAGAGTTTTACTCGAGATTAAAAATCTAGATAAATTTTTACTTCACCCTTACGAAACTTCTCGACCTCTCTTATGATTTGTGTTCTTTTTTAATGTTGTTTAAATCTGATTAATTATGCTCAATACTCTAACTCAATTGTTACCCGACGATTTTTGGAGCGACCTTCTTTAGTAGAATTATCAGCTATAGGCATAGTCTCACCTTTTCCAGAAGTCGCAAATGAAATTCTATTGCCTTGCAGATTGGACATGACATAATATTTAAGACTGTTGGCGCGTTTTTCAGACAAGGATAAATTATAACGAGAGCTTCCTATATTGTCAGTATGACCTATAATTCTTATCAGGAATCCTTTCCTGTTTTTGATCTTATCAATTAGCTTGTTAATGTCTATTAGACCAGCTTCATTTAAAGTATAACTATTTACATCAAATAAAATATCACTGTCAAGTAGAATCTCTTCTTTGTCATACTTGAGAGGTACATCAACATATTCATAATCGAATATGATCCCATACTTGGTTGGAAATGCTTGCATATACCAAATCTGCATATCATGCAGACCTTCGGTTAATGCAACTGTATCTGTTTTCATATGCATAGCACCTTCTGTATCATTGTTGACTATTTCTTTACCATCAATCCATAATATTGTTCCATCATCTGAAGTCAATGTAAATTTATACATAGCTGTTTCTGTGGCCCGAAAGGTAGTCTTAAACATTATAGCAAATGATCCATTGCGGGCAACATCGGGAAAGCCATTTTCGACATCACGTGATGGCACATTTATTTTATCCCATTTAATAGTATTGATAATTGGTAAATCTGTGTATGTCTCTTGAAATTTCCAATACTTTCTTCCGTTTTGCAATTTATAAACAGTCCCATCAAATGGGGCTACATGCAGTTCTTGTCCAAAAGCATTGGACGTAAAAAAGTAAAAAATGACAATGAATAAATATTTTGTGAAAGATTGCATTTGCAGACTTTGAAATAAAACGATATTTTCGTTATAAGTACTGTATGTGAAATTTTATTTCTCTCTATTGGTTTTCCGTAAAACCGTAAACCGTAAAACCGTAAAACCGTAAACCGTATTAAGATTGACTTTTAAGATAGTCGTTAATTACTTCGGGATAATGCTTGTGTTCTAATTTCAAGACTTTTGCTGCAATCACATCTGGGGTATCTGTCACCTTCAAATCAACCTTAACTTGAAAGAGAATTTTACCTTCATCATATTTTTCATTGACAAGATGGATGGTCATGCCAGATTCCTTCTCAAAATTATTAAAAACTGCTTGATGCACATGTTGACCATACATACCTTTTCCACCATAATTAGGTAAAAGCGCTGGGTGGATATTTAAAATTCTATTTGGAAATTTTTGAGTTAGTGTTCTTGGAATCAGCAAAAGAAAGCCAGCCAAAATAATATATTCAATATCGTGTTCGATTAATTTTTCCAAAACCAACTCACCAGATTTAAAATCTTTATTGGATATATAGACACTGGGAATATTGTGTTTTTTTGCCCGTTTTAAGACGAATGCTTTTTCTTTATTGCTGACAATAAGAGAAACATCAATAGAAGAATGTCCTTTGAAATAATTGATGATAGATTCAGCGTTTGAGCCACCTCCAGAAGCAAAGATTGCAATCTTCTTCACTATCGAATACTGTTGTATTGAGAGGCTTGTGCTGGGTCTAAATTGACCATAATGCCATAAACTTTTGATTGTTCTCCTCGACCACCACCTTTAAAGATCTCGATGATTTCATTTCTTTTACTATCGACAAACAATGGGATAACCACACTGTTTGGATATGATCGGTGAACAGAGTTTATTGTTGTCAATGCACTTAACATAACCGCTCTTGATCGACTTGGGTCCTCATTCATTCTATCCATACTATTGATATAGTATTCATATATAGCTTGTCTTAGAGGACGAACTCTTGGATTCATCATGTTTTCCATCATCCAGTACTTATTTCTATTATTTCCATCACTCATCCATTCAATTTTCATAGATGTAAGATTACTGGGAATACTTTGTACTATTTTTTGAGCCGTTTGATAATGTTTATCTCCCCCCAGCAAAGAGTAAGTGTCATAATCAGCTCCCAACATCATGTAAGGATAATATGTTAAAAGAGATGATAGTGGGTCATAATAACTATTAGAACTGTTTTCGATAGGTTGAAATTCTTGATAATCAAAACTTACTTTATCTACAAAGTTTAAAACTTGAGATTTGTAGCTGCTATTAAATACGGGACGAATTGTCTGAACATATATATCAGCAGAAAAGTTGGTTGCAGAGTTTTCTGATGTAATTGTAATGTTTAAATTACCTTCTATCTTTTCTTTTGGTTCGAATTCATCATCAGTCCACTTTGTGTTGTTTATGAATTCTGATATTTGCTTTTCCAGTGTTTGAAATACTTTTGGATCAACAAGATTTAATCTAGGAGCACTTACTTTGACGTTTATATTTAATTCTTGTGCCTTTAGAGCTATTGAAGAAAGAAGTAAAATAACAAATAGAAAATTCTTTTTCATCTTATATAAATTTATGCTTTAGATATAACGTACTTATTAACCAAAGTATTGACTATATCATGTGCAACTTCTGTTTTTAATTTTAATTCAAAAGATAATTTGTCGTCATCCTTTGTGTAGAGTGTAACCTTATTGGTATTATGTTTAAAACCTGCGCCTGTATCATTTAAAGAATTTAAGACGATTACATCAAAGTTTTTGTTCATTAATTTCTTTTTGGCAAAGAACTCTTCATTGGTAGTCTCCAATGCAAAACCAATATGAATTTGATGGTTGCTCTTTTCTTTCCCTAGAGTATATGCAATATCCCTTGTTTTTTCAAGAGTCAATTCTAATGTATTGCCGTCCTTCTTGATTTTCTGTTCAGAAACAGATTGTGGTTTGTAGTCAGCTACTGCTGCAGCAAATACGCAGACATCCATATTTTTATGAATTAATGCACAAGCTTGAAACATTTCTTCTCCAGATTTTACTCTGCTGATAATTATATTTGAATTATCAACTTTTAGTGCACTAGGTCCTAAGATTAGGTGAACTTCTGCACCTCGACTTATACATTCTTCCGCAATTGCCAAACCCATTTTGCCAGTACTATGGTTGCCGATGAATCGAATAGGATCAATGGATTCATAAGTTGGACCTGCCGTTATCATTACTTTTTTACCTTTCAGATCTTGAGTCTGATTAAAGTATTTTTCCAACTGCTCAACGATGATCTCAGGTTCTGCCATTCTTCCCTTACCTATTAGGCCACTTGCCAATTCACCATCTTCTACATCGATGAGTGTATTCCCGTAAGATTTTAATAGAGAAATATTGTTTTGTGTGCTTGGATGAATCCACATATCTCTGTCCATTGCTGGAGCAAAAAACACTGGACATTTGGCAGATAAATAAACTGCAGAAATGATGTTGTCACATATCCCGTGTGCCATTTTAGCGATTGTATTTGCAGTAGCGGGGGCAATCAACATAAGATCGGCCCATAATCCAAGCTCAACATGATTGTCCCAGGAGTCCCCATCAATGACGTGGGTATGAACAGTATGTTTCGACAAGGTAGATAAAGTCAAAGCGCTTATAAATTCAGTAGCTGCCGGTGTCATCAGTACTCTGACCTCAGCGCCCTTTTTTATAAGACTTCTGATAAGATAAGCAGACTTATATGCGGCAATACTTCCACTTATGGCGATTATGACTTTCTTGCCTTTCAAAGTTAGACTTTTAGTCTTCTTTAGTGTCTCTACTTCTGTAGTCCAATTTACCAGCGAAAAACTCTTCAGTTGCAATTATTGTTGGATTTGGAAGTTTTTCATAGAACTTAGAGATTTCAATTTGCTCCTTATTTTCTTGAATTTCTTCAATCGTTTCAGAAGTTACTGCAAACTCTTCTAACTTGCCGTGCAATTCTAATTTAATATCAACAGCCAATTGTCTGGCTCTACTTGAAATTATAGCCAATGATTTATAAATGTTCTCTGTATTTTCAGTGAACTGTTTTATATTTCTAGCTCTAGCGTTAGGATTGATATTTTGAACTTGATTTTTAATATCTGTCATTGTACAAATCTTTTGAGTTCGTTTTTGCAATAATTTATAATAGAGTTAACCTCTTGCTTATTTTTAGACTTAGGATATTTCGCAATATACTTCTCTCCATGTTTTACGGAGTCTTCCAGCCTTTCTTGTTGTTTCTCGTAAATACTATTTTTAGCCAACAAATGACTTGATTTTACAATCAAATACCGTACCTCCTCCTTTTTACCAGATTCTGGAAAATCCTTAATTACATTTTCAAATGAAACCATTGCTGATTGATATTCACCAATCTGATAGTATAATTTACCTGTTTCAAAACTTTTCTTTTCCAACTTAAGCCTCATTTCATCAATGAGCACATTGCATTCATCAACTCTTGGGCTGTTTGGATATGTATTTATAAACGTTTGTAATTCTTCAATTGCAGTAATGGTAGGTATCTGGTCTAATTTATAAGTAGGTGACATTTCATAGTTGGAGTAAGCTGACATATATGCCATTTCCTCTTTTTTAGGACTGTTATAAAATGTTTTTGTGAAATTATTAAAATAATGAGCAGCAAGAATGTACTGTTCAGAATAATAATATGTGTATGCGTAATTGTAGAATAGATCCTGAGCTTCTTTTTTACCTCTAAAAAATGGGATTACCAATTCATATAAAGCTTGTGCTTTATAATAGTCTTCATCTTGATAAAGTTTATTGGCCTCTTCCATGATTTTAACCGGATCATTAGATGTTCTTACCTGCTCATACGTTGATTTGCATGATCCCAAAAACATGGCAATGCCAAGGAGTAGTATAGTTTGCTTAATTTCCATAAAGATTGCAAAAGTAGTTGATTTTAACTTCATTAACAATAAAGTCTTTGTTTTTTAAATGATTGTATAGATTGGTGTAAAATACTGATAATCAACACGATAAATAATTGGATGTCAATATAAAAGTTATATATCTGTCATTATACTAATGTAATAACGGCAAATCTGATACTTAATCGTGTATTGTAACAATCTTTTAAGAAGAATTTAAGGATAGAGGGATAGCCTTAAAAAGAGAAAAAGTCAGTTTTTACACTGACTTTATCACCTTTAAATTGACTTTAACTTTGTATAAACATTCTATCTTTTCAGGCCATATTTCATGACCTATACCAATAAGACATTTATTTTACCTCTTACCCCTATGTCAAAGAAAGATAAATAATTGTCCTAAGAATATACATTATGAAGTATACCTAAGAATATACATTGTGAAGTATACCTAAGAATATACCTGAGAATAACCTAGGAGTGTTTGAAATGGTCTCGATATAAGCGTTTGTAAACGTTTAAAAAGGACATGGCATGTCTTTTAGACATGCCATGTCCTTTTTAAATTCATCAAAAATCCCTATATTTCTAACTCGCCAGCCAATCATGGCGTCCATTTTTACTTGTAACAACAGTTTTTTTAATCAAACAACTTTCCATGAAGAATATTGAACCATTTATGCATGATACTTTTTATCATGTCTATAATCGTACAAATAATAAAGAAGCTCTTTTTAAGGATGAAGACAATTTTCCTTATTTCATTCACCTTTACCGGAGATATCTTGAGCCGTTTGTGCATACGTACTCTTATGCCCTTTTGACAAACCATTTTCATTTTTCTATTTCTGTTAAATCTGTGGAGGAGATTTCTGAGGTTTTATCTAAAATCAAAGTTGCATATTGCACAGTACCTATGTCAAAATACCGCTTTAAAGAAAACAAAGGTGAATTTATTCACGATTTGATTTCGGGACAGTTTAGACGGTTTTTTATAAGTTATGCCAAGTCAATAAATAAACACTATAACCGAAAAGGTAGTCTCTTTCAGAAGAGATTTAAGAATCCAATCTTGAATACCGCTGAGAAATTTACTTGGAATCAGTATTATATTCATCATAATGCAAGAAAACATGGCTTAGTTGATAATTTCCTAGATTATCCGCACACCAGCTACAGTCATATTTTGCTTGATTCTGAATCATTTTTGGCTAGAGATTATCTCTTTAATTGGTTCGGTAACAAGATATCTTATGAAAATTTTCATCTTCAAACTCTTGAATTCTAACTTCAGTAATATAAAGATGCATCAAAAAAGCTCAATGTTTCATTGGTTTTTTTTATTATAAAGTCACTTTTTTAAGCAAATACTTGCTTAAATGGATAATGTGTCATAGCTTTGGTGTACTATTATACTAATACACAAAACGGTTTCTATGATAAACATTCAAAACATGCACTTTTCTTACTCTAAAGGTAAGTCGTTGTTTGACGAGATGAATTTGCAGTTAAATGAAGGGAAGATTTATGGTTTGCTCGGCAAAAATGGTACTGGTAAATCCAGTCTGCTAAAATTGATAACTGGTGTACTTTTCCCTAAGAAAGGAGAAATAACCATTGATCAATTCAATTCTATAAATAGGCACCCTGATTTTCTTCAAAATGTATTTTTTTTATCTGAAGATTATGAACTGCCTGCTATTAGTATTATGTCATATGTAAAAGCTAACGCTCCTTTGTATGATAAATTTGACCATTCGAAGTTTGATGAATTGTTGCAAATTTTTGAGGTTGATGAAACAGCCATATTATCAAAGCTGTCATACGGACAAAAGAAGAAGGTATTAATTTCTTTTGGGGTAGCAACGAATGCAAAGTACTTGTTTATGGATGAGCCAACCAATGGTTTGGATATTCCATCTAAAAGTCAATTTAGAAAAGTATTGCTTTCTGGATTTCGTGAAGATCAAATTGTAATTATATCTACACATCAAATCAGAGACCTGAATCAATTAATAGAATCGGTAATAATTATTGAAGAAGGTAAGATAATATTAAATCAAGATGTGAACAGCCTTGAAGAAAAACTAACATTTCATAAATCTATTTCTGAAACAGATAGTAACGATACGTTATATTCAGAACTGATGCCTGGTGGATACGTTCATATTTCTCCCAACAAAGAAGGTACTATATCAGAAGTCGAATTGGAAGTGCTTTTCAATGCAGTTATAAAGGACAGCAATTCTATTAATCAACTATTACAAAACAACTAATATGCAATTTTCACTTTCAAGAATAAAACGACTTGTTTATAGAGATTGGATTTTATACCGAAAACCTGTTTTGTACAGTTTATTTTTGGTAGTTTTTGCATCTTTATTTATATTTTGGTTGCCGACAACCGAACAAAATTTTAATAATTATGACACGGGGTTCTGGGCAGGATGGTATTTTTCATTTTTATTTATTGGTGGTCTTTTATTAGCCTCAATTCTATTTTGGGAATTTAAAACGCCTGCAGGCAGGATTCAATTTTTAAGCTTGCCTGCCAATAATTTAGAAAAATTGACAAGCAGATCTATATATCCACATTTTATATATCCAATTTTTTTATCCTTCATGTTTTTTGTCGCATATAACTTTGCCAAAGCTGGAGGAAACTCTGAATTATTGCACAATACGTTTTGGGAAGCCTTGCCATTTGTAATAGGTGGTTACTTGTGTGCAGTGTCATTGATATTGGTTTTTAGCATAGCTATAAATAAATACGTAGTACCAAAAACTGTGATTATTGCTATCATAATATATTTTGTTTTCTTATTTATTTTCTTTCTCATTTTCAGGTTGACAATGCACGAACTATTTGAAGGATTTTCTATGAACAGAAATTTTGAGATGAAAATGGAAAACCAGAAGGATTTTGAAATGATAGGAGAGAGTTGTTTAACACTTATAAAATTTATTCTCTGGATAATAATTCCAGGTTTCTTTTATACAGTTGCTTATTTTAAAATGAAAGAAAAACAAGTATAATGGAGTTTAAAAAGAATCAAACCATATATATGCAGATTGCAGATTTTATTTGTGAAAACATCATGGTGAATAAGTGGCCTGAAGGAGATAAGATTGCTTCTGTTAGAGAGTTTGCCTCTCAAATTGAAGTTAATCCAAATACCGTCATGAGGACTTACAGTTACTTGCAAGATGAAGGAATTATATTTAACAAAAGAGGTATCGGGTTCTTCGTTGAAGAAGGAGCTTCTCAAAAAATTAAAGCGATGCAAAAACAAGATTTTATAAATACAGTCCTACCTGAATTATTCAAGAAAATGCAGCTTTTGAAAATTGATTTTGACGAGTTAAAATCCTTATACAAAAAATCAATTTTACAATCATCTAGCGGTTTAACAAACGATTAATATTAAAATAATTTAAAATGAAAACATCAAATAAATTATTGCTTAGCGGAGCACTTTTTGTGGTATTATTATTTTTGGTTTGCAATCTGTATGCACGTAAATTTATTGTGAAAAAAGATACAAACTACTTGATTGGAAAAGGAGTCAAGGGCCAAACGATATTGTTAGAGAATTATGATACAGATACTTTATACTTGAGGCATTATAATGAATATAAATTAGATCCTAATTCCACTTCAGTAATGGTTGAAGGCGATAAAGAAGTATTGCCTGCTTTTGGAGTAAAAATGTACAGAGGATTATATCCTTATTTTAATCACGATTATATTTCAGATCATGAGCTTCCAATCACTTATACAATAGGTGTAAAAGGAAAGTCAAACTTAGTTATTATAGCAAAAGATAAAGCTTCTGTTTGGTCTAGCGAAAAGCTTAATATTGAAAATTTAACAATAAACGCAAATAATAATTCATCTTTTATAATTGACAATGATGGTGAGAATTTAATTGTTGTTTCAAAAAATGGATCAACTCTTGATTTTGATGGTAGCTATAAAACAGGCAAGTTCGAAGTTGAATATACGGGCTTTATTGATGCAATGAAAATAGAGTTTGAAAATCTGGATATTACATTATCTGAAAGATCTTCGCTGAGAGTGAAAAATGCAAAATATATTGTTGGTGAATTGGAAGATTATTCTGTTTTCTCAACAGTAGATGAATGTGATATCTCATCATTGAAATTTTATGATAAATCAAAACATAAAATAGAATCATGGGATTAGATACAGTTTTTGTACTCGTAATATTTGCATTTTTAGCATTGATGTCTATTGCTTTCGATAGTCGTTTGCGATAATACTAAATCAAAGTAAATGAAATATCTATTTACTCTGCAAATACATCAGTCATATATGCCGTGAAATATAGTAACTTTCAAATGCTGAAAATATTGGCAGAAAAATGCTCTGATCTTACTTTAGAAAACGATGGTAAGACCGTTCTAGATTATGCTAGAAATTACTCGAAAGTAAAAATTGAAAGATACTTGTTGAGTTTGGAAAGCAAATAAGTCAACAAGGATGTTTTGTTTTATACTGCAAGCATTTTTAGTTTCGAATTTGGAAACAGTGATTTCTTATATCTTTTGAGTATAAAATAAACAATGACGATATAGACTATCAATAAGATTGCTCTGATTGTATAATT
>CAJQRD010000017.1 GCA_905480605.1 uncultured Saprospiraceae bacterium | reverse complement strand
TATTCCTTTCAAAACAATAGAATTCCCATTATAGTTTTTCACCTCAACAATATCTCCTGGTGTTGAAATTTCAGCTTCAGCCAATTTCAACAAACAATTTTTTATCAGATTCGTATGCACATCAAAATAAGATAATGATGTATTAATAGTATCAATCCAATATAGCGATTTGATATTTAAGGTACTAGAGGACAAATGATTAACAAGTGTTAAAGGTGGTTTACGTTCCTGAATAACACCCTTAGCGTCTTTCAAAACATTTAATATTATAGATCTCGCTTTGTCAACATCTGTTCCATAGTCTACACCAATTACAAACTCTTTTCTAAGAAATCCATCGATAGTATAATTATACAAAGGATTCTTTAAAATCTGTCCATTAGGTACATAAACATCCTTTCCATCAAATGTTTTAATATGTGTATCTCTCAAACTCATTTCAACTATGTTACCTTCTACATCATTTGATTTTATGGTATCCCCTAATCGAAAAGGTCTGTTAAAAGCCAAAATTACACCCGCAAGAAAATTCTCCCCAATATCCTTAAAGGCAAAGCCGATTACAATTGCAGAAACACCTGCTGTTCCCATGATACTTTTAGTAATACCTCCAAATCCCATTATGTATAAAAAAAGCAAAAATGCAATCAGAAAACTAAGAGCAGGAAAAAAGCTATTTATAAAATTGGTTAATAAATTATCTTCCATTTTCACAGTTAGATAACCAGTTATTTTTTTTTGAGTTACCCTAATAATCGCTAGAAAGACTAAACTAACAATAATCGCTGCAAAAAATTTAGGTAGAATCAGTATAAAATCTAAATAATACTGATACAATGCATTTTTTAATTCATCAATAATTTCCATCTGACTAGTTTATTTTATTGTCTAATATAATCCATTTGTTTTAATTTGCTTTCGTATTTGACATTACCTTCCTTCGATATGATCGATAAGGGTCAATTCAATAAAGGCATTAATTCTTCCTTAATCCTCATCACATCTTCATTACTCACATCTACACCCTTTACTGATAAAGTACTGAAAATATAAAACACCAAATCCAGCTTATCAGAATCCTCCAAACTATAGTTGGGCGTATTCCATGATTTTAATTACAAAAGGATTAAGGTTATAGATAATTTAACCTACAATATCTATTTTTTCTACTCTATATTCTCAGCCCCCAATTAAAACTTCAAAATTGCTCAAATCATTTCCATAAAATAATGGCCTCCACAAGGCTTTTCTTTGACTGGAATAAAACAGTAGACAAGAAAGAATCAGAATTGATAAATAAAAAAGTATTTTTTTGACTGCTTCAAAATAACTACTTTTATAAAAGACACATTTTCAATCGTTTAGGTTTAACAATGGCATAATTTATGATATTTATTATAATTAACCCTTTATTAATATTGCCTTCAACTACAATTTACATCATTAAAATAAATTTGAAGTATGAAACAAATTAAAAATGAACAAACAAACAGCTACCCTTTTCATAATACTATTATTCCTGGTACTGCCCTTTCAATTCATCACGATGAAAATAAAGATTTGGAAGACAAAACTTATAAATCAACTACTGCAAAAAAACAAAAAATTAAAGTTTACCATCCAAAGATGATGATAGCTTACAATATTAAAATCTAGTCTGAGACTAAAAAAGACTTTTGCACTAGTCTGCTAAAACAGATCACTTCCTATTTATCTCCCTCTAAACCACTTCAACTATCAATTTTATATAAATACCTCGTCTCAACTTCCTCAAATAGGTATCAATATTATAAACCCAAGGTATCAACTCCCACATTTGATACTTGAGAATGGCTGAAACATTGCTACTTCGGTAAAAATATTTAATTATGATTACTGATTTAGATATTAGACAAGCCAATACCAGAATACGCATAAGTAGAGAAAGAAAACACCTTTTAAAGGAGTTAGAATTTAAAACAATCGAGTTTTTATGTCCGCGAATTCCCAAGTTTATAACACCTGATATATTGACAATCATAGGCATCTTGGGCAGTTTGATTGTCGCTTTTGGGTTGATATATGCTGTTTATGATCCTTATGCCTTAATTATTTCTGTATTTGGATTTGCCTTACAATGGTTTGGTGATTCATTAGATGGTAGAATTGCTTATTACAGAAATACACCTCGTAAATGGTACGGATGGGTGCTTGATATCAATGCAGATTGGATATCCATTTCATTAATTGGTTTAGGCTTCTATTTCTATTTACCCCAATATAAATTCTTGGCCTTTATTTTTGCATTGACATATGGAGGATCCATGATATTGAGTTTATTGAGATACAAAGTCAACAATCAATACATCATAGATAAAGGCATTTTGGGACCAACTGAAATGAGAATTATAATCTGTCTTGTACTATTGACAGAAGTTCTTTCTGGGAACGTCATCCTCCCTTTTATGCTAATCGGTTCTCTTATCATGATAGTGATGAATGTAATAGAGTCGATATCGGTAATTAAAGCAGGAGATCTTCGCGATATCGATGAAAAGAATGCAACTATAAAATCAGAGCAAAGCTAGCCAATTAATAAAACAACTATCCACTAGGAAATCAAATTATCATCCATTAGTTTTTAAATAATCGGATCATGAAAACAATTCTTCATAAGCAAGAATCTAAAACATTAACAGAATTAATACTGGTAAGTGGCATGGAGTTTTTACGTGCCCAAGTATCTGCATTTGCAGGAGGTGTCATAGATTATTTGATTATGATAATTTGTATAGAATGGTTCGGTATCTCTCTGATTACTGCCATAATTATCGGTGGCACTATTGGAGCGGTTATTAATTTTTTCATAAACAGGCATTGGACATTTAGAAATCATAATACCAAATTATTACCACAATTAGTAAAATTCATATCTGCAGCAATGGGAAGTATTCTATTGAAAGCAACAGGTACACAATTCCTAACTAACGCTTTGGGTGTAGATTATAAAATCACTCGTTTAATTACAGATGCCATAGTTTGTTTTGGATATAATTTCTTAATACAAAAGTTTTGGGTTTTCAAAAAATAGAAATTATGAACAAATCATTATCAATAACAATTATACTTATTTTTTCTATCTGCCCCGTTAACAATTCACTCAAAGCGCAAACACAAACTTTAACTTTTGAAAATGAAGAAACGGGAGACATAATCTATCACGATAGTAAATTGATTTTGTATACTGACATAACACGAGATTCGATATCAGATAATAGAAAATTAGCAATGATCGAGACAGACTCTGTAGTGACTAGTGAGTCTAAATCTGGTAAAAAATATCAAGCGTCAAAATATATCATTGGAGAATCTGCATACGGCCTGAAAAAAGGACAAACCATGTACCAAAATACTATGGGAGGTATAAATACTTTTGGATTTGGTATTTCAGACAATTTTACTTTAAATCTAAGTACAGAAATATTCTCATTACTAAGTGGACAAGCAGCATTGTTTCAAATCAATCCCAAATTCACTTTTGGAAAAGATGATGACAATATACGATTTGGTATTGGTAGCAATTTATTCCTTGGCTTTATAGAGGATGAAGTTGGAACCTTAGGAACAACATATGGATTGATCACAATTGGATCTGAATACAAAAACCTAACTGCTGGAGTTGGAATTGCATATAGTTTTAATGATGAGATATCTGGAGATTCTCCTGCTATATTTCAACTAGGTGGGACATATCCGATTTCTTCCAATTTCTCAATAATGATTGAATCATATTTCATATTAGAAGATGGTTTAGAAGGTTTTATAATGCCAACTTTAAGATACAATTACAATCACATTACAATTGATTTAGGATTTGTAAATACCTCATCATTTGATGACGATGTTAGAATTCCTTTATTAGCTGTTTCCACACTCTTCTAAGAAATAAAAAAAAAAGCGTCCTATCACTTATCGTTAGGACGCTTTACTCATATATCGCTAAACCGTTTAAAGGGTTTAACTTCGAGGGGTAATACAAAACTAATAATATTTAATTAAACAGATATACTCTTAACTCAATTAATTAATTTGGAGAGTTTTAATGATTCAATTCTAACATATTGAAAATATAAGATAAATATAACTATGCCTATACAGTTAATGGAATCTCTTTACTATTGTGAAGTTAAATCAACAAAAATAATTCTCAACGACTTGATAGATTTTTTGGTTGATTGGAAGTCTATATTGTCTTTAACAAAAACTATTTTATTTAAAGATAGAATTTCAGATTTGAAAAGCTGAATCTTTTTATTAAAAGAATAGGCATTATATCTGTTGGAATCAATCAAATCTATATTTTGAAAATCAACTTTATCAAGAAGTGATTCAAGAGTTTCATATTCCTTATTGAGATGATTTAACTGAACTCTTAAGGTAAAAGCACTTAATTTATATCTTTCGTCAGATAACTTATGACTTAAGTTTGCTAAATGCTTTATTTCTTTATCAACTCTTTTTAATTGAGCATTGATCTTACTAGGCGAATTAATATCTCCAAAAAAATGAGAATCTTCAACAAAATGCTTTTGTACACCAAGAGCAATTACCAAAATCGTTATTAAGAATAAAATCTTTTTCAATTTAATAAATCAAAATATTGGACAGCTATTAACTGTCCAATAAACTATGAAAAAACCAATGAAATAACATTAAGTAATCTCTACTATTAACTTAACTTATTATATAATAAAATTAAGCTATTGCCTTGGGAAGTGGCTAAAGCATGTATTAACATAATATTATTAGTGTGTAAAATGAGGGTGAAATGAGGGTGAAAAAAATAAGGATTAGCATCATTATGATAATCCCTATTAAAAAAATAGAGTAAAAACAGTTGAGTTTATTTTAATTAATTTATTGTTATAAATCTGTATTATTTGTCTAAAAATTTATCAACTTCTCTCAAGTCAACAATCTTAAAATTTTGAGCTTTTTTTACTTTTCCATCATAATTAAATCCATCTTGCACAACCAATATTCCTTTAGGAAATAATTGTCCAAAAGGCAAGGTCGATACTTCCAAACCGTCTGTTTCTTCTACTGCATCATTACTTCCATCAATTATTTTGAATGAAGTAATATAAGACTCAGAATCAAGATTATATATCGCATATGAAAAATTTCCTTGACTTGATGCTATAAGGAATTTAGAATTAATAAGAGCTAATCCTTCTACATCATATCGAATATTCCTATTTGCGTTTGTACTACCCTTAAGCAGTTGCCCCTTAATATTTTTCGCTTTCAAATCAAAAAGGTATATACCAGATTGTTCCTCCCCAACAAACAGTTTTCCATATTCATCATCTACTACCATTCCTTCAACTTGAGTTTTTAATTTGAACTGATTTACAACATCTGATTTAAGAAATCCATTAGGATCTATATCAATTGACACCTGATAAATCTCACCATTTTTATTATTTATAAAAGCATATAGTTTACCCTTCTCATTTTTATACAAACAAAATCCATATGGATCAAAATCAGGTAAACCAATTTCGAAATCAGGAGTAGATTTTATAATTCCATTTTGATCAATTGTAAATAGCACAATGGAATTGTTAAACCTATGACTGCCAGCAAGAACGTCATATTTACCTCCTGAAAAGTTTATAGCTTTGCGAACATCAATATTATTAATGGTACCGCAAGGTACATATTGAACCTCTTCACCTTTCAAGTTATAGCTATGGATTCCATGCTTTTTATTAGAGCCAAAAATTATACTGGCTTCTGGTTTGACATCATTATACCAAATAGCGGGATCATCGGCTGTATCATTATCGACATTTACTGCATAAACAGGATCTGTCTCTACTTGTGCGGATATAGAGTTTTTTATCTTCATATTAGATGCAACCGCTAATTCCATTTCACGAGCATCATCGCGAGCTTCCTTATTACGAACAAAACGATTGCCACAACTTGATTGAAAGAGCAAAATAAAGAACAATAAAATGGTAGGACTTGAGAGAAAAATCCTACCATTTGAAAAAATTGCTGAAATAATAATATTCATTTTAGTATTTAAATTTTACACCAAATTTACTCTGAATTCCGTAATATTCAACTTGCATAACTCTATCTACTTCACCTTGGTAATATCTTAGAGGTTGGTCCAATAGGTTGTTAACGCTAAAATAAATTTGCCAATTAGGATTTATACTATAATTGGCAATAATATCCAAGAAATTAACGGAGTCATACCATCTGTCATAAAAAGCAGAATCATTGTATTCCTCTATAAATCCGTCAGCCATATTAAAAGATACTCTAACATCTAATTTTTTTGTATCAAATGCTAAACTCATATTTAATAGATTTTTTGGAGTACCTACAAGCGGAAGAGTTTCACTTTCTCTACCTTCCAAAGTTGAGTTTTTCAACTCTGACTTGGTATATGTGTAGTTACCATAGAAACTCAATTTAGACAAAATGCCAGGTAGAAAGTCCAATCGATTTTGGATTCCAAATTCAAAACCCGTTATCGTTGCATTACCAGCATTTATAGGCTGACTAAATCTGTCATAAACATTTCCATTGTAAGTAAAATCATTGAAAGTATTTGTTGCTATTACATTACTTAAATCTTTATAAAATACACCACCAGAAATAATACCTAGGTTTTTAAAGTAATGTTCTCCAAGTAAATCAAAATTCATTGATTCCGTAGCTTGCAAAGATGGGTTACCTACAGAAATACGATTGTCATCCAATTCAATTTCCTGATATGGTACTATATCAAAATAATTTGGTCGTGCAATTGTATTGGTCCAAGCTAAACGAACATTAGTGAAATTGGAAAAATTATATTTTAAATGTAATCCAGGTAAAAGATTATTGTAATCATCTTTTTGATTGTCTGTTACAGCAATTGATTCACCGTCAAAAATTCTTCCACTATACTCAACATCAGTTCTTTCATATCTAAGACCAAGTAAAATGTCAACTTTTTCATTAATATTTTGAGTATACATCACATATGAAGCCAAGATATTTTCCTTCGCATTAAAGTTACCCGCAAATTCTTCTAGAACTTCTTCTGACTCAAAACCATTATTAAAATTAATTCCACCTAAATATTCTTTAGAAACAAACGAACCAATATTATAATTTCCAACGCTAAAATCAGATTGAGATTGAGAGGCTACATTGCTTAAAGCATCAGTTGTAAAAGCATCTTCATCAATAGGCGCAAATTCTATAAAACTATTATCACGCAATTTATCTTTATTACGGGATCTAAATCCAAATTTTAAAAAAGATGAATTACCTCCTTTAATAATTGGTAATTCAATATCCAACCTTGCGTTCATATCCTTTTCTTCAGTATACTGAAATTCTTCAGTAATTTCCTTTAAACTATATTCATTTGACAAATCTGAATTTATCGAATTTAGTGGAGTAATTTCAGGAAGGTTTGTATCAGAAAAGTTTGTAATTAGCTCTTGGTCTTCAACTCGTACAGATACATAACGTTCGTTTGGCCTATCTTCTTGAGCCTGATTAGAAGTAAAAGACCAATTTACCTTCAAGTCAGAAAACAAATGAGTACCGCCAATATTAATTCCGTACATACGCTGGTCTTCAAGACGCCCAAATTTATTATCCTCTGTTCCTCCCTTTGTTTGTCTTCTTATTTCAGAAACAAATTTACCTTCATTATTTTCAATTCCATTGAATCTAAGTCTATATCTATTTTCCCAATCATTTCTCCAATTGTATATTCCAGAAATATATATATTGTGATTTTCATTAAGATTATAATCAATTGTTGTCGAATAGCTTTGTCTTAACCTCTGCAAATTATACTGTCGAATTTGAAAATCAGAAGTATATAATGTTCCATCTTCCAATTGTTCCCACTCTGCCTCCATATTATCAGACCTTACTTGCTTATCTAAAATTGAAACTCCAGCAATAAATCCAATTTTATCGTTAGCAAACCTATTTGAATAGCTCAATTTACCTTTATAAATAGGATTATTATTCAACAGATTAATTCCAGAACCTAAGGTACCTTTTAATTTTTCTTGAGAAGATGCCTTTGAGGTAACCAAGTTAATTGACCCACCAATCGCATCAGCATCCATATCAGGAGTTACAGCTTTATTTACTTCTATCGAAGAAACCATATCAGCTGGTATTAAATCAAGTTGGACAAATCTTTTCTCAGCTTCAGCTGATGGCACACGTTCACCATTTATTGTGAAAGAATTAAGTTCAGGAGCAGTACCTCTAATATTTGCAAAACGCGCTTCACCTTGATCATATTGAACATTAATACCGGACAGCCTTTTTAAAGCGTCGCCAATATTTGCATCAGGAAATCTTTCTATTTGCTCAGCAGCCACAATTTCTGTTATATTAATCTTTGACTTTTGAGTATTCAATGCTTTAGCTTGACCTTCAAGTCTGCCATTAATTACAATATTATCAATAATATTGTCACTCATCATGAAAATGTTATCAAGTATAAAATCTCCATTAATAGATATTTCTTTTTCAATATTCTTAAAGCCTATATATGATATTATAAGATTATACTTACCTGCCGGAATATTTTGAAGCAAGAAATCGCCTTCTGAATCCGAAGCGCCATTATAATCTGTATCAGATAAATAGATAACAGCGCCATACAAACCAGAATGGTCTTGGTCTAAAATTTTACCCTTTATATCAAATTGGGCATTGGCGAAAATAGAAATGAATAAAAGTACAAGTGTTAATAAATTTTTCATAATTAATTTGGTTATAGTGCAAATATACACTGACACCATATCCTCATTATTAACAAGCTTTTAAGTAAAGGTTAACTTGTGTAAATAAAAAATTACATTAGAAAGAAATATGCATAGAAGAATATTTTTTTGTTTACAAGAAAATAAGATAAGATCACAATTAAATAACAACTGAATAAGTATAACCAAGAAGAATATTCTATTTTTCACTAGCGTGTACCCAATAAAATTAAAAGGAAGAAAGTAGAGGAAGCCAATAAAACTATGCATTTTAACGATAGTTATAAATGGCTTAAGTCAAAAACTATTCAACGATTGGATAAGATACATTTTCAGTACAGTTAAGATTTTTTTGCTGAGCCAACTGATCTTGAATATATTCTTCAATTGTCAAATGATCTGAGAGTGTAAATATCAAACGTTAAAATCGACGTTCAGTTTCCAAGGTTTCGATTCTAGAATCACTTACAAGGCGTTCAAAAGTTCTTGTTTCTTATTCGGCTGGTAAAGCAATACCAGTTCCTTCTTTATCAACAACTTGATATGATCTTGTAGTATATGTATTTGGGATTTCTATTTCAACAAATTCATCAGAATCGAAAAAATCATAACAACTTACATTCTGAATTGTATTCGTCTCTGCATTAATGACTAAAGAAATGTCTTGTGTATCATAAATAGCACGTTGTGTAAATCCTTCTTGCAATAATACTTCCTCAGTTACTGTTTTAAATACAGTTCCAGTACTATATGAAGCTTGCTTTACCAACTTCTGCTCAGTAACTGTTTCAAAAATTGGTTCCACAATTTGAAATTCTTCATGATCAATAAAAAAATCAACCTTATAGGTTTCAAATGACTGGCAATCTTTTTTACATGATATAATACAAAGCAAAACGAATAGGAATATATAGTTCAATGATTTTTTCATGTAGCAATGATAAAATTAAATTTTTATAAAAATGTTAAGATTGCTTTAATGATAAAACAAGGAACATAAAACCATGATTTGCTATTGAAATTAAAAAGATTAAGGACTAAAATGTTTAGAAGTATTATAATATAAAAAAAGGAAATTTTGGCAACAACAATAAGATCAATAGATAAGGACTAAAATAAAAAATATAGTTTTCCTTCAGTATAGTCAACAAATAATTCTTTAACTGGCAGTTGATCAATGCTTAGAATTCCAGTGAGGGGTTTTGAGAATGTGGTATTAATAAGCGAAAAGTCATAAGAACCAAAACTCAAATCCGATATTTTTATTTTAGAAATATGAATTGGATCGCTTGTGTATGTGGTTACGTTTAGACTTTTACTTGAAGCTGTTAATAAATCAAGTTTTCCTTCCAAACGTTTAAAGACCTTTGGATTTTGTTCTATAAAATTCTTATCAATCAAAGAAATTGAAGACCCTGTATCCAATCCAAAAGCATACTTTTCTCCGTCAATTGTTACATCAATTATAGGCACATCGTTTTCAAAACGGAATGGACAACTGGAATTTGAAGCTTTATCCAAATGCTTCATAAGTCGTCTGGGAATTAATTCAATTGTCTTTTTAATGTTGTCTATTCTTAAAATTTCAGCATTGAACAATTTTGCACCAATAATTCCAAGGAGTTTACCTCCTAGTTTATTTTCAAAAACTGTTAAATCCCTAGTATAAGCACTTAAGCCATTTAACGTGTAAGTCCCTAAAGTGAGATGGCTTACAGGTACTATATTACTGTTAAACGAACCATTTAAAGTTTGGAAAGAAACCTGATTATTGGATTTACTTTCTACTGCATTAATTAACAACCCTTCAGCACCTGTGTCGAAAATAAAATTACCCTTTTTGCCATCAATCTCAGCTTCTATAAGTATTAAGCCACTTGACTTGACAAAAGGTATGACATGTATATCTTCTACATTACCAGCACTTACATGTAAACTTAATGTTAACAATATTAGTACTAGAGATATTTTTTTTGATATATAATCCATTGATGCACAATGCTTTTTCAAAGCACGTGATATAAATATATACTAAAAAATGAAATTGTACAACGTTTGTTAACATTAAATTTACATTGAATTGATTTTTAGTTTACTTTTGAGGTTTACTTAGCCTAAATATTAAGAATAAAATACATTGATATTACTTGATTAAAACATCAAGTATTTAGATGAGCTTTTCATTAAAAAAGAAAAATTGCAACTCATTTTAATGAGAATTATAATTTAAATACGCTAAAAGACAAAAGCTCTTGCGAATACGTTTGCAGGAGCTTTTACATTTTATAAATAACAACAATTGGAAATAAAAAAAGAAAAGCTCCCACAAAACCAGAAGCGGGAACTTTTCATCCTAAAAAGGAAAAATTGCATTATATGACCCAACAATAATGTTTAGGACTATATTTTATAACCTCCAGCTCAAACCTAACGAAAAGGTTCTAGCAGGAATAAAGTTTTCAAATATCTGATTTGAACTTTCAAAAGATTTATAAATCTTAGTTTGATCTGAACCTAAAATATTTTTCACACCAATATTAATGTTAAATATATCATCATCGCCAAATCTCTTTGATGCTTTAAAATTCAAACTATGGAATGGTGATGTGTAAACATCTGGATTTAAACCAATACCTACAATTGATAAACTTTCACCTTGAACATTATAACTTAAGTTAGCATCAAACCCAGATTCTGATCTGTAACTTAGGTACGAATTCAATATATAAGGCGCTTGTCCTTGCATATCTCTTTTATCTGATAAGACCTCTCCTATTCTTGCATTATTGATTCTAGATTCATATTCACCACCTTCTGTTTTATCCATCTCTACCTCAGATTTTACAACTGTTACATTAAAACCTAAAGAAAAATTCTTAAGTGATTCATTTAGAAAGTTAAGATTCTTTCGCGCTTCTAGTTCAAGACCTACAACTTGTGCATCTCCAACATTTCTAGGTTGTAAATTGTCGGGTGCTGATTGACTGAATGCTACGATCTCTATTGGATTACTAAATGCCTTATAGAATCCACTTACAGAAAACATCTGACCTCCAGGTTTAAACAATTCCCACCTTACGTCAAAGTTCTTAATTTTTGTTTCTACTAAATTAATATTACCAATAAATGTACGGTCAGAAATCGCATCATAAATCTGAGCAATTGAAGCTTCCTTGAATGAAGGGCGTGCTAAAGTTTGAGAAAATGATGCTCTTAAATTCATATCACTATTAAGTCCATAGATCAAGTTTAATGCTGGCAATACATCAAGTACGTCTATAATTTTCTCTTCATTATAAATTACAGTCCCTTGATTATTTTGCCCTGTATATATATGATCAAATTTTTCTAGACGCAAACCATAAACTGCTTTTAATTTTTCAGTTATAGGTAACTCATTCATAATATACGCAGAAGCAACAGTTTGTTTGGCATTGTATGTATTAGCAGGTTCTTCATTACCTGTGATGTATGTTCCATAACCATTTTGCCTAGTCCAAATATTCTTTGTATCAAATAAGGCATTTGGATCACCATTAAGCTCAAGTTTTGATTGATTGATAACATCTAAGAAGTAAGAAATGATTTCATAATCTCTTTCTTTTTGAGTTACATTTAAACCCAATTTAAGTTTTGATTCTCTACCTGAAATTTGGAATTTCTTAGTTATATCTAATCTTCCATTGTAATTTGTTTCATCAAGATTTCTAAACAATCTTCTAGGTTGTGCACCTTCAGAAGGTTCAATTCTTAAAGTACCATCATCTTTTAATCTGAAAGCAGTTACCCGTACATCTTTGTCATAAATACTAGAAACCGTTGGAGATAACTTCCACTCGACTTCCAATTGTGGACCTTCAAAAGAATGCTTACCAGTTAACAATACATTACTGATAGAGCTTTGGGTATATTCCAAATTATCTCTAATTAATGTATTAGAATTTCTAATAAATGATTGTCTCACAAATTCACCAGCTGAAGACTTACCATTCTGAATATGCAAAAAGTTTAAATTAAACTTATGATTCTTATACTTTACAGCTCCACCAACTAACCCACTTAGCAAAACATTGCTTTTACCTAACGAACCTGTAGATGATCTGTCTTGTCTTAATTCAAATACTTCACTAGACTCAGGCTTTATAAACGTATTATAAGTAACATCCTCAAAAAACTGTGTTGTATTTTTATAACTAAAAGCAGTATTATAGCCAAAAGTAGCCTTACCTTTCTTTACCTGATTTCCAGCAGAAAAACTCACATTATAATCAACTGGTGACTTTGTTTTTTCAGCAGCCATTATATTATTAAAACTAGCTGTTAAGTATGTCAATTTAAATTGATTAATAGGTGCAGGAATTTTGTTCGATTTATCAAAAGGCAAATCTCTTAAACCATTGTCAAACCCTAACCAATCCGTTTTACTCCCTTTGTAGCTTAAATAATTGTTATTTAAATGCATAGAAGGATTGCAAGATGTGCCTAAAGAAAGATTCATTTGCTTTTCTTCTGGAAAATCTTTTGTAACTATATTTACTACACCTCCCGTAAAGTCAGCAGGTAGATCAGGAGTAAATGATTTTACAACTATAATGTTGTCTATGATGTTAGTAGGAAAAATATCCATTTGAACAGTATTTCTATCTGGATCCAATCCAGGAATATCCATACCATTTAAAATAGATTTAGTATATCTATCTCCAAGACCTCTTACGAAAACATACTTGCCACCTTGAACAGAAACACCAGGAACTCTTTGAATTGCAGCAGCAGCATTACTATCTCCTACTCTTTTAAATTGTTGTGAAGAAATTCCATCTAATAAGTTTGGTGATTTCTTTTGGATTGTCATCAAAGCCGTTTCAGTATTTCTAATCGCTTTGGCTGATACCACAACCTCTTCTAATAAGGCACCTTCTTCTTTTAATCTTAAATCCAATATAGTAACCTGACCTTCAGTAACCGTAATTTCACTTATATTCAAAGCTGCATACCCTATATAAGAAACTTCAAAAGTATAAACACCAGGTGTTAAATCAACAGAGTACATTCCATCTAAATCAGTTGATACACCTGAACCTGTCTCATGTATTAAAATATTTGCGAAAGGAATTGTCATTCCATTTCCATCATCAATTAATTGACCTCTGACAGTTCCAGATTGAGACAATATAAATGTTGTCTGAATTAAAAGAACAACAAGAATTAAGATATTTTTTTGCAATTTTTCCATTTTTTCATTTTTAAAAAATATACCTGCTGTATTAAAATACAACAGGTACTGGTTTATTTTTTATTAAAAGTTTAAAGCGTTTTTTTGAGCCGTATAAGTCCAGCCGAAAACAGAAGTATCAGCACCTACGGTTGGTGTTGAAACTACTGATGCATTTTGCTCCATGTATATAGTAAAAGCTGCTTGATCTCCTGCAGGAGCTTTGTCCAAACAAATTTCAGCTATCGACTTAGTTGTATTAAATTCAAGGTTAGCAAATTCTAAAATTCCATTAACCACATTCATTGAACTGCCATCATCATCTATTTCAAAATCTGCATCTTCAGGAAAGCCAAAGAAGTATGTATTAGATACGGTACCCATTGCTGACTTTCTAAAATCTGCAAATTCAGATGCAAATCCTTTATGTGTTCCATTTGTAAAAGTAAATCTCCCTGTAGCTGTACCTTCTGGTCCATCAATTTCTAAACTGTGATCGGAATCAGGTCCTGCAATTGATACATAATTATCAAGTGTACCTGAGTAAGCTTGATCTACATCAAAAGCATCATCTCCTTGAGACCAAACAATAGCATTGGTAACATTTACTGTTCCACCAAAGAACTCGATGCCATCATCTTTGTTTGCAACTACTTCAACATTGTTGATTGTTGTTCCTCTTCCTACTCCACCTAAAGTAATTCCATTAATTTCATTATCAGATCCAATCAATGCACCTCCGTGTCTTACAGATATATAGCATAAACTTCCTGAATTATCATCTGGATCATCTCCTCCATACAATCCAAATGCATCATCAGCCGGAATTCCTTCAATTTGTAATTCACTAGGATCACCTTCAAAAGAACAAGGCGCATTTCCTAGAATGATTAATCCACCCCAAAGACCAACTTGTGTATCATTTAAATTTGTACCTGCAGTTTGTCCAACTGCAATATTATCCAAAGTTGAAGTGAATATTATTGGCTTTGCAGCAGTACCACAAGCTTCTATTTTCCCTCCTTTTGCAACAACTAAAGCTGTAGCTGAAGAACCTGATCCTTCTCTACCTTTAATAATCGTACCTGGTTCAATTGTTAAGGTTACGCCAGAGCTTACCACTACTTTGTTAGCTAATTCATATATTTTATCAGAAGTCCATGTTGCATTTGCGTTTAATTCACCAGATACAATTACAGGAAGATTAGCAGCACTGTCAACACAATCACAGTCAGCTGTTAGAATTTCACCAGCGTCACAAGTTACTCCTACACAAGGATCAACTGCTAAACACTCACAATCATTTGTCAATACTTCACCTTGATTACATACTGTTTCACAATCATCACTACAAGAGATGATAAAAAGTGAAAATAAAACGGGAATTAATAAATTAAGTTTTTTCATTTTTAACATTTAATATTTGGTTATTTAAAAGTCTAACCTGGTTTTATACAATTTCGATGCAAACATAAAGGCTTAGTATAACCAGTCTATTAATTGCTCTTTAATGAACTGTTAACAAGTGAATGCTTTAGGTAACATTCAGGTAACATTAGATAATTACCGACTAGTTTAAGTAACACAGAATTAACATTGTGTAAACCTTTGAATAACAAAAGAGTCTTTGCTTTGTGATTCAATTGGAGGGTCAAGCAAAATGTTATATTTCGGGACAATTTATGATGCAAGCTTGATCCTCTTTTTTTAAGTGATATTATAATCGTCCAGCATCACTAAAATGTTCTTTGAATCACATTTAACAATCAATTTACCTTAGTTGCGCATAGTTAACATTGAGTTAACATTGAAGGGATAATTTTGTGGCATATTTTATATACAGTATCAAATTGTCCCGATGCGAAACATTATAACCTGCTTGATAGTAATATCAGCTCTATTTTCGAGCGTACAAGCTCAAATTATTCCTACATCATTTGGAAAAGGCCTACAATTAATGGGCAAAGATTCTTCATATTACATGAAACTTGGATTTAGGTTTCAAAGTTTGTACTCTGGAGAATGGCAAATGCAAGATGGTTCATTTACAGACTATAATGGGAGTTTATTTACCCGAAGGTCAAGAATCAAAATCAATGGGTGGGCCTTAAATCCCAAATTCCAGTACAAATTTGAGTTGGCGTTATCTAATAGAGATCTAAATGGTGGTCAAAGACCAGAATTTAGGAATACTGCCAATCTTGTTTTAGATGCTTATGTAACGTATAACTTTTACAAAAACTTCTCAGTTCGGTTTGGTCAAGGTAAATTACCAGGAAATAGAGAGCGGGTAATTTCTTCAGCTAATCTACAATTGGTTGATCGCTCAAGATTAAATTCTCGATTCAATATTGATAGAGATTTTAGTATAGATTTATTACACCATTTCAAATTGGGTGAAACATTTATAGTAAAAGAAAGATTTGCCTTAAGTCAAGGTGAGGGAAGAAATGTAACGGAAGGATATCTTGGAGGATTTAGCTACACTTTCCACTTGGAATTCTTACCATTTGGTAAATTTCAATCCAAAGGAGATTATGTAGGAGCTGATCTAAAAAAAGAACAAAAACCAAAACTTGCAGTAGCATTTGCCTACAACTTAAACAAAAGTGCTGTTAGAGAAAGAGGTCAATTAGGCAATTTCATTCAAGATGAAAATGGAGAGTACTTTGGAAAAGACTTAAATGTATTCTTTGCAGATTTGATGTATAAACATAATGGGTTTTCATTAATGGCAGAATACGCTCAAAGAAAAACTTCTGATGATTTACCAGATGTACTAGACAATAACGGAAATGTAATCGGAACTTACTATACAGGATATGGCGCAAACGTGCAAGCTGGATATTTAATAGGTAAAAACTGGGAAATAGCCGCAAGATACACCACAATAAAACCAGATGAAAGTGTATCTTCGGACGAAAACCAATACACGCTTGGTTTTTCAAAATATATAGTAGGTCACAAATTGAAAATTCAGAATGATTTTACCATTCGTGAATTTGAAAACAGTGACAACAGATTCATTTGGAGAACTCAAGTTGAGTTCCACTTTTAAACGCAATAACAATAACTAACAACTAAAAATAATAATTATGGATTTCGGATTCGGTGATGTAATTCAGATCTTAGGAGCACTTGCATTTTTTGTCTATGGTATGAAAATGATGAGTGACGGTATTCAGCGAGCTGCTGGTTCTCAATTGAGAAAGATACTTAGAACAATGACCAAAAATAGATACTTGGGTGTCTTCACTGGTTTTTTAACAACAGCATTGGTTCAGTCTTCATCAGCTACAACAGTAATGACAGTAAGTTTTGTAAATGCAGGTTTATTGTCATTGGTAGAATCGGCAGGTGTAATGATGGGTGCCAATATTGGTACAACTATTACAGGCTGGATCGTTTCTTTTTTAGGTTTTAAGGTAAAATTACATGTATTATCAATACCCCTTTTTGCCGTCGCAGTACCTATGTTATTTTCTAAAAAAGGAAAATTCAAATACTGGGGTGAATTTTTAATTGGTTTTGCCATTTTATTCTTAGGATTAAGTTATTTAAAAGGAGCTGTTCCTGATATCAAAGGCAATCCAGAAGTATTGGCTTGGATCCAGAATTTTGCAGATTATGGTTTCTTATCAAGAGTATTCTTTGTTTTCATTGGAGCATTGATAACTGTAGTTGTACAGTCATCAAGCGCTGCCATGGCCATTACTTTAACCTTGGTATACACAGGTTGGTTGCCATTGGATGTCGCAGCTGCAATGATTCTTGGTGAAAATATTGGAACAACTATTACCGCTGAAATCGCTTCTATGGTTGGAAATGTTCACGCAAAAAGATCTGCAAGAATTCACTCAATGTTTAATATTATTGGTGTGACTTGGATGATAATTTTACTGCCTGTTGTTATGGGGTGGCTTGGTGGATTTGTTGAAAGCTTTTCTGATGTATTTGAACAAGGTGTAAAAACCAAAGAGAACTTAGATACTATAAACACTTTAAATACATATAAACTTGCTGCATTCCATACATTTTTTAATCTTCTTAATGTATTGCTGATGTTACCATTTGTTCCATACTTGGTAAAAGCAGCCATTTGGTCTGTTAAATCTAAAAATGAAGATGATGAAGATATCAGATTGACCTTCATCAAAGGTGGAAGTAGAACTCCAGAATTGGCAACAGTTGAATTACAAAAAGAAACAGCACATTTTGGTGAAGTCGTAACCCGAATGTCTGGTTTCATGAGAACTCTTGTCAATAGCACTGAACCAAAAGAAAGAGAGGAAATGTACAAGAAAATGGCTAAGTATGAAAACATTACTGACGAGATGGAAAAAGAAGTTACAGAGTATATAACGGCTTTGAGCAATGAAGAAATCACGTCTAGAACTAGCATCAGATTGCGCAGTATCTTAAATATCACGAATGACCTTGAAAGAATGGGAGATGTTTATTATCAAATATCAAAAACCATCGAGCGCAAAAATGAAAGTAACTTTTACTTTAACGAAATGCAACGTAAAAACTTAAATGAATATATGGATATCGTTGATTCTGCATTTGCGACTATGAAAGAGAATCTTGAAACGCCGAGTTATGATGATGTTTCTATTAACAAAGCCAACGATATTGAAACAGACATCAATAGATTCAGAAATAAATTGAGAAAAGAAAATCTAAACAATCTTGGAAAGAAAGATTACAATATAAATTCAGCAATGGTTTATAATAATATCTTCTCCTCTTTAGAAAAAATTGGAGATCATATAATTAATGTTTCTGAAGCAATTGTAGGAGAAATATAAATTAGTAACAAGCAAGCTATGTCAGATAAACTTAAGGAGGTATTTCTATATTTTTTTAAACTGGGGTTTGTTGCTTTTGGTGGACCAGCTGCCCATGTAGCCATGATGGAACGTGATTTGGTTGAAGACAAGAAATGGTTGTCAACAGAAGAATTTCTTGACTACATGGGCGCTACCAATTTAATTCCTGGACCAAACTCTACTGAAATGACCATGCATTGTGGTTATCATCGAGCAGGAGTTGCAGGTCTTTTCGTTGGAGGAATGAGTTTTATTATTCCAGCTGCTTCGCTAACACTTTTAGTCGCTATCTTCTTTGAGAAATCAAGTGAGTTGGCTTGGATGACTCCAATACTTGACGGTATCAAAGCAGCCGTTATCTCATTTATTATTGGTGCAATAATTAAGCTTGGTAAAAAAGCTGTTAAAACAAAATTATTACTAGCTTTTGGACTACTGACAATCGTTATGAACCTTCTAGGTTTGAATGAGATTTTCTGTATTCTCATCGTTGGGTTTCTAGGATTAATTATACACTCATTTATTCAAAACCGTACAATTAACTCATTTTTCTTACCATTACTTTTGATGGCAAACGTGAGTTACACACACTTAAAGTTATTTCTTATATTTTTCAAAGTTGGTTTGGTGCTATTTGGAAGTGGCTATGTACTATTTGCTTACTTGGATGGAGAGTTGGTTTCGAATGTAGGTTGGTTAACTAGACCAGACTTGGTTGAAGCTATTGCCGTTGGGCAAATGACGCCAGGACCTGTTTTGTCTACAGCTACATTTATTGGTTATAAATTAGGTGGCTTCCCAGGCGCTGGGCTTGCGACTTTAGGAATATTTATTCCGTCTTTTTTCTATGTGTTATTATTACACAGATTCTTAAAGAAAATGAAGTCTTCCAAGATTCTTAAAGCTTTTCTTTCTGCTGTAAATGTTGCTGCAGTTGCAGTAATGGTCGTCGTTACTTTCAAAATGGCACAAAGTATAATAATTGATTGGCGCACAGCTTTGATCGCTATCGCATCATGCTTTGTTTTCTTCTCTTGGAAAAAAGTTAATACACTCTATATTATCGCTGGTGGTGCCTTAGCAGGTTTCTTGCTTAGTTTGATTTAGTTAAAGTTAGATTAGATCTTAATAATTTTACCTGTATTAATCTTACTGCCAGAAGTAACTTTATAAACATACAAACCACTTGGAAAATCTGCGATTGAAAGGTTTTGATTGTTATGAACTGAGCCTTTAAAAACTTCCTTACCGCTTTGATTTACGATTACCAAGTCAACCAAGTTAATATCAGATGGTAATTGCAATTTGATATTATCCCAAGCTGGGTTTGGAATTATTTTGACAAATAAATCATTCTCTTTTTTTACAGTATTAATTGATGAAGTTTCCTGCTCTGTGTAGAAATAATTGACAGTATTAAAACCAGTTGGCAAACCAAGTTCGTTTTCTTCGGGAGAGAAACTTACACGCTTAAGCATATTAAAACTCTGAAAAGGATATGTCAAGTGCAACGGCAACTTTATATCATCGATAGGAACTGCATTGTTGAACTCAAGTCTTACCCAATCATTTTGAAAATCTTCCTCACCCATTAAATTGATATATTCGATATCAGTTTGAATCACAATTAAATTATAGAAATTATCGAAGCCATAAGTTTTAAACTCCTTTCTAGTAAATTCCTCAGTTGTGAAATCAAATTGAGAAAAAGTACTTTTTTGAATCAAAATTTGATTAGCATCATATATATTTGTAACCTCAAAATCTATTAAATATTCACTCGTATTTAAATCCCAATCCCAGTTATCATTTAATACCAAACGCCCATCTTCGTTATAAAAATAATTGGTACTGTCACCAACAATTATTTGATTTGAATCAAAATATTGAGTCCGTACTATTGCTGCAGTTCGACTTAAGGAATCATAATAATAGTTCAAAATTTCCAAATCATCGACAATCCCTGATTCATTAAAAGAAGTGGTCTCTACTTCTGATAACAGATTGTCATTGCCATAGGTATATATTATTTTTTTACAAAGACTCAAACTATCACTTATTGCATTGTAAAAGTATTGCAAAACTGATGTTGGTAAATTAAAACTATTATAATTATATGTTGCATCTGTTAACAATTCTTCAACGCCGATGTCTATAATATCATACACTTTAAATCTAACTAATCGGTTGTTAGCACTGTATTCATATTCTGTGCGTCTGTTATAAATCACTGTAATTGAATCTGTATATTGATAACTAATTACGTTTACACTTAAGATGAGACTATTCTCATTGTAGGAATAATTGATCTTTAAAAATGGTACAAACTCTAAAGAATCATCTTCTAAGTAAACAACTTCAAAGTGTTCTAAGAGATTGCTATTCTCATCGTATCTCCTTTGAATTTTACTTTGCTTTTCCCAACCTTGGTTTTTAACCTGCCAGATGGTTTCATATTCATTATCCTCATCATATTCAAAAATAGATTTCTCACCTAATGCAAGCCATTGGCCTCCTGAATCAGCAAGTGTATCAACATTCCAAATACTATCCAAAACAAAATTATAATCTGATCGTCTTTCTAACGTTTCGTCTTTCTTAGCAATCTGTTCTAAATAATATAAAAAAGGATCATCTTCATCAAGCGTTTCAGCATACATCTTAAAGGCTTGTTGATTAGACTCACTTATACCTTTCTGCGAATATGAGTTGATTCCTATTAAACAGAACATTAGAAGACCAAAGGATTTCATAATATATTAATTTAGTATATCTCAAAGTTAATTGATTTTTATAATTTATTTAAAATCGGTTATTAGTCTAAATCAATTGTACATTAATCTAAGATCACAGTAATCATGCAAGATATCTTAATCGATATTAGTTTATATTCGTGACTTATCGTTATGAAAGCATTTTTGTTATATTAACTTAACCATTATGATTCCTATAATTATAGCCATTGGATTGTCAATAATGCTTATTGAGAGAATTATTCCTGACCAAAAATTACCACATGTTAAGGGATGGTGGACTAGGGTTATTCTTATAAATGTAATGCAGCTTGGAGTCATTATACTTGGAAGTTACAGTTGGGATATTTGGTTGAAAAAAGCATCCCTATTTTCATTGTCAGAATCAGTATCACCATTCGCTGGGGGACTCATTTCATACCTCATCATCACTTTTGTTTCCTATTGGTGGCACAGATGGAGACACGATATTGAGTTCCTCTGGAAAACATTTCATCAACTTCATCATAGTCCACAACTCATAGAAACGATTACTTCATTCTACAAACACCCCTTAGAAATAATATGCAATTCTTTGATAATCGGTTCTATCAATTTTTTAATCCTAGGACTTTCAGTTAAATCAGCCGCATACTGTATATTGCTAAGTTCTATCAGCGAATATGTTTATCACATGAGTATAAAGACACCTCATGCAATGGGTTACTTTTTTCAACATCCAGAAATGCATTTGATTCATCATAGGCGATCCAAGCATTACAACAATTTTTCTGATCTACGTATTTGGGATATGCTATTTGGCACTTTTGAGAATCCTAAAAATGTAGACACTGCATGCGGGTTTAAACCTGAACGAGAAATAAAGTTTAAAGAAATGCTGCTTCTTAAAAATGTCAATGATGATTACAAAGAAAACAAATAAGATAAATCTTGCAATTTATAGTCTTGTTGTATTGGTTGGTTCTCTGCAAATCATTGGTTACCTGACGTGTATCGATAACATTCGAAATCTAGGTCGCCTTACTTCCTCCTCTCCCCTTCCCCTTGTTTTTAGTGAGGTAAAAGGTGTTGAAACATTTGCTAGTGATTTTTATATGCAATACAAGAGTGCAAATGGAGAAAATCAAAAAGTCAAAATAACTCCAGAAATGTATTCAAAATTAAAAGGTCCTTACAATAGAAGAAACATTTACGGCGCTGCTATTTCCTATGGTCCAGTTTTACCCCAAAAATTATGGAAGTCGGTAATCAACTATGGACTGTGCAACGATATCTATAAAGATGAACTTCAGGTTCCTGTTTCAAAGGATGAATTTTCAATTTACATTGAAACAAGAACAAAGAATAGAAGCGACAATTGGACACTAAATGCAAACTGCGAATAATGAAAAGTTACTCAACATATCAGTTCGCTATATTCAGAATTATTCTAGGTTCATATCTTGTCATTCACTTTTTCTCATTGATTGGTTATGCCCCTGAAATTTGGTCAAATGAAGGATTGATTGCAGATCCTGCCATAAATCTTACATTTGGGATAGTGCCCAATTTATTAGGCTATTTTGACAATCCTATTCAGACGCAAGTATTCGTTGCATTACTAGCTATTTTATCAGTTTGCTTAACGATAGGATTTCAAAGACGATATGTTGCTATATTGATTTGGTATGGCTGGTTGTGTTTATTTGATCGCAACAATTTCATTAACAATCCCGGCATTCCATACATTGGTTGGCTGTTGCTGTGCTTAGCTGCAATTCCATTAGGAGAAAAATGGAGTGTCACCAAATCAAAAAAAGATGAAGAATGGGAAATGCCAAAACTGCTTTTTTATGGTGCTTGGGCATTAATGGCCATCGGCTACACAATCAGTGGTTTAGATAAATTCCAAGCTCCAAGTTGGAGAAATGGTTCTGCTATTTTACATTTGTTAGAAAATCCATTGGCAAGAGATTGGTGGTTGAGAGAGCTCTTACTTAGCTTACCAGATTTTGTCTTGAAAATAAAAACATGGGGAAGTCTTACCTTAGAAATATTTTTCTTACCATTGGCGCTTATTCCTTTTACTAGAAAGTGGATTTGGTTATTTATGATCATGATGCATTGCGGTATTTTGATGATTGTGGACTTCGCAGATTTAACCTTGGGAATGCTGATGATTCATTGGTTTACTTTTGACAGTCGTTGGCTTCCAGCCAAACCAAAAGAATATGGCATTCTCTTTTTTGATGGTGTTTGCAGTGTATGCAACGGATTTATTGACTTTCTAATATCCGCTGATGTTGACCACACATTACGGTTTGCTGCAATGCAAGGTCAAACTGCAAAATCAAAACTACCCCCACAATTGATCACAAATCTTGACACCTTGGCATTATATGCTGATGATAAAATCTATACCAGAACCGATGCTGTCATAAGAAGTATATCAGCGATGGGAGGCATCTGGAAAATACTTATAATTTTACTCATCGTTCCCAAGTTTATAAGGGACAATATTTATAAGTTCTTTGCTAAGAACAGGTACAAATGGTTTGATAAAAAAGAAACATGTAGAATGCCAACTCAAGAGGAAAGGAATAAGATTCTAAATTAATTATTGAAAAATAAATTGAAGTAGTGAATTCCAAATATACTTTTTTAAAGTGTATTAAATATTTCAGTTTATGAAAAAAGCATTAAAAAAATATTCTAGACCGTCCTTTCAATAATACCGCTCTTAACATCATATCTTACGATAGAATATGTACTCTCCAGCATAATAGTTCATAATGGACCTAAAACTGCAGAAGGAGTAACAAAACATATATTGACAAATTGTGTCCATACTGACATTGTTGTACCTGCCACTGGAATCTATGATTGGATAAAATTATTTAAACATAAAAATATACAGTCCAAAGAATCAAAAATTTCATACTTGGCATTGGGTTGGGGATATAAAGGTTTTTACATGATCAAATGTCAGTGTCCGAATCTTGTAAGAAAATGAAAATAAGTAAGTACCAATATCAAAAGATGATCGCGTATATTTTGTAAGCATTAGACAGAAAAGTAGATGGTGGTTTACAGAACATACAAACAAAATATTTTTACAATAACACAGATACATTCTATATAGCTAACGGTGCTTACAGTATGCTTTTCACTTGTAACTCTTGGGTTAATAAATATCTTAAAACAATGGATAAAATCATGTTTGTGTGCTACATTTGATACATGAGTATTTAAGAAGTATGAGAGTGGAAATTATGGATTATGAATTATGAATTATGAATTATGAATTATGAATTATGAATTATGAATTAATAGGGATGTTTAATAATGAAAAAAATGACATTAGATCATTAGTGCATTGAAACATTAAATTAAACATTGTTGGACATTACTAACATTGTTGCCATTGTTTTCTCATATCTTTATACCATGACATATTTTCAGGGATTTCTTATTCAAGTAATACTATATTCTGGGCTTTGGCTTGTTAGTGAATATACTGGAATGCTTATCTGTATTATCTTTGCAGTTATTTTTGCAGCGCTATGGATTTTTGCATTAGTAATAGAACTGGTTGAAAAATCTAAGGTCCCAAGGTCTTTTTTCATTTGGATGTTTCTATCAATTTGGCCACCATTATTAGTAACCGCTTTTTTTTCTATTATCTACCAAGGAAACTTTGATTGGTTATAAATAAGGAGAGTAAATATTTATTAAAACCCTAGAAAAATAATTGGTAATTGGCATTGTCTTTATCTCAAATAAAATAGGCCCAGTTTTACCTAGGCCGTAATTCCAATTTGACCAAAAATTGCAATTAAAACACTCCGAAGAGGTTCAATAATTTATAACAATAAAATGATATAAATTATGCTTTTTATTTTGTTGGGAGTAAAATCCATAAAATGCAAAGAAGAGTACATTAAATTGATTCACACTCTTATCACGCATTAAACAACTAAAGCGCAGCTTCGCTAGTACTGATGTTTGCCTCTACTCCAACCTTTCTTAGCCAAGTACTTTTCACCATCAGCCGCCGCAGGTTCCTCAAGTTGAGTTCCCATACTGTCGTTCCATCTGTTCAAATAACCAAACAGTGCCACTACACCTAGTATTTCAACAATCTCTCCATCATCCCAATGCTTTCTCATGTTTTCTGCCAACTCATCATTTACAGCATTTGGAACTTGGCTTGCAGCAATAGCAAAATCAAATACTACCCTTTCAGCATCAGTAAAAGCAGAATACGTTTGATATTCCCAAATGTGATTCAATTTATCTTGGTCAGAACCATACCTTTCTGCAGCTCTTATGGTATGCGCTTCACAATATCGGCATCCTGTTGTCATACTTGACAAATAAGCCAATTGTCGTTTCAAGGCGCTTGTTACTTTCCCTTTATTCTCCATCACTGCTTGATTCATTTCAAGAAAAGCTCTTGCGATTCGAGGACGCCTCATCATTGTGAATAAACTGTTGGGTGTGAATCCTAAGGTTTCGTCATAAAACCGAGCCATTTCAGCTGTTTCAGCACTTGAATTCTTATCTATCGGTGTAACCAATGGTTTTTCCATTATTTAAATTTTTATTAGATCTCTAAGATATATTTATAATTTACATTTTCGAGTCGTTTATTTACCACATCACATATCTATTACCTTATTTCGATTTAATAGATTTTTAGGGTCTAGAGTTCGTTTTATCTGCCGCATCAAATCAATCTCTTCCTCAGTTCGACATAAAGGCAAGTACCTTTTCTTATGCAACCCAATTCCATGCTCTGCCGAAACAGATCCACCTCTTGATTTAAGAGGTTTATAAATAATATCATTAACAATGTTGATCATTTCATCTGACTGAATTTCTTTCCCAACTATAAAATGAATATTACCATCAGCTATATGCCCAAAAGGATATGCATTTTGTACACCAGAAGTTGAATCAAGTTGAGATAAAATATCATCTACATAATCTCCTATCAGAGGAATCGGTAAGCTAATATCAAAATGCTGATCATTATTACATTGTGAAGCTATGATATGCACATCCTCACGAATATTCCAAAACCAATTTAAGTCCGAAGCATTTTGTGCTATAGCACCATCTTCAAACATCTGACTCTCCATGGCTTCTGTAACTACTGATTCAAAATGCAATTCATCTTTTTCTTGATGACTTCCCAGTGATTCAAACAATACATAGTATTTATAACCATGAGGTATTGGGGGTTTATTTACTGAAGGAGGAGACGTCATCAAGTTATAAGTTCTTCCCCAAATCAACTCAAAGCTACTTAAATTGCCTCCAAGGGATTTGTCCATAAACTTTAACAGGTTTACAACTTTTGAATATTCATTTAAACCCACAAATGCACTTACACGACTCCTCGGTTTTTCTACCAACCGTAAGATTACTTTCGTGATAATACCAAGCGTTCCTTCAGATCCAATAAACATCTGTTTTATATCATAAGCAGAATTATCCTTAATGATTTTTTTCATTGAAGATATTATTGTACCGTTAGGTAATACTACTTCAAGTCCCAACACCAAATTTCTAGTCATACCATATTTAAACACTTTCAATCCGCCAGCATTAGTGGATACAATACCTCCAATTTGTGCAGAGCCTTTGGCACCAAAATTCATAGGAAAGAGAAGGTCATTTTCATCAGCAGCATTTATTACTTTTTCCAAAATAACGCCAGCTTGCACAGTGATTGTACGACTACTAATATCAACCTCTTCTATATTATTCAATCTCTCCATTGAGATTACCACTTCATCACCAATGGTCTCAGTACTCCCTACCAAATTGGTTAATCCACCATGAACAACAACGTGTTGATCATAGCTATCACAAATCCTCATTATTTCAGCAACATCACCCGTTGATTCAGGTAGTACAACACATTTTGCTTTTAAACCTTCATGCATTTTCCAAATATGTACATATCTGACCTTTAGAGCATCACCAGTCAAGCACTTAAGAGTACCTAAGGCACTTTCCAATTCTAAAATTAAATTATCTCTCATTAATAAAATTTATCCCTAATTGCTTTTTTTAGAAAGTAAGAATTCAATCAAACACGAATAATTAATTATTTCTATTGTACCATTTGATAAATTATTTGATGACTGCAGTTTATTTATATCATAGGGCTTTCCAAGCACTATTTTAGTCATAATTCTTATAAACAAAACAGTTCTCTCAAATCGCTTATGCTTTAAAACCCTATAAGTATATTGATTGAGCGCGTCTAATTTATCATATAGTTTATCCTCATCATACAAATACATTATAGCTATTTCGCCAATTTTAAATGGCAACAAGACTTCATCTTTATCTTTGTTGATTTTGTTAAACCTGTATCGCAATTTACGCAAGTTTACTTCTTTACCATTTATAAGATTTAAAAACAAATTATAAATGAGCAAGCGATCTTTTAGTTCTGGATCATTAAATCTTTTCTGATTATTTTCTAAATATTCCAACAAGTAAGATGCCTTTTCAAAATCATTTCTATGCATCATAATTTTAAACATCAACTCTTTATATCTAAATATCTGTGTTGTGTTTTTAGATGATTTTGAAAAGAAAACATTGATTAGGCTTTCAGCTTTGACATATGCATGCTCACTTATATAGGCTTGAACCAGTGCAGAAGTAAAATAATGTCGTATAATGGTATGATCATAATCCATATTATCCACATATTCAAGAGCCATTTCTAATACATTAATAGCACCTTTAAGATCACTATTACAATTGTACTCAGTATATCGAATTATAAAATAGAAGAAATAACAACGAATATTGTTCTTGTCTAATTTTATAACAAGTTCATCTCCTATAGATTTGATATTTGCAGAATCACTTTTTTCACCATTTATTCGAAAATAATTTCTGACTCTTGAATATGCCCACTTAAATTCAATTTCATCATTTATATATTTAGAATATAAAAGTGCTTTATCGTGATACTGTTGTGCAGTCTTGATATCTAATTGGAAAACAGCGATATGAGTAGAAAGAATATCACATAAGTATGTAGCCTCAGACCATAGGTGATAAAATTCTGCTTTTTTAAGGGTTCTTTTAGCCAATGCAAATTCTAAACTGGCCAAGCCAAACAAGCCACATATCTTGATGGCACTGCAAAATCTATATACCTTTATTTTTTCTTTTTGTATTTTATCGCCTTCATTAATAAAGGGCACCATGTAGAGGAGTTGCTCAATTAACTTATTCTTAGCCAATTGATAAGATCTTCCTGAAGGTCCTGTTTTATATAATGTTTGTGAAATTCTTTTCTCGGCCCAACCCTTTTCAACACCTTTTAATATACTCTTTTGAACTTGAGGCAGGTTCGAATATATCGCATTAGTGACTTCGTTGGTACAAAGATCATTGCGAACTTTTGATAAATCAAGCAGAATTTTTCTCATTTAAGAATCTGAATTTCAATAACTTACAATAAAGTAAAAAAGTATGTCATCTACTTTACATTTGCGAATTTACTTAAAAATAAAAATGGTATGATCATAAATTACGTTTAATTTTGATCATACCCTTGAAATTCGTTCAAACTAGGTTTAAAATTGCCGTTTTACTCCCTAATTCACTAACTAAAAATCTACCACGATGATAGAATTTATTGTTACTCTTATTGAGATTATAGAAGAAACTGTTTCTGGTTTCTAACTATAAAAAAATATATAATTTAAGAGACTTTAAAAGTCTCTTTTTTTTTGTCTAATATTAAAATTGAAATAATGTTTTGGGGAATTCATTTCAAGTTTGTAATGTATTTTCGCAAGATAAATAAGTTTTGATCAAATATATTTTTTAAATAAATTAAATTTGGGACATGCATTTTAATGCATTTGTCAGAATTTAAATGACCAAACAATAAATAATATTTTCACATTTTTTTATTTAAGAACAATAATGATAACAAAATATTCATTTTAGTCTAAAATAGATAAAAATGAGAGATGAAAAATTATTTTCAATTGTAGAGGCGGTCTTAATTATGGTCATAAGTCTATGTATTTTAAAGAACCTAGAAAGTGTGGAATCAAAACATGACATCAACAGCCCATCAATGGCACAGCATGTTCATAGAGCATAATAAAAATTAAGATTTATCAGAAATTTTCATTTTGATATTGGCCTTCATAACTTCTTGTTCATTAATATCCTTAACTGAGACCTCAACATTCAATGTATCAATATTATTCCAGTCAATATTTTCAAAAAAACAACTTGCCGTTAGGTCAGTCGTGGCCTTTTTCAAGTACTCCACATCCATTCCGATAGGAATCCATCGCTTATTGTCAGGAATAGAGACCTCAGTCGCTAAACCAGCAGTAACTTCACAGAGATTACACATGGCAATAGCATGCACTGTCCCAATATGATTCTGTACCTCTTTGACTTTCTTCATTGACCATTTTCCGAATCCCGGTCGTAATTCAACAACTAATGGGCTTATGCTTTTAAAGTAAGGTGTTATTTCACAGACCATTTCAGAAAATTTTTGTTTTCCATCGGATTGTGATAAAAGTTGATTGTAAGTGTCAAGAATGAAATTCATAAATGAAATTTCCCAAATTTATAAAAAGAGATTGATAATAGTCAAACTAATGAGGTGATAAAAGAACCAACTTTCATAATACGAAGAGTTAGAACTCAAGGTCTTCGAATACAATTAACATTATAGTTACAAATCACTTCAACAACCACGCGTTATATTCTTTATCTAATTATTAATACTTTTGGACAAAAATCAGACTATGTTAAAAGCAGTTTCTCCTATTGATGGTAGATATTCAAATAAGACAGAAAAACTTCAAGATTACTTTTCTGAATATGCACTTATCAAATACCGAGTAAGAGTTGAAGTTCAATACTTACTAGCACTTATAGATCTAGGTCTGCCTCAATTGGCTGCATTGGCTGATAAGAAGTCTGAAATTCAAAAAATCTATGACAATTTTGATATCGACAATGCTCAATTTATAAAGGAAACTGAGAAGACAACAAATCATGATGTAAAAGCAGTTGAATATTACATCAAGGATGAAATGGAAAAATTAGGTTTATCTGCGTATCTTGAATGGGTTCACTTTGCTTTGACATCACAGGATATAAACAATACGTCAACCCCTTGGATGATCAAAGATTATCTAAATGAGGTTTATTATCCAGAATTGGAATCATTAATTGACCAGTTGAAAAAATTGGCTGAAGAATACAAAGGAATTCCTCTTTTAGCACGAACCCATGGACAAGCAGCAAGTCCTACTACAGTAGGGAAAGAATTTTTAGTTTTCATTGAAAGAGTTGAAAATCAATTGTCCCTTTTAAAGCAACTGCCAATCAAAGCCAAATTTGGTGGAGCAACGGGAAATTACAATGCCCATAAGGTTTCATTTCCAAATATTGATTGGTGTGAATTTGGTGATAACTTTGTTAATAAATATTTGGGTATGGAAAGATCAAAGATGACAACCCAAATTGCACATTACGACCATATAGCTGCAATCTGTCAAAACGTCGGAAGAATCAATACTATTTTCATTGATTTAGCTCGGGACATTTGGACGTATATCAGTATGGATTATTTCAAGCAAAGAGTTATTGCCAATGAAGTTGGTTCATCTGCAATGCCCCACAAGGTAAATCCAATTGACTTTGAAAATGCTGAAGGAAATTTAGGTATGTCAAATGCGATCTTAGGATTCTTAGCTGAAAAACTACCTATTTCAAGATTACAAAGAGACCTTACAGACAGTACTGTTCTCAGAAACATTGGTGTTCCATTTGCACACACAGGCATTGCGTTTAAGTCACTTAAAAAAGGATTGAGCAAAATTATCCTAAACAAAGTAAAGCTTAACGAAGATTTAGAAAACAATTGGGCTGTGATTGCCGAAGCTATTCAAAATATTTTAAGAAGAGAAGCTTTTCCTAAACCCTATGAAGCATTGAAAGCTTTGACAAGAGGCAATAACAAAATCACCAAAGAGTCTATCCAGGAATTCATTAATAACCTAGAAGTAAACGATGAAATAAAAGCAGAGCTATTGGCAATTACTCCACAAAATTATGTTGGATATTATTAGCGAAGAATCTAATCATCTATTTCTTTTTATACCCACATCATCCACATATATAGAGTTTTTTACTTGGATTAAAATACATAAGTAATCTAATTTTAAATTCTGAATTGTAATTCTGATTCGCTACCTTACTAAAAATTCATTGTTATGATATCTAAAATATTCAAAGCATTATTCAAATCTGGAAAAAAAGCTACTGAAACAGTTGGCAAGTCTATGGATTTCATAGATGATGTACTTGAAAAAGAATATATCACAAATGCTGTTGATGATTTAAAAGAAACAACAGGAAAGGCCGTGGAGAAAGCTGGTACTATCTATCAAAAAACAAAAGATGTTATTGAAGACAATGTCAATCTAGAAAATATCAAGGACAAAGCTGGACAAGCCGTTGATAAAGCTAAAGAATTAGGATCTGACATAGCTGATGAAATGATCGAGACCTCTTCTACTCTGAAAAATGTAATGAACGAAGGAAAAGAGATTATCGAGGACATATTTGATGGAGAAGAAGAAGAAGAAGAAGAAGAAGAAGAAGAAGAGTAATTTATTCTATTTTCAATTTTAACTTTATTCTTCTTTTCATTACTCCTTCAGGACATAACTAATCATCGCCCAAAAGAACCTTGGACTTTCTTTTACTATTGATTATTTTATAGAAATCATCCACAACACTATTAAAACGGTTTCTTTCCTTTTCCGACAAATAAACTGCTCCTTGGATTATATTGTTTAAGTTATCTCGCTCATCATTGTAAAATTTTCTCATAGCTTTTAATTCATCCTTTGTCAAATCCTTAAGTCTGAAGTAACGTTGATCAACATCCATTATGGGGAAAATATCTGAAGGGACTGCATATTCTTGCCCAACGATTCCAGCATAGTCAAAATCATAGGCCACAGCAAAAAGACGAATTCCATCATCTAATAAAATAGTCTCAATATTATGTCTACCAGATACGGACCAGTCGGTATTGCATATCATATATTGGAAAAACACCATCTTAAGATATGCTTCACGGTGCATAGCTTCAGGACGCACTATCCCTTTCTCGATCACCTTTCCGCCTACCCTTCTTGCCAAATTCTCTTCATCTTCCAAAATAAAACCCTGATAAACTTCTTTGTCATTTTTTTCAGTAATCAAATTGACATTGATTAGTTTAGATCTCAAACCCAGCGTGTCAATTTGCCGATACAATTCATATACAAGATGTTCTTTTTTAACTGATATTACTTGTGACTTAAAATCCATGCATTGCAATACCAGCTTGACCTTATCTTTATTTGAAAAACCATGATTTCTCAAATCAGCTTTATTAAAATCTATTTTTAACGGAGGTAAAGTGCATAATTTCTTACGCATGTTGCCACGAACTTTTACTCTAGTTTCAAACACTAGCGGCTCATCTAAATCATCAGATAAAGTAACTTCAGAAGGCTGATATTCTTTCTCTGTTTTTGTTTTCTTAAGATGTTTAACATCTGTTTTCAAAGTTAAAATAGTATTTGAGTCAACCACCTCAAATAAGTAATCAAAAATTGATCTTTTACCATTTTTATTATCTGAATCCAACAATAATCTATCTCCATTCAATAATCCTCTGTACAAAATATCATCTTCAAAGATCAAGATCTCTCCTGATTTTCCAAATTTGATACTGCTATCTACCAATACGACCCTATTGTCAAACAATGACATAACCTGTGGCATAGATGTATGACCTACAATGATTGACTCCTTATCAAGTTTTCCAAGAATATATTCAGCTTGCTCAGAATCAAAACCTTCAGGATGGGCGTAGCCCCTGTACCATAAGGGACCATTTTCAAAATACAAGTTTGATATAAATTCAGTTGTATCATATAAAATCGCACGCTCAGGCAAAATTTTATCTTTAAAAACTTTGTTAATTTGATTCAGTGAATTTTCCTTATCAATAACTTTTTTGGAAAAACCTCCATGAACAAAAACAAAATCATTAATTGTAACAGTTATATTTTTAGATCGCAACCATTGACCAAGAAGCGTTTTGTCAGTAAAAAGATCTGGATATGGAGTTCGTGACGCACCACTTGTATACCTGTATTTAGGATTAATATATCCAATATCTCCATGAAGCACCATAACTTCATGATTCCCTAATAAAACGTGAACTTTACCGCCTGTTTTTTTTGCTTGTTTTTCAAGATCAAATAAAAACCAAAGGCTTTCTGTTACCTTATCTCCTCGATCAAAAATATCTCCGACAATAACCAAATGTCCATCGCCATAACTCCAGTTTTGTAGACTGTCAATGATACCTTGTGCTATCAATAAGTCAATGAACAAGTCATGTTGTCCATGAATATCACTAATTGCTGCAAAATGATTCACATCAGAATATGATAAGGTCGTATCGATATCAAAATCTAAATTATACAAATCAACCTTAGGAAGATTTGGAACATTAAAAAATTCAATGGTATCAGATGTTATAGACTCCTTTTTAACCTTACTCTTTTGAATCCACAAGATGTCTTTGCTGTCATCGTTGATAGTTATATAAGGCCCATCAAAAAACTTACGATTTCTTTGGGCATCTATATCATTTTGGACAAACAAAAAGCATAAAAGCAGAATTATAAATTGTGAAAACTTCATATTTCTAATTAAAAAAAAACATAATTACTACTGCGGTGATTGCCGAGATAATCAGCCCAGCTAAAAATATATTAAAAGCATTTCTTATAATAGACATTTTCTGTCCTAATCTTGATCCCAAATAATGCAAATCTTGGGTCACATGCCTCCTTACCAATTTTTCTTTTGACATGGCATCTTGCATATAGGCTTCATACTCTTTAAAATCCATAGTATAATAATTACCAAAGAAAAAAGGACTTATAAATTCACCATTTGCAAATTCCTTCTTGCTTTTATCAAAATCACCAGGTTTCAGAACCAAAGCTGATAAATATATAGTGATCAAACATGTTAAAACTATCAACATCAAAGGAATGGAAAGATATGATTCTTTAATCATATCAATATTTGGAATAACTGAAGGAATCAGGAATGTAAGCATTAATGCGTTCAAACTCAAAAGAACATTGGCTTTATTATCTGCTATATTCATCAGTTCAATATTATTACGTAAGGTTGTTCTAATTATATTCAGTACATCCTTAGATAACCTTTTTACCTCCTTTTGTTCTTGTTCCATCACGTTAAATTTGCCACAAAGGTAATATTTGATTTGTTTATATGCTTAAAAGCCACAAACTTACTTCAATCCAGAAACTAAGATTAATGCAATAATTTGGTAAATTGGCGTTTATATTTTAAGACAATAACTAATTTTTACAATGAACTTGAGAAGTATTGCTTTTACATTTGTTCTATTGATGTTGATTTTACCTTCTTGCAGCGATGATGATGCAGCCATTAAAGTCAAACCTGTAAACAACGGACCCTTATTTTCTGCTCTAACTCCTTCGCAAACAAAGGTCTTTTTCAAAAATGAGGTCAAAGAAAACAATGATTTTAATTTTATTAGATACAGTTATATTTATAATGGAGGTGGTGTTGCTTTAGGAGATATAAATAATGATGGTTTGACAGACATTTACCTCTGTTCAAACCAAGCCACCAACAAACTATACTTAAACAAAGGTGGATTTAAATTTGAAGACATAACTGTTAAGGCTGGTGTATCAGACAACCAAGGTTGGACAACGGGAATTAGCATGACTGACATCAACAACGATGGGCTTATGGATATATATGTCTGTAAATCTGCCTCATTAAACAATAGTACCGCAAGAAAAAACAAACTTTTTATTAATCAAGGCAATAACAGTTTCAAAGAACTTGCTCGTAAATATGGTATCGATGATGAAGCTTACTCAAGTCAAGCTTACTTCCTTGATTACGACAAAGATGGAGACAATGACATGTATCTTGTTAATCATCGTGTGGATTTTGAAAATAACATTCGTATAAATGCAAACACAGCTGGTAAGACATCTTCGCTTACAACAGACAAGCTCTATTGTAATGATGGTGAGCATTTTACAGATGTGACACAAAAAGCTGGATTATTAAACAATGTTTGGGGACTAAGTGCATCCATTTCTGATTTCAACGAAGATGGATGGCCAGATATATATGTTTGTAATGATTTCATTCATGGTGATAATTTATGGATCAATAATCAAAATGGAGGATTTGAAAATAAGATTCATGATATCATGGATCATACTTCATTCTTTTCAATGGGATCTGACATTGCCGACATCAACAACGATAGCAAACCTGATTTGATTGTACTCGATATGGTTTCAGAGGACCACGTTGCCAATAAAAAAAATATGGCAGCCATGAGTACCTCGCAATTTCATCAATTGGTAAAACTTGGTCATCATTATCAATACATGAGTAATACACTGCAATTAAACCGAGGTGATGGAATGTATAGTGATATTGCCCTAACTGCAGGTGTCGCCAATACCGATTGGAGTTGGGCACCTTTATTAGCTGATTTTAATAACGATGGACTGAAGGATCTCTTTGTAACCAATGGGATAAAAAGGGATATGACGGATAATGATTATAAAATTGCATTGGATAAAAGAGCGGCTGAAGGTAAAATGACACTGGATGATCTTTTTAACTTAATACCATCTAGAAAAATTAAAAACTATATTTTTGAAAATAATGGCAACAGTGGCTTTACCAAAAAAACTGACGATTGGGGATTAACTCAATATTTAAATTCTAACGGTGCTGCATACGCTGATCTTGACAATGATGGTGACCTCGATCTTGTAACAAATAACTTAGACGATTATGCCTCCATTTATCAAAACAACAGTTCACTCAATTTTCTCAAAATAAAATTTAAAGGACCACCTAATAACACTTTAGGTCTAGGAGCTAAGGTAACTGTAGATACAGAATCAGAAAAGCAATATGCAGAGTATTATTTAAATCGTGGATTCCTATCGTCTATGGGCGAAGGTATTGTTTTTGGCCTTAAGAACACAAAGGATACTGGTGCTATAACCGTAGAATGGGTAGATGGAAAAACACAGACAATCGATTCTGCAAAGGCAAATTCTACTTTAATTTTTAATTATAATAACGCAGCTGATACTCCATTAAAGAAAAAAGGAACTCAGAAGTTTATAACAAGAAAAGATGACTCTCCATTAACCTTTAATCATAAGGAAAACGCCTACAATGATTTTGTGAAAGAGATTCTCTTACCACATAAATATTCAACACTTGGACCTTCTATTATAAAAGGTGATGTAAATGGAGATGGTCTTGAAGATTTACATATTAGCGGTGCTAGCGGACAACCAAGCCAATTGTTTTTGCAAGACTCCAATGGATCATTTCAGTTAAAAAACAATTCTGCTTTTATTAAAAACAAAGCCTACGAAACAGTAGGCGCTATATTTATTGATGGTGATTTAGATGGCGATTTAGATTTATATACTGTGAACGGAGGCAATGAAAAACCAAGTAAGACAAATCATTATTCCGACCATTATTATACAAATGATGGTAAAGGTAAATTTGTTCAAAGATTAAATATTCCTAAGATTATTACTAGTGGAAAAAGTATTGCAAAAGGAGATTTTGACAAAGATGGTGATATGGATTTGTTTATTGGCGGCAGAGTTGTACCTGGTCAGTATCCATTACCTGCAAGGTCAGTTTTGCTGGAAAATAAAAAAGGGAAATTTGTCGATGTGACAAATAGCACAGCACCTGAGTTGAATGAAATTGGTTTGGTCACTGACGCTATCTTCAGTGATTATGATGGAGACAATGATTTAGATATCCTTGTTACAGGAGAATGGATGGCCTTAACTGTTTATGTAAATGATGACAATAAATTTACTAAAAAATCACTAGAAGATATCACAGGTATTGGCTGGTGGTACAATATAAATGCTGCTGATTTTAATAAAGATGGTCATATGGATTATTTCATTGGCAACCTAGGATTAAACAATAAATTTGGTGCCAATGATGAAAAACCATTTCATGTATTTTGTGATGATTTTGATGATTCTGGAAATCTTGATATAGTTTTAAGTAAAGAAAAGAAAGGAAAATTTCTTCCCGTTCGAGGAAGGGAATGTTCGTCCCAACAAATGCCATTTATTAAGGAAAAGTTTCCAACTTTTAAAAGTTTTGCAGAAGCAGATTTGTCTGCGATCTATGGGCAAGATAAATTGACTGGTGCTTTGCATTACACTGTCAACAATTTTGAATCAGTTGTATTGATAAATGATGGAACAGGACAGTTTAAATCAATGTCGCTTCCTGTCGAAGCCCAATATGGCCCTACACTTTGTTCTGAAATTATTGACATCAACAATGATGGTCACCTAGATATTATTGGGGCTGGTAACATATACAACTCAGAAGTAGAAACACTGAGATACGATGCTTCAAAAGGTTATATTCTTTTAGGGGATGGCACCGGTGAATTTAAGTACCACACAAACAGTGGTTTTAAAGTAGACGGCAATGTAAAAGACATGTCAATAATAAATGTTGGATCAAAAAAAATGATCTTCGTTGCTAAAAACAATGGGCCATTAGAAACGTTTGAAATAAACTAGATAATAACGGAATTCTTAATTAAGGTTACCAATCGATAGGTCTATAATCCTTAAGGAATTTCCCGCACCAGTGTTTACCAGTATTGATTCCGTCAAACAATGGATCCATGACACGAGCCGCACCATCTACAATATCAAGAGGAGGTTGAAAATCGTGTAAATCCTCTTTACGTTTGGCCAACTCAACAGGATCCTCATCAGTAACCCATCCTGTATCGACAGCATTCATATAAATACCATACTTTGCAAAATCAGCAGAAGCCGTATGCGTCATCATATTCAAAGCTGCCTTTGCCATATTGGTATGAGGATGCCTGTCTTCTTTATGGAATCGATGAAATTTTCCCTCCATAGCAGACACATTAATGATGTGTTTCATTCCCGTATCATCCTTCTTCATTAGGTTTGCCAATCTATTGCATAACACAAATGGCGCGACTGAATTTACAATCTGTACCTCAAGCATTTCGGTGGTACTAATTTCACCCAGTTTCAATCTCCAACTGTTGGTTTTTCTCAAATCAACTTGTTGTAAATCAGCATCAAACTCTCCTTCAGGAAATACTTCTTCCGGGGTCAATGAGTTGTCTATGCTGTAAGGAATTTGAGATAGCTCAGCAGATGCACTTAATCCAATACCCAATTGTTTGCCATGCCAAGAAACAGGAAGGTTTTTTTGTTGACCATTTGTAAATGGCTCACTTAGTCTTCTCAGTTCGTTAATACATGAATTATGATCTTTCAACAGATCACGTGCATACTCAGGAAGTTCACTTAACTCTTTTTGCTCATTGGGCATTAAGTGCTTGTAAAAGGCAGAAGGCCTTCTAACGGTTTGAGCTGCATTATTAATCAAAACATCTAATCTGTCATATTGCTGTTCTATATAATTGCAAAATATCTCGACACTTGGAATATGCCTCAAGTCAAGACCATGAATATTTAATCTATGTCCCCAATCTGTAAAATCTGGTTCCTTCGAAAACCTCAATGCTGAATCAATTGGAAATCGTGTTGTGGCAATTACTGTCGCACCAGCCTTCAACATCATCAATGTAATATGATAACCTATCTTTAATCTAGAGCCGGTAACAAGAGCAACTTGCCCTTTCATATCTGCTGTTTGATATCTTTTAGCATAATTAAAGTCACCACATTCTTCACACATCGTATCATAAAAATGGTGCAGATAATGATACTCTTTTTTACATACGTAGCAATTACGTGGAGATGACAGTTTACTCTCACTTCTATCTTCTTTTCCTGTATTGGCAATCATAGGAGGAGCAATAAAAATAGAAGATTCTCTTGCGCTCCTTATACCTGTTTCTTTTCGAGCATGCTTATCTCTCTCCGTCTTCTTTCTTTTCTGAGCCTTCTTGTGATCCTTCCTTCTTCTAGTTATTTCCTTTCTATCCGGTCTAGACAATTTACCTGCAGCAGCCATTAGGGCTACACGCAAGTCTTCTGGAAGGTCATACACTATATTTGTATCAGCATTTAATGAGTTGAGAATTGATACACATTGAGCAATTTGCGCTTCGGTTAAGTTATGATCGCCAACAGACTTTTTATTACTAGATTCCATTTTTATAAATGAAGTTAATTTTATAACGGTTATTGAGATGATTGATAATATTTTTTATATCACTTCAATTGCTGACAAATATAGGTAAGTTAGAGTTTATGATTCAAATTTAGATTCTGCATTGCAATAATTTAAGGCAAAAAAAAAGAGTCAAATAAAAATTTGACTCCTTTAGAATGTGATCGGTCTGGGGCTCGAACCCAGGACCCACGCCTTAAAAGGGCGTTGCTCTACCAACTGAGCTAACCGATCAAAATTTTATTTTGTTTACCCCATCTATCTAAGGTGGTGCAAATATATATTCTATTTTTTAATGTCCAAATGCTTTTTGAAATTTTGTTAGAGATTTTTAATTTTTTTTTTTTAAATCATCAAAAACATACTAAATCCGATCAATTTTGACTCTTTTGTAATTTTGAATATCCAATATTAGCCCATCATAACCCAATACCGTGTCAGGAAATATATTTTTAGCTTCCGACAAGATCAAATCAACGTTTTTATATCTAGAAGAATAATGCCCAGTAACTAAAACTTTAACCTCTGATAAAAGTGCCATTTCTGCAGCTTGACCAGATGTCGAATGACCTCTTTCCTTGGCTTTTTCTCTAAGCTCATCTGTATATGTAGTTTCAAAATACAAAGCTGTTACCCCTTTGACATGATCAATTATTCGCGCATCAGCGATGGTGTCAGCACAAAAAGCATAACTGCATGGCTCAACGGCGTTATTTGTCAATTCCTGATTCTGAATGACCTTATTTTCAAGGGTCAAGTCTTGTCCAGCTTTGATTAGTTTTATCTGCTCAATATTCAATCCGTACTGTTCTATAACCTCTTTTCTGATGTTGCGTTTCATTAGTTTTTGTGTAAATAGGAATCCATGGGTTGGAATTCGGTGGTAAACTGGAAAAGCATGTACGGCTATATCTTCCAGATCAAGAACCAATTGTTTGTCTGATACCTCAATTTCAATTATCTCTAATTCAAATGACATAAATGAATAACTCAGTCTAATTACCACATCAAGAAATTCCTTTATTCCAACGGGGCCAATAATAGTAAGCTTTTCTTGGCGGCTGTTAAGGTTCATTGAGGTGATAAGCCCAGGCAAACCAAAAATATGATCACCATGCATATGACTTATAAATATATGAGATAGTTTGTTGCGCTTTAGTTTGTACTCAGCAATCCTTACTTGAGAACCTTCACCGCAATCAATTAGAAATGAATGATCATTAATATTTAAATATTGACTTGTTGGAAACCTGCCATAAGCTGGAGACGCAGAATTGCTTCCTAAAACAGTAAGTTTTAATTGGCGATTCACTAGGCCCTACTCTTCCTCAGAAGATAGCTCTCTTTCAATTTCTTCCATGAATATGAAATCAATTGCTTCCTCAACTGTTGGAATAATTTTAAAGATTGTTTCTAAACGGCTAATTTCTATCAACTTCTTGACACTTGGATGAGCTATACCAGTCAAAACGAAGCTGCCTTGATCTTTCCACAAGCGATTAGCTGTCAATATTGAACTCAATCCAGAAGAATCAACATAATGTACCTCCGACAAATCTAAAATAAGATTTCTAACCCCTTCATTGCATAAAAATACAAACTCAGATTTTAAATCTGGTGCTATCAAAGAATTAAGGTTTTCTTCATTTAACTGAAGTAGAGAGTATTTATCTTGTTTATCAATTACAAACTTCATCCGTTTATTCTATTTTATATTATATAGAAACGCAAATTTAATGCAATAATAGTATTATACAACTTAAAATTATTTTGAAAAAGTTCTTCAGGGAAAGAATATGTCATTTTAGCCACTAAAATCATTCAGCAATTCTTTGTTTTACCGTGACTAAATGACCGAATCAAGTCTAAATGACAAGCCGCAATTATAAGATTATGTTAAAAGGCTATCTAATTATAAAAAAAAGTACATAAATTCAAAACTCTTGACAATTTGTCAACGTTTGATGATATGGTACGGTTTTTCGACTTTAAAACTTAACTAAATAATATATCTTATTAATATATGGATATATTTCACAATATTAGATGTTTAAATTAGATGCAGATGAATAGTAAATTTTCACCTAAAGTAAAGAAGATAATTTCGATAAGTAGAGACGAAGCCATTAGGTTGGGTAATGACTTCATTGGTACAGAACATCTTCTTCTCGGAATGATAAAAGAAAAAGACAGCTTAGCTATCAAGGTTTTGGATAGTTTAGATGTTGATCTATATGAATTAAAATATAAGATCGAGTCTTCTATAGAAAATAAAAGAGGCGTGATATCACAACAAAGTGTAGGCAGTATACCTCTTAATAAACATGCCGAAAAAGCATTGAAAGTTTCCTTTTTGGAAGCAAAATCATTGAAACAAGAAGAAATTAACCCCGAACATATTATGCTTTCGATTCTAAAAATTGGAGAAAACACAGCTTCTACGATTTTGGATGAATTTGAAATCGATTATGCTATTTATAAAAATGAATTGGAATACGTGAATCAAGAAGAAAACGGAAACTATTCTGATATTATCGGCTCAGCTGGTGATTCAGAATTGCCCATGGATGAAGAACAGGACGATTTTTCATCAAGGAGAAAAACAAATTCAAAATCTAAAACACCAGTTCTTGACAATTTTGGTCGTGATATAACCAAATTGGCAGAGGAAGGTAAATTAGATCCGATTATAGGTAGAGAAACTGAAATCGAACGTGTATCTCAGATTTTAAGCCGTAGAAAAAAGAACAATCCAATTTTGATTGGAGAACCTGGTGTTGGTAAAACTGCCATAGCTGAAGGATTAGCTCTTAGAATTATTCAAAAGAGAGTGAGTAGAACCTTATTTGACAAAAGGTTAATTATGCTTGACCTTGCGGCTTTGGTTGCAGGTACAAAGTATAGAGGACAATTTGAAGAAAGAATGAAGGCCATTATGAATGAGCTTGAAAAAACAAGAGATGTCATTCTGTTTATAGATGAAGTTCATACTATTGTTGGTGCTGGTGGAGCTACAGGCTCATTAGATGCATCCAATATATTTAAACCGGCCTTGGCTAGAGGTGAATTGCAAGTGATTGGAGCTTCGACTCTTGATGAGTACAGACAATACATAGAAAAAGATGGTGCGTTGGATAGAAGATTCCAAAAGGTAATTATTGACCCTCCATCGCCTGAGGAAGCAATTGATATACTTCAAAATATCAAATCTAAATATGAAGATTTTCACAATGTCAAATACTCTGATGAAGCCATTAAAGCTTGTGTACAATTAAGTACTCGTTATATTACAGATAGGTTTTTGCCAGACAAGGCAATTGATGTATTGGATGAAGTTGGTGCAAGAACACATTTAAAAAACATTCATGTTCCAAAGTACATTGAAGAATTAGAAGAACAGATTGAGCAAATTAAGGAACATAAAAATCAAGCTGTAAAAAATCAACAGTATGAAAAAGCTGCTGATTTAAGAGACAAAGAATCTAAATTTATCAAGAAGTTAGATGATAGCAAAAAGCAATGGGATGAAGAGGCTAAAAATGCCAAATACCCTGTTGAAGAAGATGACATTGCTGAAGTAGTAAGCATGATGACTGGAATTCCTGTTACAAAGGTCGCGCAAAAAGAGAATAAGAAATTGGTTGGAATGGCTAATGATTTGAAAAAAGCTATTATCGGACAAGATAATGCAGTGGACAAAATCACCAGAGCAATTCAAAGAAACAGGTTGGGTTTAAAAGATCCATCTAAGCCAATTGGTACTTTCATATTCTTAGGACCAACTGGTGTTGGTAAAACGGAGCTTGCAAAAGCTTTGGCGAAGAATGTATTTGACTCTCTGGATTCGTTGATCAGAATTGATATGACGGAATATATGGAGAAGTTTACTTTGAGTAGATTGATTGGAGCGCCTCCAGGATATGTAGGTTATGAAGAAGGTGGTCAGTTGACTGAAAAAGTGAGACGTAAGCCATATTCTGTGATTTTATTGGATGAAATCGAAAAAGCGCACCCAGATATTTATAATGTGTTGCTTCAAGTATTTGATGATGGCCAATTGACAGACGGCCTAGGACGTAAAGTTGACTTTAAAAATACTTTAATTATCATGACTTCTAATATTGGAGCAAGACAACTTAAAGACTTTGGTCAAGGGGTTGGTTTCAATACACAAGCCAGACAAGAATCAGTCGACGATAACTCCAAGGGAGTTATTGAGAAAGCACTTAAGAAAACTTTCTCGCCTGAGTTTTTAAACAGGATTGATGATGTTGTAATTTTTGAGAGTTTAGAGCAAGAACATATTTTCAAGATTATTGATATCAGTTTGAAAGATCTTTACAAGAGACTTGAAGAAATCGGATATAAATTGACTTTGACAGCTGGAGCTAAAAAGTTTGTTTCTGAGAAAGGATTTGATCCGCAGTTTGGAGCAAGACCATTAAACAGAGCCATACAAAAACATATTGAGGATCCTTTGGCAGAATTCATTTTAAATGAAAGTCCTGAAGAAGGTTCTGAATTAAAAGCTGTATTGTCAAAATCAAAAGACAGCATACAAATTAAATTATCCAAAAGCTTGAGTGCAGAGGACGCTTAATCAACTTTAATATCATATTAGGAATTTTAAATTCTTAAATATCAATACCCTACTTATAACATTAAGTAGGGTATTTTTTTTAGAAGTATACAATTACTTTATGTCTTAAATTCTTTAGACCTACAGATATTAATAATAACTTCATTGTCAATGGTTTCTGCTGTCTCTAGTGGAGCATCTAACTTCAATATAAAACAGTATTATTAATGTTTTGTGGATTATGCATGGACTTTGTCTCATATTATTTAGGAAAGAATTTTATCTCATTATCTGCCTCATTGTCAAAAGATCTATCGCTACTCGTTTCAGTAACTTCAGTATTAGCAACTTTTCTATTTCTAAATATCTCTGAAGTTACAGGACAAAATAAAGCTTACTCTCACCTTTAAATATTACCCCACAAATATAGAAGTCTATTAAGTTTGAATTAGAACTATTGTCCGAGTGGTAGATATGGTCTTCCTAACGGTATATGCTTTCAGCTATTATTCAGGAGGTCAGGGTTTAGGGGCATTGGTCAGAATACAGATAGCAGAACTTTAAAAACATACAATGCAACTTGGGATATGATATAATTACAATCGTCTTAGATGAAACTAAATTCCTACTTTATCAGTTTAAACACTAGAAAGGATTTAACCATTCGAAATGTGTTTCTCAAAATTATACTGGTTTTTTGATTAATAGTAAATGAATTTGGTATTTTTGGTACCAATTACATAATTATCACACATTTTGATAGTTGAATTAATTTTTTAATAAACATAAAATACGTTTGAAGAGAAGAAACAATTTTAGAAAACCCGTTCACGACGAAAGATCAAGTTTCAAAATTAACGGTGAGATTAGAGTACCTGAAGTTAGATTAGTAGGTGATAATTTCGAAGACATAAGTGAAATTGAGGGAAAACCTGTTGAAACTGGTGTATTCAGAACAAGACAAGTACTTGATTGGTCAAGAGCATTGGATTTAGATGTCGTTCAAATTAGTCCAAATGCAAACCCACCTGTTTGTAAAATCATTGATTACAATAAGTTTCTATACCTTAAGAAGAAGAAGGAAAAGGAAATTAAAGGTAAGACAGCTAAAACGGTTATCAAAGAGGTACGTTTTGGACCAAATACCGATGAGCATGATTTTAACTTCAAACTCAAGCATGCCACAAAGTTTCTTACAGACGGTGCTAAAGTTAAAGCATATGTTCACTTCAAAGGAAGAACTATCGTATTCAAGGACAGAGGTCAATTACTTCTTTTAAGATTCATAAATGAATTGGCAGAAGTTGGTGCTGCTGAAGCATTGCCAAAAATGGAAGGAAGACGTATGATCGTGATGATAGCTCCTATCAAAAAGCAAAAAACATAAGATACTCACGTAAAACAGCGCCAAGTAGCATTGTTTTCAGTTTTTATTAGAAATAATTGATATTTTTTCTTGTTAAAACTGCATGAAACAGAAAAATAATGTAATTTTGCGCCCCTAAATTAAGCATTATGCCTAAGATGAAGACGCACTCAAGTGCGAAGAAAAGATTTAAAGTGACTGGTTCAGGAAAGGTTAAAAGATTTCAAGCAGGTAAGCAACACTTACTTAGAAAAAAATCGAAAAAAGCTAAGAATAACCTGACAGGATCAACGCTTGTAAGTAAAGCTGACGAAAAAAGAATCAAAGCTTTATTGTGTATCTAATTTTTTAATTGATTTGAGGCCAAGACTATCCAATGATAGTCCCTTGAAATCAAAAAACCGTAAAATATGCCACGTTCAGTAAATGCAGTAGCATCTAGAAAAAGAAGAAAGAAAATTTTAAAAGCAGCCAAAGGTTACTTTGGTGCAAGAAGCAACGTTTATACAGTTGCCAAAAACGCTGTCGAAAAAGCATGGTGTTATGCTTACAGGGACAGAAGAAACAAGAAAAGAGCATTCAGAAGACTTTGGATCGCAAGAATCAATGCCGCTTCAAGAATGGAAGGAATGTCATACTCTAAATTCATGTATGCTTTAAAGCAGAATGAAATCGACTTAAACAGAAAAGTATTGGCTGATTTAGCAATGAATCATCCAACAGCTTTCAAAGCAATAGTTGCTAAAGTATCATAGCCTATATACGAAGAATAAAAAAAGCCAAGTAATTAATTACTTGGCTTTTTTTATGCCTTTATTTCAACCTCGTTTACCAAAGTTTTAACGTAGTTAAATGTCAACAATATCAGCATTGATTCAGCGATCTATTTTCGGATTGCCACAACAGGATCTAATTTTGAAGCTTGGACAGCTGGAATAATTGCGGACACCAAACCTACCAATAATGATATAGCGACGCCAAAAGCAATATTATCAGCAGTCAAAGCCATTTTGAATGGGCTCACCGTAGAAATAATCGTAACGACCCCATAAACAAAAGCCAAACCCATTAATCCACCGATCATGCATAGAATGATACCTTCTATTAAGAACTCCGAAAGTATTACAAACTTCTGAGCCCCAATAGCCATTTTAACCCCTATCTGACCAGTTCTTTCTTTTACTGATACAAACATGATATTTGCCACACTAAACATTCCTACAAGCAACGCAAAGAATCCAATTATAAAACCTGCAGTGTTTAAAGTAGTAAAGAAGCCTTCAAGTGATTGATTTATAGAACTCATTTCCATAAGCGAAAAGTTATCGTCCTCTCTTGGCTTTAACTTTCGTTTAGACCTTAGAATTCCTGTTATTTCACTCTTAAGGTCTTCTAGATCAATTTCTTCTTTGCCCTTAATTACTAGTGATTTATCTACCCTTGGTTGGCGAATATTTATAAATTTCCTTCCTGTATTTAATGGAATCCATGCTACCCCGTCAAAATTTACAAAATTAAACATGCCTTCGCCTTCTTCTTTTAAGACACCAATGACATTGTATTTTCTACCTTTCATTTTTAGCTGTTTTCCTATTGGTTCTATTTTTCCAAACAACTCCTTAGCCAATGTATGACCTAATATTACTTTATCCGCCCCAGAATTAGACTCATTGGGTGTAAAGTATCTACCTTTTGCAAAATCTAATTTCTGAATTTCCTGATATTCATGTGATGTACAAAGCATGGCGTCTGCCCTGGCTGAACTTGAGCGATAGGTCAATGTTCCAGCATTTGAATTTACAATTAAGGAAGTCTTATCAGTAAAATTAGATCTTTCCTTAATAGCTTTGTAATCATCGAGCGATGGTTCTGGTCGTTTCAAAAACTTCCAATAGTTATCTTCTGTCGTACTCGTCCAAGGAAATTTTTCAACATAAAGCACGTCAGATCCCAATTCAGAAATACCTTCTTTTACGTTAGCCTGTAAAGAATCAACTGCTGATCGAACAGCAACTATTACAAATATTCCAATTGTAATCCCAATTAAGGAAAGAAAGGTTCTTAACTTATTAGAAATTAAAGAGTGAAATGCCTGTCTTGTACTTTCGAATACGACCTTTCCGAAAACAATCATAAATTTTAAACCTGAAATCATGGATGTAATGTAAGAAAATGTAACTTTTTTATAAAGATTTATTAGATAAATGAACTTTTATCATCTGCTAACGATTAATTCAAATGAACTTATCTATTAAAACTTCCAGAAAGTGCATGTTTTATAGCTAGATGAACGAGAAAAACTCATCTAAATAGAATTATTTTGCATTTAGCATGGAATACTTTCAAAATGAGCAAGTTCTACAAAAACATTTAATGCAATTTTTCTATTTTTGCCGCTTATTTCAGGCAAAGACCTAGGAATTAATATTGCACATACATTTTAAAAAGTAAGTAATAATATGAAAACCAAATTATCGAGTTTTGACTTTAAGCTACCAGAAGATTTAATTGCTAAATATCCTTCAAAAGAAAGAGATGAAGCAAGACTAATGGTCATCAATAGAGAAACAGGCAAGATTGAACATAAAGTATTCAAAGACTTACTTGACTATTTTGTAGAGGATGATACAATAATCTTCAATAACACAAAGGTATTTCCAGCAAGACTGTATGGAAAAAAAGAAAAAACAGGTGCACAAATCGAAGTATTCTTACTTAGAGAATTAAACAAAGAAGCTAGATTATGGGACGTTTTGGTTGATCCAGCAAGAAAAATAAGAGTAGGTAATAAATTATACTTCTCTGATGCAGAAGGGAATGATGTACTTGTTGCTGAGGTTGTTGACAATACAACATCAAGAGGTAGAACAATCAGATTCTTTTTTGATGGTGATGAAGAAGAATATCAAGCTGTATTAAAGCAACTGGGTAATACTCCATTGCCTAAATATATCAACCGTGAACCAGAAGCAAGTGATTTTGAAAGATATCAAACTGTTTATGCTTCTAGATTAGGTGCGGTAGCTGCTCCAACAGCTGGGCTTCACTTTAGTAAAAGCCTTATGAAAAGGTTAGAGATCAAAGGTGTCAATTTAGCAGAAGTAACATTACACGTCGGTCTAGGAACATTTAGAGATATTGAAGTTGAAGATTTGTCTAAGCACAAAATGGAAGCTGAATATTTTCAGATTACAGATGAAACTGCTCAAATAGTTAACGCTACAAAAAAAGCCAAACAAAGCGTTTGTAGTATCGGTACAACGTCTATGAGATCAATTGAGTCTGCAGTATCTGCAACTGGTATGTTGAAGGAAGCTGAAGGATGGACAAATACTTTCATATATCATCCTTATGAATTTAGTATTGCCAATTCAATGGTAACAAACTTTCACTTACCTAAATCGTCATTGATAATTATGGTGTCAGCATTTGGTGGAAGGGAATTGATTATGGATGCATACAATGAGGCAATCAAAGAAAAGTATAGATTTTTCAGTTATGGTGATGCCATGCTAATTATCTAAATAGCAGCCTGTTATTGTGGGGAATTACTTTTTTCTACATTTATTTGGTTAAGTAAAAAATAATTTCTGCAATTATGGAATTATTTAAATACTTAAGTAGTTATTAGATATGTAATTAACATAAAATAAAAAATTGGCCTCATAATATATTGATAATTAACTCATTACGCATTTTTATTAATTTTATTTAAAAAAGCTTTTTTCGAATAAAAAATTTAATACATTTGTAAATATTTTGAGGTCATTATGTACCAATTGGTAAAAATTTTAAATAAGTATTAAATGTATTGGACGCTTGAATTGGCACATCATTTAGAAGATGCTCCTTGGCCAGCAACAAGGGATGAATTGATAGATTACGCTATCAGAACCGGTGCACCCCTAGAGGTAATTGAAAATCTGCAACAGATTGAAGACGAAGGAGATGCCTACGAAAACATGGTCGAAATTTGGCCAGATTATCCACGGAAAGATGACTTCCTCTTTAATGAGGATGAGTATTAAAAATAAATAGCCTTTCAAGTTTTCTTGGAAGGCTTTTTTATTTAAGATAAGATTATGAAATTTGGGTAAACCTACAAAATAACATAATTGATATTTCAATTAAACATTAAAGTAAAGCCTAGCCTTTAAAGGATTTGGTTTTATTACTGTTGATAATAAATACACCAGCCAACATAACAACTGCCGCAAATACTGATTGACCAGTTATAATTTCATTGTTATATAAATAACCTAAAAGCATAGCAATTATCGGATTGATATAAGTATTGGTCACTACTTTTTCAGTAGAAACAGTTTTCAATAGATAGTTGAAAGAAGTAAATGCGACAACCGATCCAAATACAATTAAAAAAGCCAAAGAGATCATTGTCAAATCATTCCACTCACTCAAAGCCAACATCTCCTCACCAATAATGATACTAATTATCAAAGTGGTAAGACCACCTACAAACATTTGAATGGTTGTACTGAAAAATTGATTGTCTGGCATCTTGGCTTTGCTCACAAAGATGGATCCTAATCCCCATGCTATCATTGATAAAAGCACCATAAAAATACCTAGCCATTGGTCATCGGTTGCAACCAATGATTTCTGAGACACCAATAAGTAAATACCAACAATACCCATTATGATACCAAAAATAGTTTGCATAGTGGGAGCTTGTTTATTTATAAGCCACATTAGGAATACTATCAATAAAGGTTCCCCAGAAATAATTAATGCTGTAAATCCAGTATCTAAATAATTCAAAGACCATATGGCACCTCCTGTCCCAAGCCCTAGAAATACAAAACCAGCAAGCGCAGCATTTCGTATCTCAAGCAATTTCGGCTTATTGGGTTTCTTCATAAAAAGATATATCCCTAGCGTCAATAAGGAAGCTATAATATATCGATAACCACATATTCCAAAAGCAGGTAGTTGTCTTAATGCAAAAGCAGAAAACAAATACGTGGAACCCCAGACAATATAGGTATTGGCAAATGCCAGTATAATTAGAGGTAAATTATTATTGCTGCGTCTCAATTAATTATTTTAAATACTCTTTAAACTGACTATAATTTTGCAGCCAAATAAGATGCTTCTTTTATCGCACGTTTAGCATCCAATTCTTTGGAATTCAAAGCACCTCCAATCACATGTACATTAATGCCTTTCTCACGCAACTGAGTTGATAAATCATCTCTAGATTCTTGACCTGCACAAATAATAACATTGTCTACATCTAGCAATTGTACATCCTCTCCGACTCGGATATGAAATCCACTATCATCAACTTTCAAGTATTCTACCATAGAAAGCATAATAACTTTCTTTTTCACCAAACTGGCTCTGTGAATCCAACCTGTAGTTTTACCTAATCCTTTTCCATGTTTCCCCTTAGACCTTTTTAATAAGTAAATCTCTCTAGGTGATGGTGTATTGTTTGGGACTGTAAACGCACCTCTATTTTCATAACTCATGTCAACACCCCATTCTTTCATGTATGCCTCAACATTCAAAGACATTGATTCACCTTCATGAGAAAGAAATTCAGCCATATCAAAACCAATTCCTCCAGCTCCAACAATTGCCACTTTTTTACCAACTGGTTTTCCTTTAGAAAGAACATCAAAATAGTCCAAAACTTTACTGTGATTGATTCCTTCAAAATCCAGTTTACGTGGATTAACTCCTGAAGAAATAATTACTTCATCGTAGTTTCCAGACGACAACATTTCAACAGTAATCTTAGTATTCAATCTAAGGTCTACAGAATGCTTTTCAATCATTTTGCCGTAGTACCTAATTGTCTCAGCATAATCTTCTTTACCTGGAATCTTCTTAGCCATATTGAATTGGCCACCAATCTCTGAAGACATTTCAAACAAGGTTACTTTATGACCCCGTTCTGCACACAATGTAGCAGCTGCCAATCCTGCAGGTCCTGCTCCTACTACAGCAATTGACTTGTTAACTTTCGTTAAATCAAAGTTCAAAATAGTTTCATGACAAGCACGAGGATTTACAATACATGAACAAACTTGCATTGTAAATGTATGGTCCAAACAAGCTTGATTACATGCAATACATGTATTTATCTCATCAGATCTATCTTCCATTGCTTTTAATACAATATCAGAATCTGCTAAGAAAGGTCTTGCCATTGATACCATATCAGCACATCCTTCTTTAAGAACTTGCTCACCAATTTCAGGCATATTTATTCGATTGGTTGTTATAAGAGGAATATCTACCTCACCCATTAATCGCTTAGTAATCCAAGCAAATCCGCCACGTGGCACTATAGTACCAATTGTTGGTACTCTTGCTTCATGCCATCCTATTCCACTATTAATTATAGTTGCACCAGCGGCTTCGATTTCTTTGGCTAACATAACCACTTCTTCCCATGTACTTCCTTCCTCAACCAAATCTAATAATGAAAGCCTATAAATTATGATAAACTCCTTACCAACCTTTTCACGAATTCGCTTGACAATTTCGATAGGAAATCGCATTCTATTTTTGTATTCACCTCCCCACATATCAGTTCTCTTATTGGTACGTGTAACCAAAAACTGATTGATCAAATAACCTTCAGAGCCCATTACTTCCACACCATCATAACCAGCTTGTTGAGCCAAGTCTGCGCAATTTACAAAGTCTTCAATCGTTGTTTCAACTTCTTCGCTGCTCAATGCTCTAGGCGTCATCATATTTATAGGCGCTTTAATGGCAGAAGGCGCCACACAGCCTTGATGATAAGCATATCTTCCTGTATGAAGAATCTGCAAGCAAATCTTTCCGCCTTCATTATGAACTGCATTTGTAATCAACTTGTGACTGTGAATTTCAGATTCCTCTGAAAGCTTAGCTGCACCAGTAGCAACAACTCCTTGTTCGTTCGGAGCTATCCCACCAGTAACAATTAATGCTACTTGTCCCCGCGCTCTTTCAGCATAGAATTGAGCAGCTCTTTCATGTCCTCCAGGTATCTCTTCCAACATCGTATGCATCGATCCCATCAAAACTCTGTTCTTTAAAGTTGTAAACCCTAAATCCAAAGGGGAAAGTAATTTCTCGTATTTCATGCATTCATTTTTAATTGTCATTAACTTTCTGAGGCTAAATATATAAATTTGAGAAACGAGAAATAGACTATTCTTTAAAAACTTAATTTATAAATGCATATGAAAGAGAAAATAGGAAATCAGGATATAGAAGAAATAAAAAACGCTGGGCCTAAAACTGTTTATAAATATAACTTTGACAGATCCGATTTAATATCGATTCTTGCCGTGCTTTTAAGTCTTGGTGCTTTTGGTGTATCAATAATACAAGCCAATATCATGAAAGATCAACAAGAAATAATGGCAACTCAACAAAGGTCATCTATTTTTCCTTATTTGATTCCTAATACAGGAATAAATACAAATATCAAAGACGGGATAGATTATACTCAAGTAAAAATAACAATCACGAATAAGGGGTTTGGACCAGCTTTACTTGATAGTATTAAACTTACTTACAACAACAAAATTTATACTGAAGGCAACAAACTACTTTTCGATTTCATTTCAAATCAAGATAACTTATCATTTGGGGACTTATCTGTTGGTTCATTTAAAGATGTTTTTTTGTCTCCAGGAGAAGAAATTACTATGTTAAACTTATTGATCGAACAAAGAGAAGGTCAAGACTTAGGAAGTATTTATAGAATAAAATTGAACTACAAATATTGTTCAATTCTAAAAGAATGTTGGACATATGAAAATGGAGAAAATACATTACTTCAATAAGCAAAATATTTACCCCAAAATGAAAAATTAAAGGATTCTTCTAATAGTTCTTAACTTGTAAGTATACTTTTTTGTTTCAAGATCGTATATTCCTTGGTTATCCAACTGATCAATCTTTACCTTACCATGGACGTGAATAATTTTCATTGGTTCAACAATAAATCCTACATGAACAATCTCATTGTCTTTATTTGCAAAAAATGCTAAATCACCAACTTTTGAATATGCGACAAACCCAATGTCTGTACCAAGTTCAGACTGTTCGTAAGCTGTTCTTGGTAAGGATTTACCTATCATTTTAAATGCCAATTGAGTCAAGGCTGGCGAGTCAATCCCTAGTATTGAACGCCCACCATTTAATGCTGGAGCATGTAAGTACTTTACAGCAATCTTACTGAGTAAGGTTTGAATATTAACGGTTTGCTGAAGGTTGATTATTTGACCTGTGTATTGAAATTTTCCAAAAGGCAACTTTAAATTTATCCCATCACAATTTGGAAGATTGGCTCCAATCGAAATAGGCAAGGTCATATTGTTGGAATATAACCCATGAATGAGTTCCAAAGCAAAAGCGTCACAATCTTTGGTCTCACTCTCTTTTATATCTTCTGAGATATAAAACTGCAAAGCGTCTATCCAGCCTTCTGTATTGTCCCAAAGGCATTTGACTTTAATCCAACGCTTATTTTTTGTTTTTATAACCTTAATGAATTCGCCAAATAGGCATTGCGAAATCAAAGCCGACCCATAATCAGGCTTTGACAACAAGCCCGCTACACTAACTTTGCAGACACCATAAAGTATACTTTCTTCCAAGACCAAAAAAAATAGTTTTCTAACGCGAATTTACAATGTCTATGGGTAATAACAAAACTTAGAATATCAAGAGTACTTCCATATCTTACAAAACTGAATATAATACAAACCAAACTATCTTCAATGAACCAATCTTAATAAAAACTAGCCTCCAGATAATTCAATAATCAATTGCAATATTACGTTATATGTTAGTTATAAGAAGTGTTAGAATTTCACTTCTTTCTTATACAATATTGTAGATTTGTGATATGAAATATATTTTACCTCTATTTATAGCTTTTTTTGCATTTACTGGACAGACAGAGGCCCAAGATGAACGTTTTTCACAGTTTTTCGCAATCCCTGTGCATATGAACCCTGCTCTCACGGGTGCTTATGAAGGGACATATCGTATGTCTTTGGTTTATAGAGACCAGTGGAACAACAGTATAGATACACCATATAAGACTTTTATTGCAGGCGGTGATACAAAAGTTGGGTTAAACTTTGCTAAAAACTCCAAAGATCATTTTGGTGTAGGTTTGTTTTTTACAAGTGATCGGGTTGCTGAATTTCAGGCAAATACAAACAACATTGCTGGATATTTTGCCTACCATAAGAGGTTAACAGAAAAAAATCCAAGTTTTATAGGTGCAGGTATTAAGATTGGTGTTATTCAAAGAAATATAAATTACGACAATCTAACTTTTGGTGATCAATTCGATCAGATTAATAGTTTTGACAGACCAACAATTGAGACACTTCCTCCCAATAACATTGGATTCTTTGACGTTTCACTAGGTCTGAACTATTATATTAATATTGATAAAACTACGAAATACTATGTTGGGTTTGCATCTCACCATTTGACTAATCCTAACATTTCTTTTTTCAATAGGCTAAACAATCCGAATCCAAACCTTGATCTGACAGAAACACTTTTATCTAGGTTTACTTTCCATTTTAGCATGGACAAATTGTTGAAATTTAATTTGGAATGGCAGCCTAGAGTTATATATCAGCAACAAGGAGAAAGTACACTTTTGAGTATTGGATCAAACGTCCAGTACAATTTTAAGCAATCAAATACCGGAATTGTATTTGGTATTTGGGTTTCTGGTAACAAAGATCTCGATGGATCCAGATTGGAAAGTTTAACACCCCTTTTTGGAGTCATTCATCAAGGATTTATTTTAGGACTGTCTTATGATGTTCCTATGACCGATACATTTGAAAGCCCCTTCAATTTCAACACTTTTGAAATGTCGATAAGATACTCAGGAGAGCATGAAAATGAAGCGATTTTTTGTCCAACATTTTAGAGTTTCTACAGTTTAGTATTTATAAACCAATAATATGCAAAAGTTAAGTTTATGGCTAGTCTTCATAGTAATGTTGACTTCGTGTTTGGAGACACCAAATAATTACACAAAATTACCTCCAGGCAAATGGCGCGTTGTTATGAAATTGACTGAGCCTGATCAAGTAGATGACTCCATTCCAGCCGCTGAAACGGAAGGCATGAATGATTATTTCAAATTACCATTTAATTTAGATGTAGTGTATGATGAAAACAACAACATGGATGTCTATATTATCAATGGAGAAGAACGAATTAAGGTTGAAAGTGTGAATTACGGAAGAGATCCAAGAACAGCAAAAGATACTTTACAATTTGGGTTTGTCGCTTTTGACACTACTTTAGATGGCTTTTATGAAGACAATATAATTGAAGGAAATTGGAAGGTACCAAATAGAAATAAAGACTATAAAATTAAATTCATTGCTTACTATGGAGAAAGCCATAGATTTGATATTCCTCAAGTAAAATCCACATCTGAATTTGGTGGGAAATGGAAGGTCACATTCGAATATGACAATGATGATCAATACCCAGCCATTGGAGAATTTGTACAAGATGGCAATAAACTAAGTGGAACTTTTATAACTGAAACAGGTAATTACAGATACTTAGATGGTAATGCTTATGCTGACAAAATGAAACTATCTGTTTTTGATGGAGCTCATGCTTTCTTGTTTAGTGGAAAGATAAGTAATGATACTATTTACGGTGAATTTAGAAGTGGCAAACATTACAAATCTAAATGGATGGCCGTACGTGATGAAGCTTTTGAATTGACAAATCCGTACAACATGACAAAAGCTGTTCCAAATGAAAAAGTAGACTTTTCTTTTGTGTCCTCTGCCAATAAAACAGTATCAATTAATGATGCAGAGTACGAAGGGAAATATAAATTGATAAACATTATGGGAACTTGGTGCCCTAACTGTAGAGATGAAATTAATTTCTTAAAAGAAGTCCAGAAATACAATAATGATATTGCAATAATTAGTTTAGCATTTGAAAAATACAGGGATGAAAAGAAAGCTTTTTCTATCCTTCAAAAGTACAAGCAAGAAATGGCATTCAATTGGCCACTTCTACTAGGAGGTTATGCAGATAAAGAAGAGACAAGCAAAATGTTTTCATTCCTTGATAAAATTCACTCCTATCCTACCCTATTGCTAATAGATGATAAGAATAATATAGTTGATATTCACACAGGATTTTATGGACCTGCAACTTCAGAATATACTACTTTTCGAAAAGACTTTTTTGAAAAACTTAAGAGCTTAAACCTATAAGTTATGTCCAAAACAATTTTGATAACTGGCGCCACTTCTGGCATAGGAAAAGCAAGTGCCATGATTTTTGCCAAAAATGGTTTTGACCTTGTAATTACAGGGCGAAGAGAGCATAAATTGAATCAAGTTGCTGAAAAGATCAAAAAAAAATATGCCGTCAATGTCTTACCACTTTGCTTCGACGTTCGCAAATTAAAAGAGGTCAAAAAGGCAATAGCACAATTAAAAGGCAGGTGGAAAAAAATTGACATTTTATTAAATAATGCTGGCCTTGCCAAAGGATTTGATGAGATTCATACTGGCAATATAAATGATTGGGAAATCATGATTGACACCAACCTTAAAGGTTTATTATATATGACGAGAATGGTAACACCAAGAATGGTTGAAAGAGGTTCTGGGCATGTTATTAATGTCGCCTCAATAGCAGGGAAGGAAGTATACCCAAAAGGCAATGTTTATTGTGCCACTAAACACGGCGTTGACGCATTAACCAGAGCCATGAGAATTGATTTACATAAGTACGGCGTCAGAGTAAGTCAAGTTGCTCCTGGTCATGTAGAGCAAACAGAATTCTCACTTGTAAGATTTGATGGAGACAAAGAAAAATCAAAAATATACGAAGACTTTATACCTGTAAACTCAAAGGATATAGCCAAGGTAATATATTTTATTGCCAGCCAACCTGTGCATGTAAATATCCAAGACATATTGGTGATGGGGACACAGCAAGCCAGCAGTAATCTTATTACCAGATCAGGTAGAGAAAACTGATTTTAAGTTCAATCAACTGAATAATTAATCGAGATCATCGAAATAAGCTCTCAAGTCAATAGCATCTTTAGCTTTGAGTCGGCCACTTAAGATCAACCTTAGTTCTCTCCTTCTAATTGCACTTTTAAACAAGCGTTGTTCCTCAGAAGAAACGGGTAATAATACAGGTACTTTTTTGGGTTTTAATGAATTAGAGTCTAAAGCAACAAAAGTCATATAAGCATGATTAGACTTAGTTGTGTTTGCACCCGTTATATCCGAGGCATATACTTCCAAGTAAATCTCAACTGAAGTAGTGAATGCACGTGTTACTGTAGCATTAATGCTGATTACATTTCCCAGTTTGATCGGGTGTTGAAACGAGACGTGATCAACAGAAGCTGTTACAACATGAGATTCACAATGTCTGCCCGCACAGATACTTCCAGCAATATCCATCCACCTCATCAAATTGCCTCCCATAAGATTACCCAAAGGATTGGTATCATTTGGCATAATCAACTCAGTCATTATCGTTTTACTATCTGCAACTTTTTTCCCTTTCATCTAAAACTTTAATTCGTTCAATCCAAAAACATCTAAAACAATTTCTTTAAGTTGAATTGATGCCAAATTTAAATCAATTTCACGTCCAACTTCTTGCGACAAAGATGTCACAGTTTTATTACTTTCTTGAATCCCACATGGAATAATATTGTTAAAATAAGAAAGATCAGTATTAATATTAAGACCAAAACCATGCATACTTACCCATCTACTTAGATGTACCCCAATTGCACAGATTTTTCTCAAATTATGAGGATCACCAAGCCAAACTCCAGTAAAGTCTTTTAGGCGAAATGCATTTATTTCATAGATTTTTAAAAATTGAATAATACACTCTTCTATAGTCCGCACAAACTTGTGCACATCCCTATAAAGCAATTCCAAATCAAAAATTAGGTATCCGGTAATTTGCCCAGGTCCATGATAGGTTATATCCCCACCTCTATTGATACTAAATAATTCAACATTACTTTGAGTAAGAGTTTCTTTTGAAGTGATCAAATTACTCTCAGACGCTGATTTCCCGAATGTCAATACGTGATTATGTTCACAGAATAATAAATGATTTAAAAAATTAGGCTTAGCTTTGATATAATCAGAATGCTTTAAAAATGCTTTTTTTTGAGATTTCAAATCATTGTGCAATAAGGTCTGAAAGTCCCAAACATTTTGATAACTCTTATTTTTAATTTTGTGATATTGAACATTCATAGCCTTAATTCTTTAAACTAATGAGGGTATCAATGGTTTTTTTAAGATAATCCCTTTATAAAAAATGATCAACATGCAAAAAGGTTTAATTCTCACTTTAATTTTGTTTGTAATTGCAAATGTATCGTTATCTGCGCAAACTGCACCAAATTTCACATTTACAGATACAGAAGGTGTAACTCATGATTTATATGATGATTATTTAAATCAAGGAAAAACAGTTTTACTAAAGATATTTTTTGTGAATTGCCCTCCTTGCAGAGCGATTGCACCCTCAATACAAACACTTTATGAAGAATGGGGAGAAGGTGAACATGACGTAGAGTTTATTGAATTAAGTAACAAATCATTTGACAGTAACTTAGATGTCAAAGAATATAAAGAAGAATTTAACCTTACTTTCCCAGGAGCTGGAGAAGATGGGGGTGCCCTTATAGCTTTAGAGCCTTATATTACCGGAACTTTCGGATCATTCTTTGGTACTCCTGAATTTGCTGTAATATCTCCAGACGGGTCAGTTAATTATGGAATTGGAGGAGGAGGTGTAGCCAATACAATTGCAGCTTTAGATCAAGCAATAGCAGATACAGGAGCAGAAAAACCTGGAGCGGAGGTGCTACCTACCACAATACAAATTCAAGTTGAAGATTTCTTTGGGAATTCAATTGAAGAATCAGAATTGGTTTTGGGTTCTGCTTCGTCATCACAAGAGTTTCCTTTAAGTTTGAATAATGGAATTATAGTGTTTGAAAAGTTTGAAGAAGACTACCCAAACTTAAACGATCCAGTAATAAGAATTCGCAAAACGGATGGTGCTAAAGACAAATTAAGTGCTATAGATATCTTGATTTTAATAAGGCACATACTAAATTTAGTACCCATTTCAGATCCAGATTTATTACTGGCAGCTGATGTCACTGGTGATTCAGCCACAAATGCTATTGATTTATTGACATTGCAAAGAGTAATTCTTGGATTGTTATCTGAATTTCCAAATGCGGATGCCTATCAATTTCCTGTAAATGACATTTCTATAGATGTCATTCCAGGAGAAACCCAAGTCATTCAATTTATTGGTATTAAAACAGGAGACCTTAATGGGTTTTAATTCTGCTTTTTCATACAAATCCGTTTAATATAATCGCCACATTTGTAATCTGGATAATTTCATAAAATCCTGAAACTATGTTATTTACAACCCAAATAGTAGGTATTCTATAGATAATTAACACTTTTATTCATTTACTAGAAGCGTTTCAGCCTCGCTGTACGTATTGAAGTTGTATTAAGCAATTCCTAGTATTTTGTAATGCTCGCCCTCTGTAAGGTTGGTGAGAAGTCAATTATTTATGAAAATGAGAAATTTTGTACCCAATGTGTTACTATTAGTTTGTTTGATTTTCACTCAAAATGTAGATTTAACCGCTAATAACAATTCAAATATTTTGGAAGTTGAAGAATGTTTGGATTGTATAACTGCACCAATAATAATATGTCCGTCGACTTATTTTGGATGTCCTACAAATAATATAGATCCAAGCGTTACAGGATTTCCAACTGCAATGCCTGGAGATATCAATTGTCCAATGCCAATAGTCACATATACAGACGTTTATGTAACAAACACTCCTTGTTTAAAAGTTATACACAGAACTTGGTTGGCTGAATATCCTCCTGGATCTGCAAATATAAAATTGCATTCACAATGTCAGCAGACTTTAGTTCTTGAAGACCTAGAGCTACCCGTTATAGAAAACTGTCCAGCTGATATCACAATAGATTTGGTTGACAATTGTGCAGGTATTGCGACATGGAATATTCCAACTGCAACTGATGATTGTGGCATACAATACTTTACTACAACTCATAATAGTGGAACGCCATTCCCTCTAGGTACTACACCTGTCACCTATACAGCACAAGATTGGTGTGTTCAGGAAACTACATGTGCGTTTAATGTGACAGTTGTAGGTTCTTGTTGTAGTGCAATATCATTAATATGCCCTACTGACAGATTAGTTTGTGTGGGAGGAGATACTACTCCAACCAATACCGGTTTTGCAATCCCGATAACAAATGACCCATCATGTCCTACCCCTTTGGTAACATACGTTGACAGTACTTTAACTACATTTCCATGCTTAGGATCCATGTTGCTTCTTAGAACCTGGACTGCGACGGATACAATTGACAGTACAATCACAGCAAGCTGTTTACAATTGATAAGTGTAAGTGATCTGCAGCAGCCAATAATTACAGATATCCCAAGTAATATAAATGTTTCTGGAACAGGAACCGGATGTAATGTCGTTGTAACCTGGCCGGACTTAAGTGTATTTGACAATTGCGGAATTGCAAGTTTTGATTCAAACTACTCAAGTGGAGATTTATTTTCAGAGGGTTTTACGTTAGTTATTTATACAGCGACGGATAATTGCGGAAATACAGCACAAGGAGCTTTTCTAGTTACTGTGACTTGTCAAGCAGCTAGTTGTTCTACCGCACCTAACCTTATTTGTCCAAATTTCTATTCAAGTTGTCCATCTGTCTCAAACCCAAGCCCTTTAGTTAGTGGATATGCCATAACATTTCCAGGAAATATTGACTGCAATCAACCATTATTGGTTTATTCTGATATTATAACTTCAACTGGAAATTGTCCTGGTACAAAAACAATTGATAGAACTTGGACTGCTACTGATCCAAATAACTCTAGTTTATCAACAAGTTGTGTGCAAGCAATAAATCTATCAGACGATACATTACCAACGATAACAAATGTACCATCTGACATTACTGTAACAGGATCTAATTCAGGATGCAGTGTTCCCATAAGTTGGAACCTTCCAGCAGCATCTGATAATTGTGGGATTGCAAGTTTTGATTCTGATTATCCAATAGGTAGTACATTTAATGAGGGTACTACCACTATAACATATACAGCAATTGATAACTGCGGAAATTCTGCAACAGCTTCATTTTTAGTTACCGTTACGTGTACTACACAATGTACTACTTTACCAACGTTATTTTGTCCACAAAACTTTACGAGTTGTCCTTCTTTATCAATACCAAATCCATCTATAAGTGGATATGCTGTAGCGTTACCTGGAAGTGTTGATTGCAATCAACCCATATTATCGTTTATTGATAACATTACATCTACAGGAATCTGTTCAGGAGTAATGACAGTTGAGAGAACTTGGATAGCAACAGATCCGAATAATACAATTTTGAATGTCAATTGTATACAAACTATCACTTTAGAGGATAATGATGTACCCATTATAACAAATGTTCCAATGGACTTTACTGTGAATGGTTTTGGGAATAGCTGTATGATTCCTGTAAGTTGGAATAGCCCAACTTTTAGTGACAGTTGTGGTATTGTCAGTTCAACATCAAATATTGCCAGTGGTTCATTTTTATCAGAAGGTGTAACAACAATCATATATACAGCAACCGATAATTGTGGTCAATCATCTACAGCATCATTTGACATTACCATATTTTGTTTTTCAAGTTGTGTTTTACCTCCTGTAATTACAGGCCCACAGAATTATTGGGCATGTCCAACAGGAAGTATACCAGGTCCAGATGTTTCAGGATGGGCAACTGCAACTCCTGGAAGTGTTGATTGTGCCACACCAACAATAACATATAGCGATTCCATTTTGAATTCAGGTTTATGTCTTGGAGCAGATGTAATTGAAAGAACTTGGACTGCTACTGATCCTAGCAACAGTTCTTTGTTTACTACTTATACTCAAATCATTTCTTTAGAAGATACAAATTCACCTTATTTCGTTTATTGTCCTGCTAATCTAACAGTTATTGCACACAACACCAATTGTACAGCAATTGCATCGTGGAGTGCTGTAACAGCTACAGATAATTGTTCATTACCAGATTTAAATGCTGTTGACCAATATGGAACTCCAGTAGCCAGTGGCAGTGTATTTAACCAAGGATTAAACACAGTAACATATACAGCTACAGACTTGTGTGGCAACACTGCAGAGTGTGAATTTAATGTAACTGTAACTTGTGCGCAAAGTTGTAACACTGCGCCAAGCATTACTTGTCCATCAAATAAAATTATTTGTCCAGGCTCAAATAGTAGTGCATCAATCTTAGGATGGGCAACCGCTTATGCAGGTATAAATTGTCCAACTCCAGTTGTTAATTATCAAGATGTTATAACATCAAATGGTCCTTGTGCAGGAGAAAAAATAATTAACAGAATATGGACGGCTTCATATAACTCAGGGAGTAATTTAACTTCAAGTTGCATTCAAGTAATAGCAGCCAAAGACGAATTGTCTCCTACATTTACAAATTGTCCCAGTGATATTATAGTATATGACAACATGACTGTAGTCAATTGGTCGACACCTGTAGTTACGGACTTTTGCAGTATACCTTCAGTTACAAGTACTCATCAGTCAGGGCAATATTTCCCAGTTGGTACAACTACAGTAACTTATACTGCTATCGATAATTGTGGCAATTTAAACTATTGCAGTTTTAATATTACAGTTCAAAACAACGCTTGTAATTCAGCACCAAGCATTACTTGCCCTTCAGATAAAGTAATCTGCCCCGGATCAAGCAGCAGTGCCTCAATCTTAGGATGGGCCACTGCATATGCAGGAAGCAATTGTCCTACACCTGTTGTTAATTATCAAGATATAATCACTGCAACTGGCCCTTGTCATGGACAAAAAGTAATTAATAGAACATGGACTGCATCATACAATTCAGGAAGTAATCTGACCTCTAGTTGTGTTCAGATTATAAATGCAAAGGATGTTATATCACCAACTTTTACAAATTGTCCTAATGATATCATAGTAGATAACAATACAACAATAGTAAATTGGAATGCTCCAATTGTCAGTGATTTTTGTTCAATACCATCAGTAACAAGCACACACCAACCAGGCAATTATTTCCCTGTTGGGACAACAAACGTGGTCTATACCGCAATTGATAATTGTGGGAATGTTAATTACTGCAATTTTAACGTAACAGTACTCTATGACAATTTAGCAACGATTACTTGTCCTAGTGATATTTATTTGACTTGTGATTCAACCGGTGGTGCTATAGCAAATTGGACCGCTCCTGAATATGAAGGTACTTGTGGTAATTGCAACTCAACAAATACAATTGCAGGTTTTGTATACATGGGAACATTTAATGGCAATCAATATTACTGTTCAACGGGTCAAGCAACTTGGCCTCAAGCGCAACAGATATGTAACAACAATGGTGGTTACCTAGCTAGTATAAATGATGATGCAGAGAATCAGTTCTTGGCAGATATTCTTACACTTCAATCAGCATGGATTGGATTATCGGATGCTGCAAATGAAGGTGATTTTGTTTGGGACAATGGAGATCCATTGGATTATACAAATTGGTATATAAATCAGCCTAATAATTACAACAATAACCAAGATTATGTTGAAATGTTAAACAGTGGTTTGTGGAATGACCAATACAATCACTATGCATTAGAATTTATCATGGAAGTTCCGTGTACTTATATACAACAAACCGGAGGCCCTGAACCTGGAAGCTTTTTAACTGGAGGAACATATACTGTTACATATGCTTTGAGTGATGCATGTGGTGCAAATTCTTCTTGTAGTTTTGATATCATCGTTGATGGTGGATTAATCATTGAGTGCCCAAGTGATATAAGTGTTTCAGCACCTGCAAACTCTAACGGTATTACAGTGGACTGGGAAGATCCTAACGTTTTTACATGTTGCAATAACTGTAACGATACTGCGGGAGGTGCTATACCTAACTTTGTCTACATGGGTACGTTTGGAGGACATTATTATTATTGTTCAACTCAAGCAGACAACTGGGAAAGTGCAAAACAGAATTGTGAGATCAATGATGGTTACTTAGCCGTAATCAATGATGAATATGAAAATGCATTCTTAGCCAATTTATTGAACACACAATCTGCTTGGATCGGACTTAGTGACAATGATACAGAAGGCAATTTCGAATGGGTTAATGGTGATGATTTAAATTACACAAACTGGTATCCAGGTCAGCCCAACAATTACAACAATAATCAAGATTTTGTTGAGTTATTAAACAACGGACAATGGAATGATCAGTACAATACTTATAATTTAGAATACATCATGGAATTACCTGGTTGTTTAAATGTTACTCAAACAGCAGGACCAACATCAGGTAGTTTATTACTGCCAGGCTCTTATCATACAGTAACTTATGCAGCGACTGACGGATGCGGTAACACAGAAACTTGTTCTTTCGATATCAATGTAGAATCTATTCCTACGAATAAAACATATTGTACTTCATCAGGAGTGATTTCATTAAATTATTATATTGATTCTGTTGTTCTAGGGTCTCTAAATAACCCAAGTGGTGATAATGGAGGTTACGGTGACTTTACTTATAAATGCTACAATGTAGATCAAAATATTTCATACGCTTTACAACTGGATCCTGGATATGAAGGTCAACCAGATGACAAAGTATACTGGAAAGTTTGGATTGATTTTAATCAAGACGGAGATTTTGAAGATGATGATGAATACGTTGCTTATGGATGTGGAACAAGCACATTGTCAGGTACTATTGTAATGCCTCAAATTTTAACTCCAGGAGAAACAAGAATGAGGATTATTATGAAACCGGGCTCATATGCCACTGGACCTTGCGATAATTACCAATATGGGGAAACTGAAGATTATTGTTTATCAATTTGGGGAACAGGAACAATAATATCAAATGAAGTTATCAATTCTAGGTCTGCAGGATCATCACCAGTTCATTTACAAGAAAACAATTCAACTTTTGATGTTGAAGTATATCCTAATCCGGCTATTGATTATATCAATATTAATTTAGAATATATAGATAATATTACTGCTGTAACTATTTATAACAACCAAGGTATGGCAGTAATAGCCATTGAAAATAAAGACATTCAGAATAAGAATAAGATTAACGTATCTACACTCAATTCGGGTATGTACTTAATTTCTGTTGAAAATAACAATGGAGATAAAGTGTCGAAAAAGATTATGATCCAAAAATAATCTTAATCTAGACCTAACGATTTGGCGGTTGTTCCTATATAAGGAGCAGCCGTTTTTTTTTATATAATAAATGTTGGCTTAGGGTTAAAATATAAATTCTACCCAATTCTCAATTTAATCACAATCTGGGCTATAGGTATAAAAGAAAGGAACTAATTAATTAGGAATCCTATTTATATTATAAAAAGTAATTATATCAAGCGCTCAACGGCATTAAAGTTGCAACCTTAGTATATTTGCACTCATAATTTTATATAATGAAAATTACATTTTACGGGCATTCTACCTTTGAAATTGATTTTAATGGTACCAAACTGCTTTTTGATCCATTTTTCACTGGCAATCCGTTACATTCAAATTTTGATACAAATCAATTGAATGCTAAATGGATATTGGTATCTCATGGACATGGAGACCACGTTTCAGACGTTGAAGACATTGCGAAAAACAATGGTGCTAAGCTTATTTCAAATTATGAAGTTGTCAATTGGTTTGAAAAGAAAGGAGTTACTGGGCATCCATTAAATCATGGCGGCAAGTACACTTTTGACTTCGGAAGAGTAAAATATGTAAATGCAATTCACACAAGCTCAATGCCTGACGGTGCCAATGGTGGCAATCCAGGTGGGTTTGTTGTTTGGGACGATGATTCTTGTTTCTATTTTGCTGGTGATACTGGATTAACATTAGATATGAAGTTAATTCCCATGACTTGCCCAAAACTAGACTTTGCCATTCTCCCAATTGGTGACAATTTTACAATGGGTTATGAAGATGCAGCCATTGCTGCTGAATTTATAGAATGTGACACAATAATTGGATGTCACTATGATACATTTGGGTACATTAAGATTGATAAATCAAAGGCAATCGAGGCATTTAAAAAGAAAAATAAAAATCTGATTCTTCCAAGTATTGGTGAATCAATAAACATATAAATATGGCCAAAGTAATAGCGATCGCCAATCAAAAAGGTGGCGTAGGTAAAACAACAACTGCAATTAATCTATCAGCAGCTGTAGCAATTCTAGAAAAGAAGGTGCTTCTGATCGATGCGGACCCGCAAGCAAATGCGACAACTGGACTAGGAGTTTTTCCAGATGAACAAGAATATAATTTATATGATTGTCTAAGTAATGGTATTGATCCAAATCTTGCGATTTGTGGTACCGAAGTTGAAAACTTAGATATACTTGGATCTAGTATTGATTTGGTAGGTGCCGAATTGGAACTGGCTAACCTAGAAAACAGAGAATACGTATTGCAAGGAGTAATTGATAAGGTCAAAGATAAATATGATTACGTGTTTATCGATTGCCTCCCCTCTTTGGGTTTAATTACAGTTAATGCATTGTGTGCAGCCGATTCTGTTCTAATCCCTGTACAATGTGAAGTATTTTCTTTACAGGGCCTTGGCAAGCTTAAAAACACGATTGGATTAATACAAAGCACTCTTAACAATAAGTTAGAAATTGAAGGTATTGTTCTTTCGATGTACGACAAAAGGTTAAGATTAGCGAAGATGGTTGTTGAGGAAGTTCACAACATTCTAAGTGATAAAATATTTGATACTATAATCCATAGAAATTCTAAAATTGGAGAGGCACCAAGTGTTGGAAAACCTATTTTACTTTATGATATTTCAAGTAAAGGTTCTAGAAACTTCTTAAATCTAGCGCATGAATTCATTTTAAAAAATGAACCAGAAGCTACATTACAAGAATCATAAACAAGAAAAAATTGAGCAAGAAAAAACAAGAATTAGGAAAAGGATTGCGTGCTTTATTGACAAATATCGATAAGGTAGAAAGTAAGCCAAAGGAAAAGAAACAAGTAGTTGCTGAATTAAGCAAAACTATAGCTGAGATCCCTACAAATAGAATAGAACCAAACCCATATCAACCAAGGAAAGAATTTAACACTGAAGAGTTGAACGAATTGGTTCAATCCATAAAAACCTTGGGACTTATTCAACCGATAACAGTTAGAAGATTAAGTGAAGATAGCTATCAGCTGATTTCAGGTGAAAGAAGATGGAGAGCTTCAAAATTAGCTGGCCTAAAAACAATACCAGCCTACATAAGATTGGCTGATGATCAAGGCATGCTGGAGATGGCGTTGGTTGAAAATATTCAGAGAAGTAATCTAAACCCTCTTGAAGTCGCTCTCTCCTATCAAAGGCTAATTGACGAGTGCAACCTTCAACATGATGAAATGGCTAAGCGTGTTGGAAAAGAACGAAGCACTATATCAAACTATATACGTTTATTAAAACTGCCCCCTGATATACAATCAGAATTAAGAACTAAGGAATTATCTATGGGCCATGCCAGAGCATTGTTAGGATTGGAAGATCCCACCAAACAACTTCATGTTTTTAAATTGATTCGCAATGAAGGTCTCTCTGTTAGAAATACAGAAAAAATAATAAGAGAAATTAAGCAAAGTTCCAAAACTGGAATTAAAGCTGCTCCTAATAGAATCTTACATCCAGAGGTGAGAAAAATGCAAGATAGATTGATGCATCATCTCAATAGTAAAGTTGATATTTCTCGATCAGCAAAAGGAAAAGGAAAGATTGTTATTCAATTTGATTCAGATGATCAATTGAATGACATCGTTGATATGATAGAAGACTAATATTAATAACTTATCGTTATACTGTTGTGAATAAACTGTCTCTTATAATTGTACTTCTCGTTTGCCAACAATTCGTTATTGGTCAAAATAATTTCCCAGTTGATACAACAACAGTTCAAGATACTATTGTAAAAGAAGATCCTTATGGCATGTTTAGCATGTTCAAAGGAAACCCAGGCAAAGCAGCTTTGTATTCATTGGTACTGCCTAGCGCTGGGCAAATCTATAACAAAAGATATTGGAAAGTGCCAGTGGTTATTGGAGCAGAAGCCGCTGCAATCTACTTCTTAATTCAAAGAACATCTACCTACAACAAATGGGATACATGCTGGAAAAGCTTGGCTGATGGCAATGAATGTGATGGCTTTACAGTTTCACAAATTCAAACAGTTAAAGGTATAAGAGATGATGCAAGAAGCAACAAGGATAACCAATGGTTGATATTTCTTGGCGTACATCTTATCGTAACTGCTGATGCATTTATAGATCGACACCTTATCGAGTTTGATGTCAGTGATGACTTAAGTATAAAACTAAGCGATCAAAGTCTAGGTCTTGGATTGGTATATTCCTTTTAGAAATTAAGGACAATCAACTTCTAATGATGATACTAATCCTGTATCAGAAACATAAATTAAAAAACAAGTTCCCGACGGTGAAGTCATAATTATACCTCCTTGTGGTTTTTCAACATATATATGTTCTTCTGATTGAATTAATGAATTTACCACATTGCAAGCATCACAAGCATCCCCAAAATCATTTTTATCTGATTTGACCACTTTTAAGTTAACCTTGTCTTTATCCGGAACTATAATAGTAACCTGATGAAGATAACCAGATTACCAGATCCATAGATATATCCATCAACAGGAATAGTTTGAGTCCAAATCAAAGATGAAAGGGCACTAAGGAAGAATGATATTATACAAGTTTTCATAGAACTTGTTTATCCCAGTAATATGAACAACATTAAAAGAAATATCAAAATGGATGTGCAAATGTTGTACAAATAATACGCAAATGATTGGCTGAAGCAGAAAGAATTACTTATAAATAGGTTTATTTGTTTAAAAATTAGAAAAATGAGGATTATTTTCATGGGAACGCCACAATTTGCAGTAGCATCATTAGAAATACTTTATAATGCTGGCTATGACATTGTAGGAGTTATTACCAGTGTAGATAAAATGGGTGGAAGGGGAAGAAAGACAGTGATTGAATCCGCAGTTAAAAAGTTTGCCGTTGAAAAAGGCCTTAATATATTACAACCAAAAAACTTGAAGAGTCCAAAATTCAATGAAGAATTGAAAGCACTTAATGCTGATCTACAAATAGTAGTTGCATTTAGAATGCTTCCAAAAGTTGTGTGGAATATGCCAAAGTTAGGTACCTATAATTTACATGGATCGCTTTTACCACAGTACAGAGGTGCCGCACCTATAAACTGGGCTGTTATCAACGGAGAGACTACAACAGGTGTGACAACCTTCAAACTGAAACAAGAAATAGATACTGGATCAATTTTGATGCAAAAAGAAATACCAATTTATCAAAGTGACAATGCCACTGACGTTCATGATAGAATGATGTACGTTGGAGCAGATTTAGTATTGGAATCCGTAAAAAAAATAAAAAAAGGTGATATTACCCTCAAGGAACAAGATGATACTGAAACATCACATGCTCCTAAGCTTAATAAAGAAAATACCCTTATTGATTTCAGACAAGACACAGTTAGTGTTTACAACTTTATCAGGGGATTAAGTTTATATCCAGGAGCATGGTTTAAAATAGGAAAAAACACAGCCAAAATCTTTAAAGCAGAAATAGAACTTGAAGAGCACAATCTGCAATCCGGAAAATTAATAAGTGATAATAAGAAATATATAAAAGTGGCTTGTTTAGACGGTTACATCAACATTGTAGACATTCAAATAAGTGGTAAAAGGAAAATGGCAGTAAATGAATTATTGAATGGATTTGATATCAATCCATTTATTTAGAGCAACTATAAGTCCCCTCTATGAGAAAGTACTTCCAAGACTCTAGTAAAAAGAATTGAAGCTGTTTTTACAGAACCTATCATTTTGTCATTAACTGGGTGTTCCATCTCAGTTATATTTAAATCATCATGATTATCATTCAGATCTGCCGTATTGATATAGTAAAAGCAAATACAACTCAATATAATAATCGAGCAAAAGCTAATTTTAGATAGGAATTTTTTCATAAAGCTACGATTGTCTGTCAGTTATTATAACGTTAACAATTTCATAAAAGTTACACAAAAATCATTTTTCTGAAACTAAAATCTTAAAAAGAGTACAATTAGTAATTTTTCTTGAAAAAGTACAGGTATTCTACTAATAATTCAATGGTATCATCTTTTATTTAAATAACATCTTGTAAAAAGACATAAATGCAATTTATAACTAAAAAAGGCATATGTTTAAAACATATGCCTTCCAGAAGTTATTGCATCAAAAACTACTTTTGTAGCTTTTCTAAGATGCCATCACGATCTAATACAACTTCAGAGTCAGTAAAACCTCTAGAATGTGCAACTAATCTGGCTTTGTTAGCCTCTCCTTGTGTGCTGTAACCACTTAGGACAAAAATTGTCCACTCATCCTTACTCCATTGCTCGATAATTCCAAGATCAGAAACTTTTTCAGTCTCAAACCAAATAGGATCTTCATAAGATGCCAAACGAACTTTGTAGTTTACTCCAGTCGTCTCATCAGTTTCGAATTCTGTATTGCTGTATGAATGCATCGTTTTCTCAGCAACTTCTACAAGCTCCATTCTGCTTGTATTTAATGTTTCATATGTAATAAAAGCATCGGAGTAACCAAGACTCTTTACTTTTCTTAAGATTTCTTTTGCTTGCGCTTCATCCATAAAGTATCCCAACTTTACTTTTGTAGCATTTGTATGTCTCACTTTATAAATACTACCATATCTTTTTAAAGGAATAAAGTCTTCAATATTTCCAGCACTTTTAAACAAAGCTGCTAATTGAATGAAATATACGTTTGAACTTGTTGTAATAACTTCTCCGAAAGCAACTCTTTTAGCACCTACCAAAGAAACCGCTCTAGCATTTGACTTGTTCAAGTCTACAGCTTTTGGAGGAAGCAACTTAGAAAAGTCGATAACTGAACTTCCATCAACCATTGTTTTATTAGACTTTGTAAATTCAGTTTCATCTATAGCCTCATCAACTACATTTTCTTCAAGTTTGACATTTTGTACTTTAGGGGCAACATCCGATATAATATCATCTTCAATACTTACTGCTGCTGGCATTACATCCTCAAAGTTAACATTTACAACTTCTTTTTCAGCAGGTGCGGCATTCACAAGATAAATATCATGTGCTCCCCTACCACCTAGTCTATTAGATGTTAAATAGTACGAATCCTTTGCGGGATGTTTAACGAAGTAATAATCATCTTCAGGTGAGTTAACACCATTACCCATATTCTGTGGATAAGTCCATTTACCAACCTCTACAGTAGACGCAAATACATCAAATCCACCTAAGCCCATTAGAAAATCAGAAGAAAAGTATAATTTACCTTTTGTGAACGATGGTGTAATTTCATTCCCTTCTGAATTAATTGTACTTCCTAGATTTTCTGGATATGTCCATTCACCATTTTTGTAGTATGTGACATACAGATCAAAACCACCATAGCCTCCAGGTCTATTGGAAGAAAAATACATAATATTGCCAGCTTCATTAAGTGTACCAAAACCAGAAGCATAACCCGCTTCATTGTAAGGATAAGCTACTTTATTATTGAAAGAGCCATCAGCTTCAACTTGAGCCGTATATAATGTTAATTCTAAATCTTGGGAAAAGACTTGTTTCTCACCATTCTTAAAGTTATTTCTTGTAATTGCACAAATCGGAGCATTTTGAGCATAATGAATCGGTCCCATATCAAATGTTTCCTCATCATCATGTAAAAGGAAATTAACACTATTGATATCACCCGTAACTCCTAATCCTCCAATAAACAATTGTGATCCTTTGTTTTGTATTAAGCTTGGGTTTTGCTTTTCGAGTGATCTTTTAAAATCATTTCTAAAAGAAGCAAATACCAATTTATTTTTAAAAAATGTAGGCGCATAATCAGTAAACTTAGAGCTTGCTGAGTAAAGGTTAAGCTCAAAATTTAATTCCGAAGACAATTCCATTTTAGCAAACTCACAACTTTCAGCAAAGTACTCTCCAATGGGCGGATTTACTTCAGCATATTTTTTAAAATATTGTTTTGCTTTATTGTACTGCCCCATTCTTTTAAGCAATAACCCATAATTAAATGCAAACTCATTCGGAAGGTCATCAAACTTTTCCATTTTACGATACCATATAGCAGCATCAACATTTTCATTCATCATTCTGAATGATTCTGCTATTACATAATGACATTTAGAGCATTCAGGCTTTTTGTCCAAAGCTAGTTTTGCGCTTTCAATTGCCAAATCAAAAGCTTTCAACTCAAATTGTCTTTCTGCTTTGATAAGAGATTTTTGAGCGATGATTGATACTGCAAATAGCTGTAACAATACTAAAATACTCAATAATTGTAGTTTTTTAAACATGATAACCTTTTTGTGTACACATTATTAAATACAAATATATGAAATAACTTGATTGTTAGGTAACTATATATAATAATATACTTACATCTAACCTATTTATTGCTTTCATACAAAATTAATGTGGAGGGAAGAATATGCGATAAGTGAGTATGCTATGTCGCATTTAGGGAATAACTAATAAATCAACTACCTGATTTACAAGCTATTCGAAACTATTATTCCTTTCAAATAATATAAATTTTCGTTGGTTTACCGAACCTATCTGTTACTCATTATTGAGCTTCCTTTAGGGTAATTTTTATGCCTTATAGCCTAAGAAAATTTTAAGATTATGCTTACAAGCAAAACCTAACAATATCAATATGCTAAAAAGTGATATAAATTTAGAGGAATTAGTCTTTAGCTTGATATTTATTAAGAAGTGCTATTACCACCAAACCAAGTACGAATGAGAAAATAACCCATGGCAGTTTTGGATCAGACAGATAGCTTGAAGGAAAAACATTTTGTTCTGTAATTATTTTAATATTATCTGTATTGAGTTGAATTGGAATTTCTGAGGAGTTGATTATTTGATTGGTTGTTTTATTGAGATACGTTTCTACATTTCTCCAAGGCCATATTTTATTTAATGAACCTAGCATAAATCCAGACATCACTGCCACTGTAATATTATAATGCTTTTCAAAAGCATTGGAAACCAACCTTACAAAAAACAGAAGACCAGTCAAACACCCCATTCCGAAAACAGCTAAAACAAAAAAATCAGAACTATTTGGCCCACTTAAAAATGACTTTATAGTTGGTATTATAAAAGTATACATTCCTAAGAGCAATAAGATAAAACTTCCAGAAACACCTGGCAATACTAAGGCAACAATACCTATCATCCCAGAAATAAAAATGTAAGGATAACTTGTACTTGCTTCTGCTGGTGATAAACTTGTAATTATAAATGCGATTACAGCTCCAACAAGGAATACAATCCAAGTCAAAACTGTCTTGTTTTTAATAGTTTGTAACATCATTGGAACCGATGCTAAAATAAGTCCGAAGAAAAACGCCCATAAAACTTCAGGATTGTTCTCTAACAAATGAGTCACCCCAAATACACCTACAACAATACCTCCTAACATCCCCAGTAGAAGAAATAACAAGAATGAAAAATTTATCTTTGTAAAGAATCCTTTAAAGTCAGCTGTCAAAAGAAGCTTAATAGCTGATATATCAAAAGACTTTATTGTGTCGATTAGTTCTTTATAAATGCCTGTTATAAATGCAATTGTCCCTCCTGAAACCCCAGGAATTACCTCTGCAATACCCATTGCCATGCCTTTAAATATCAAACTTAATTTCATCCGATTATAGTTTATGTTTATTCATTGGTTCAAACACTTAATCATGTTTGCGTCCATAGATATTACCTGAGTTATATGCATCATCTAGTTCTTTTTGAACCACATCCTCAATTTTTGAAACAACTCCAAGGTCCGGCTGACCAGCTTCCACCCATGCAGAATACCAAAAACTTCCTACTGCCAAAATAGCATCTTGCATTCTTTGCTCAACCATCCCACCTAGTTTTTCATGATAAGCTTTAGAGAAATCCTCACACTGAATTCGCGTGGTGACCTCCAACCTTTCCTCAAAACAGAATTGTTGATCTTGTGGGAACTCATTCTTCAAATCTTGCTCTACCTTCAATACTTCAGGTAGTAATGCATGACTTTCTTTGATGAAATCCCAAATGTAAGATTTCATGTCAGGAATGTATTCCGCTTTACCAACTACAAAATCATAAGATTCATCTGCAAATAATTCAGGCAGTCTACTTTCCCAGAAAGCATGAATACCTATTTGATTGGTAAGCTGCCCATTGTAATTCTCAGTTGTATGTAACGGCACATGCCCATCCGAAATATAATGACCAATATCTGCACTGATCTTAAGGATCATTTTAACATCTTTTTTATAAAAATATTTTACAAGCCTGTTATAAAATTCTTCTAGAAAATATGGATGGATCCCATATTGCACCAGTTTATTATCAAAATATATAAGGCTGAAATTATTCCAATTTGCCAGATCATCGAAATAAATAATTAAACTGTCAGAATTTATTGGCGTCACAGAAGAGTATCTAGATTCAAAGATATATTTAGAATAAAAGTCTCCTTTTAAACTATCAGGAATCATAATCTCCAGTGTATCATTCTCGTTGACAGCCATCACATGACCGTACTTCATTGCGGAGGAATTGAGTGATCTCGGAACATTGTTAAATGGTAAAGTATCCCAATGGTCGATATCAATATAATGCCTCGCAAATTCATTTTTTAAGGCATATCGTCGTTTATCTGGATCAACTGCATGCGCCGTAATATATTCTATATTCTTTTTATAAAAACCTAAAAGTTCTTGTGGCAACGTAAAAACTGCCATCCTGTTAATTTTACGGTGTCCGAAAAATCCCCAGTCATATTTATTCATAAAACTGCTAAGCACAATTGTTAGAAGGACTAAATAAAATAAAGGCTTTTTCAATAGAATTTGTTAATTATTATTTTTAATAAAAGTAAGCAATTGGCTTGAAAAACTCTTTAATCAATCGACGTTGAACAACATAAATTTCATTATTGCTTGCAAATACAAAAAACCTTTCCACTTTGTGCAAGTCACTTACTGTCTGCGTATTTACATCTTTTTCCAACATATCAATCATCGGATAAAAGTCATAAATTTGATTTTCCCCGTTTGAAAGTTGAAATTCCAATTTTGCAAATGGAACTAAATTCGATATAGTATCTAAACTTGGATCACCTGTTCTAATTACTTCACTGAAGACATGGCTGTAATCTTTGATATAGGACTCAATAATATTGCTATTCCCATTTTGGTTAGAGCCACCAAACTGATCCGTCGCTTCAATGTTGAAAGTGCTGCCATTTTTTGAGATTTCAAATGAATTCTTCTTGTCTTTAGGATAGGTCATTTTTAATGATTTGATATCTTTTGAATTGATATCGAATACGCTTTTATCCCTTAAATCCAGCTGGTTATGTTGAAAATAACTTCTTAGTCCACCTTCTGTAACTTTGACATGCATTGCATAAGATTGCTTAAATCCTTTTCTTACACAATATGTCGCACCTTCCTTATTGTCATTATCACCCATTATAAGCTCAGACAATATCTTACCATTATTATCAAAGCTTGTTATTTCAATTCCGACTTGACTTAAATTGTCAATAACATTGGCATTTCTAGCTTTTGTTGGGATATATTTTATTTCCATTTTACTCAAAACACCAATCATATTATTGAGTACAAATTTGCTAGCCTTAAACTTCTTGTTTAAAATCCAATTATCCTCAGATTTCTTTTCCAAGTGTATAAGAGGATATCCAGGGTTTTTAATGGTAATAAAAGCTATATCCTCCATGTTTTCAACAATAAAGTTTCTACTGTCGATATTTATTGAGGAATCATTGTCTCCCCTTCCTAAAAAATAATAAGCACAAGCAGCTATTATTAGAATTAAAAGTAAGATTAAAGTTTTTTTCATTAGTTTAATTTCAAATAGCGAAATTCGCAGGCGCAAAGGTAATAGAAAACAGTTTAAATTAATGAAGAGGTACCAGAATCCGTTGATTCTGTCTTAATAACGTTAAGAATCAAATATGCTAGAGTATAAATTAATAATTTTTGATTGCGACGGTAGTTTGGTCGATAGTGAATCATTGTCTAACAAATTAATTTCCAACATGATGAATGAGGTTGGAATTAACATGACAGAAACTCAAAGTTTAAAATTATTTAAAGGCACACACTTTCAACTTATTACAGAATATGTTAAAAAACATAAAACTATAGAGTTCGATTATGACTTTGAAAAAGAATTTAGAACCAGGTGTCAATTGCTTTTTGAAAATGATTTAAAAACAATTGAAGGTGCAATCCCATTTATCAATAAATTAGATATTCCTTACTGTATAGCTTCAAATGGTCCACAGAATAAAATGAAAGTATCACTAAAGGCTACTGGTTTGGATGCTTTCTTTACAAAAGTGAATACTTTTTCAGCTTACGATATAGATTCATTTAAGCCAAATCCTGATTTGTTTTTATATGCGGCGGAAAAAATGGGGGTCGAAACAGATAAATGTTTGGTCATAGAAGATACAGTTCCTGGTATTGAAGCTGCACTGTCCGCCAATATGGATGTTTGGGGAGTTTTACACCCAGGAATCAATGATGAAATTAAAACTTATGATATAAAAACCTTCAGCTCGTTTAAAGAGTTAGAAATTTAACGTGTATCACCAAACTATATTTGGTAGAGTTTTGTAAATTTGCTGTCTTTCAAAATTAAAATAAAAAAATGGCTAAGAGAA